>DATLYP010000141.1:0-23511 GCA_035574655.1 Gaiellaceae bacterium
GGCCGAGAAGGGGCCGCCCGGCTGCGCCCACCCGCCGAGAGCGCCCGAGGTGGTGACGACGAGGCGCGGCTCGGGGTCGAGGTCGCCGGGCCGGTAGCGCTCCGCCTCGTCGGCGGCGCTGCCGACGAGCGCGTCCAGCTCGACCGCCCCGCGCCGCAGGGTGGGGAGCTCGCGGGCGGTGGCGACGAGGACGCGGGCGCGGCGCGCGCGGCGGAGCGCGTCGACGTCCCCCGCGCAGAAGTAGACCGCGTCGCAGGAGGCGAGCTCGTACCAGGGGAGGGAGTCGTCGTGCCCGCGCGGCCCGGCCTTCGCCCCGAGCACCGTGATCGTCCGCTCCCCGCCGGCGTCCACGAACACGATGCCGCGCCGCTGCCGGCCCTCCACGCGGGAGGCGTGGACGCGGATGCCGCGCCCCTCCAGCTCCGCCCGCGCGCGCCGTCCGAGCTCGTCCACCGAGAGCGCGGTGAAGAAGAGCACGGTGTCGGCGAGCTGCGCGAGCTGCACGGCCGCGACCGAGCCTCCCCCGCCCGCCTCCTCCCAGCTTGCGGTGGCGGCGACGATCTCGCCCGGCCGCGGCACCGCCTCCACCTCCACGAACTCGATCCACTCGACGTGCCCGACGACGGCGGCCTTCACGGGGCGGAATGCTCACAAATCCGACCTTCCCCCCGTTTCCCGGCCATGATGGAGCCCGTGCCCGTGCCTCCCTTCGAGCGCTTCTACGAGGAGCACCGGGCGGCGGTTCTCCGCCTGCTCCGCGGCCGCCTCGGCGCGGGGCGCGCCGAGGACGCGTTCCAGGAGACGTTCCTGCGCGCCCTGCAGGCGTACGGCCGCCTCCGGCACGGCGCGCACCTGCGCGCCTGGGTGCTGACGATCGCCCGCAACGTCGCCGTCGACGCGCTGCGCCGCGCGCGGGCGGACGGCGAGCTTCCGGAGGCGGCGGCGGAGGACCGGCGACCGGCCTACGCGGAGCTCGCCGAGCTCACCGACGGCCTGCCGCCAGCGCAACGCGCGGCGGTCGTGCTCCGCTACGGCTACGACCTCTCCTACGACCAGATCGCGGCCGCGCTGCGCTCGAGCCCGGAGGCCGCCCGCCAGGCGGCCTCCGCGGGCGTCCGCCGGCTGCGCGGGAGGAGCGCGCGATGACCGTTCCCGCCGATCTCGACCGCCGCTTCCGGGACGCCGCCTCCCTGCTCGGCCTCTTGGACGTCGGCTACGACGTGGTGGAGACCCCGCTCGGGAGGGTGCTCCTCGCCGCCTCCGAGCGCGGGCTCGCGGCGATCAGCTACGACCCCGACCCGGAGCTCGAGCTCGAGCGGCTCGCCCGGATCGGCGGGCCGCGCGTGCTCCGCTCCCCCCGCGCGGTCGCCGCCGCCCGCCGCGAGCTCGACGAGTACTTCGAGCGGCGCCGCCGCGCCTTCGACCTCGCGCTCGACCTGCGGGCGCTCCCGCCGTTCACCCTCGCCGTGCTGCGGGAGCTCGCCCGCGTGCCCTACGGCCGGACGACGAGCTACGGCGCGCTCGCGGCCCAGGTGGGCAGGCCGCGGGCGGCGCGGGCCGTCGGCGCCGTCATGAACCGCAACCGGATCCCGATCGTGCTCCCCTGCCACCGCGTCGTCGGCGCGGACGGCAGCCTGGTCGGCTACGGCGGCGGGCTGGAGCGGAAGGCCGCGCTGCTGCGGCTCGAGGGCGCGCTCTGATGCTCGGCGCCGAGCGCTCCCCGGAGCGCGCGGCGCGCAGTACCATGGCCTCGCAGAGCGAATCGGAGGCCCGGTGGCCGGCAGAGCCCGCACGTCCCGGGGAGGGGAGGAGCGGAGGAGGCAGTGGCTCGGCAGCCCGGCGCCGGCTCGTGGGCGCGGGTGGGCGCTCGAGGAGGAGCTGTTCGGCCCACCCGCCCGGGAGCGGCTCCAGCGCCGGCTCGAGGCCGAGCTCGCCGTCGAGCGCGAGGAGCTCGCCCGGCTGAACGAGCAGCTGCGCGTTCAGCGCCAGCGGGTGCGGCGAGCCGAGCAGCAGCTGGCGGCCCTGACCGGCGCCGCGTCCCACCTTCCCTCCCCCCTGCCGGAACGCCCCACGCTGCAGGCGCTCGAGGGGGAGTGGCGGCGGCTCTCCGAGCGCGCCCTCGCCCTGCGCCGCTGCGAGGGGTTCCAGGTCGACTCGCCCGAGGGGACGATCGGGTACGTGGAGGGCGTCCGGTACACGTCCGGGATCGAGGAGCCCGGGCAGCTCGAGGTGCGGGCGGGCTGGCTCGGCCGGCGCCTGCTCCTCATCCCGGTGGACGAGGTCGAGCAGGTGCTGCTCGACGAGGGGCGGGTGCTCGTCCGCGGCGCGCACGGGTCCCCGCACCACCTCTGGCAGGCCGTCCGCGGCCGGCTGCGCGCGCACGCCGAGCAGCCGACGCGGCCCGCGTAGCGCCCGGTTTCAGGGGGTGTTTCGCGCCGGCGCCGGGGGGTAGGCCCTGCGCACCTCCGCGCGGTTCCGGCGGGGATCCGACGTCCAAAGGGAGGGGAACGCGATGAAGCATGTTCTTGCAGCGCTCTCGGCGCTCGCAGCCGCGGCCGTGCTGGCGGCGCCGCTCCACGCCGCGCCGTCCGGCAAGGGGCTCGAGTCGTTTCCGGTCATCTGCGACGGCGCCGCCGTGACCGTGACGGTGAGCAGCGGCGCGTCGTTCTGGATCGGCGAGCAGCACTACGTTCTCACCTCGTTCACGGGGATGTTCACGCCCCCGGGAGGCGGGACGCCGGAGACCTTCACTCGGACGTACGGGGCGAAGACGGGCCTCGCAGGAGGCGCGCTCACGTGCAGCGCGACCTTCGAGGACCCGGAAGGGACCTTCGCGGTCACCGTCACGGCCGTTGCCGTCCCTCCGGCCTGAGCGGCTGGGAGGAACGGAACGACGGAAGGAGGCGCGCTGCGGCGTCGTCTACTCGAGCAGCCGGTAGCCCACCCCCCAGACGTTGACCACGTACCGGTCGTCGCCGGCCGCCCGCAGCTTGCGGCGGAGGCGGGAGGCGTGCGACTCGAGCGTCCGCGTCCGCCCGAGCGAGCGGAAGCCCCACACCTCGCGCAGCAGCTCCTCCTTCGTGAAGACCCGGTACGGGTCGGACGCGAGACGGACGAGCAGGGCGAACTCCTTCGCGGAGAGGCCCACGGGGATCTCTCCGACGGTCACCCGGCGCGTACGCCGGTCGACGCGCAGCGCGCCGGCGGTCAGGACCTCCGCGCCCGCCGCCGACGTCCTGCGCAGGAGCGCGCGGATGCGCGCGAGCAGCTCCTCGTACGCGAAGGGACGCCCGACCGCGTCGTCCGCGCCGCGCTCGAGCGCGCGCACGCGCTCGCCCGGATCCGACGAGGGCGCGAGCACGATCACGGGCACGCTCCGCCCCCAGGTCGCGCCCGGCGGCCCCGTGCGCAGCCGGGAGCAGAGGTCGGGCTCGCCGAGCAGCACGAGGTCGGGGCGCGCCCGCTCGACGAGCTCGAGCGCCTCGCTGCGCCGGGCCGCGCCCAGCACGTCGAACCCGTCGCCGCGCAGCTGGCGGCCGAGGTACTCGCGGGTGGCTGGCTCGGGGTCGGCGACGAGGACCGCCGTCGGCATGCAGCCGACGCTAGCCCGCCCCCAAGGCAGGCGCCAGATGTCCTTTCCAGCGGAAGCGTGCCAACGATTCCGCAGCCGCCATGGCCGCGGCGCCCTACAGGCGCCCGTGGCGGATGACGCCCCAGATCAGCCAGAGGCCGAAGGCGCCGGAGAGCACGAAGCCGATGAAGGAGAGGAAGTGCAGGCCGAGGATCTGCGGCCCCGCCTGCGCGAAGACGCCGACGATGGAGGACCCGACGAGGCCTCCGAGCACGACGAGGGCGACCGAGAGCCGGTTGGAGGCCTGGTCGAGGTGGTGGTCGAGCTCGTCCAGCCCCGGGTTCTCGAACCGCACCTGCAGCGTCCCGTCCCGCATGCGCTCGAGGACGTCGTGGGCCTGGTAGGGCAGGTCGCGGGCGATGGAGCTGAGCGCGGCCGCCTCCGCCTTCGCCCGCTGCCCGAGCACGCGCGGGTGGAAGCGGTCGGCGAGGAGCCCGCGGGCGTACGGCTTCGCCACCTCGAAGACGTTGAAGTCCGGGTACACCTCCACCCCCACGGAGGCGAGGGTGGCGATCGCCTTGTCCAGCATGACGAAGCGCGCGGGCAGGCGCAGGTTCAGCGAGTAGATGAGCTGGAACGCCTCCCGGATCACCTGCAGCGGGTCGATGTCGGAGAGGCGGGCACCGTAGTAGCGGTCGAAGAGCACGCGCAGCTCCTCGCGGAACTCCTGCTCGCGCTCGGGGGCGTAGCGGACGCCGAGGTCGCGGAGCCGGCGCGGGATCGCGTCCACGTTCTCGGTCGCGGCGTCCACGAAGAGCCGCGTCAGCTTCGCCATGTCGTCGCCGGTCAGCTTCCCCGCCTGGCCGAAGTCGACGAGGCCGAGCTCGCCGCTCTCGAGCACGAAGATGTTCGCCGGGTGCGGGTCGGAGTGGAAGAAGCCGTGGCGGAAGACCATGGTCATCCACGTGTCCGCCATGCGGTACGCGATGTCGCGCCGCTCCTCCGGGCGCAGCGCCTCCAGGTCGAGCTCGGACACCTTCGTCCCGTGCAGGAACTCGAGCGTGAGCACGCGCGGCGTCGAGTACCGGCGGACGACGCGGGGGATGACGACACCCTGGTGGCGGGCGAAGTTGCGGTGGAAGATCTCCGCGTTCCGCGCCTCGTGCGCGTAGTCGAGCTCGAGGCGGATGGAGCGCGCGAACTCGTCCACGATCTCCCGCGGGTCCATGAACTCGAGCGCCCGCACGCGCTCCCGGAGCAGGCGGGCCGCCTGGTAGAGGAGCCCGAGGTCGGCCTCGATCTGCGCCGCGGCCGTGGGGCGCTGCACCTTCACCGCCACCTCCCGCCCGTCCGGGAGCTCCGCGCGGTGCACCTGCCCGATGGAGGCGGAGGCGAGCGGTACCGGGTCGAACGCGACGAACGCCCGCTCGAGCGTCAGCCCGAGCTCGGCCTCGACCACCTCCCGGGCCTGCTCGAAGGGGAAGGGGGAGACGTCGTCCTGCAGGCGCCGCAGCTCGACGACGATGTCGGGAGGGACGATGTCGGGGCGGGTGGAGAGGAGCTGCCCGAACTTGACGAAGGTGGGGCCGAGCTCGTCCAGCATCTCGCGCAGCCGCCGGCCCCGGTCGGAGCCCGCCTCGAAGCCCTCCTCGGCGAGGTCCGGCCGGCGCGGCCGGCGGAGGACGTAGCCGAAGCCGTGCCGGGCCGCGACCTGCGCGATCTCCGTGAGCCGGCCCAGGTTCCGCTGCGCGCCCGCCCGCGTCGCCATGCGGGCAGTGTCGCACGGGGGACGGCGGGGACGCGCCCGGCCCTATCCGCGCTCGAGCAGCGTCACCCGGTGCTCGAGCTGCGCCACCCGCAGCTCGAGCTCCTCGAGCGCCTCCTGGGAGGCGAGGCCGAGCTCCCCGGCGATCCGGGAGGCGGTCTCCCCGGTCGCCTCGCCCAGCCGGGAGGCCTCGCGCCGCCAGCTGTCGAGGGCGTCCGCGAGCGCGTCCCGAACCTCGTCCCGGTCGACCCCGAGCCGCCGGGCGAGGTCGTCCAGCAGGCTGTCCGCCCGCGCGAGCGCGAGCGCGAGCGCGCCCAGCCCGGCGAGGGCGGCGGTCTCCAGGGGCCCCCGGCCGCTAGCGGGCTCGGCCATGCGGCCTCGAGGAGCGCCGCTGCCGGCGCCGCTCTCGCCTCGAGGAGGGGGCCGCCGGCTTCCCCGCCCCCGCTCCCGGACCGGCGCCGGCGCCCACCGGGGCGCGCGGCGGCTCGGCCGACTCCTCCGGCTGCCCGTCGCCTTGGGCCGCGACCGCCTCCGCCTCCGCCTTCAGGGTGGCGCCGACCGAGGGCACGCCCGCGAGGGCGCCCAGGTCGTCGCGCCGGCGCAGGAAGTCGGGCTCCCGCTCCTTCAGCACGGCGAGGAGCGGCGCGGCGAGGAAGATCGAGGAGTAGGAGCCGGAGCCGATGCCGACGAGGAGGGCGAAGGCGAAGTCCTTCAGCGTGTCCCCGCCGAACCAGTAGAGCGCGGCCACGGGGAGGAGGGTGATGAAGGTGGTGGCGAGCGAGCGCGGGATGACCTCCCACAGGGACACGTTCCCGATCACGCGGATCGAGGCCCGGCGCATGAGCGGGATGTTCTCGCGGATGCGGTCGAAGATGATGATCGTGTCGTACATCGAGTAGCCGAGGATCGTCAGCAGCGCGGCCACGGTCGCCGTGGACACCTCCCGCCCGGTGAGCGCGTAGATCCCGACCGCGATCAGCAGGTCGTGCGCGAGCGCGACGAGGACGCCGACCGAGTACTTCCACTGGAAGCGGACGGAGATGTACACGACCATCAGCAGCAGGCTGACGACGATCGCGCGGATGGCCGCGTTCGCGATCTGGCGGCCGAAGCTCTCGGAGACGTTCTTGGAGCCGAACGAGGTCGCGTCGACGGCGCGCGTCAGCTCCTGCTGGAGCCGGTTCTGCTCGGCCGTGGAGAGCGCCTCGGTGCGGATCTGGAAGCTCCGGTAGCGCCCGTTCACCGCATCGCCGCGCCCTTGGATGACCGCGTTCGCCTGCCCGATCTTCGCCGTCTCGGCGCGGATCGTCTCCAGCGAGGTGGGCTGCGGGGTACGGAAGTCGATCTCCGTCCCGCCCTTGAAGTCGATGCCCAGGTTGAGGCCCTTGAGCACGATCGCCCCGAGGCAGAGCGCGAGCACCGCCGCGGAGAAGCCGAACCAGAGCCTGCGCCGGCCGACGTAGTCGAGGCGCAGCCAGCGCGGCAGGCCCTCCCCGGTCGCGCCCATGACGCGCGGGTTGTCGAGCCAGCCCACCCCGCTGAGCAGGGCGAGGATCGCCCGCGTGGCGAGGACGGCCGTGAGCAGGGAGAGCGCGGTGCCGATCAGGAGCATGAGCGCGAAGCCGCGCACGCTCGCGGTCGCGACCACGAACAGCACCATGGCGGTGATCGCGGTCACGACGTTCGCGTCCACGATCGTGGCGAACCCCTTGCGGTACCCGGCGGCGATCGCCGCCCGCATGGAGCGCCCGGCGCGCACCTCCTCCTTGATGCGCTCGAAGATGACGATGTTCGCGTCCGCGGCGACGCCGAAGGTGAGGACGAGGCCCGCGAACCCGGGCAGGGTCAAGGTGACGTTGAAGAGGAGGACGGTGGCGTAGATGAAGGCGGCGTAGATGCCGAGCCCGAGCACGGCGACGACGCCGAGGAAGCGGTAGAAGAGGAGCAGGAAGAGGACGACGAGGACGAGGCCTCCGATCGCCGCGCGGTAGGCCTCGCGCAGCGAGTCCTTCCCGAGCGTGGCGGAGATGTCGGTGCGGTCGAGGGTCTCGAACTCGACCGGAAGCGCGCCCGTCTGCAGCACGATCGCGATCTCCCTCGCCTCGTCGAACGACTCGAGGCCCTCGATCTGCGCGCGGCCGCCGCCGATCCCGCCCGCCAGGCTGGCGTCCGTGTAGTCGATCTGGGGGAAGGTGCGGATCTCGCGGTCGAGGACGATCGCGAAGTGCTGCGGGGCCTTGCGGGTGTTCCCGCGCACCCAGAGGAGCCGGGTGACCTCCTCGAACTTGTCGCCGCCCCGGTCCGTGAACTCCATCGTCACGATCGGCTGTCCCGTGCGCGGGTCGTAGTCCGCGCGCGTCCCGTCGAGCTTGAAGTCCTCGCCGGTCAGCTGCGGGATGCGCGGCGGGTCGTAGCGGAAGAGGTAGTAGTAGGTGCGGTCGGGCGGCAGGCCGCTTCCCTGCGGGCCGCCCGGGCAGACGACCGCCGACTCGCCGCAGGTGACGACGACCATCCCTTTCGGCACCGTGAACAGCTTCGTCCCGCGCGGGAGGCGCCCGTGCAGCTCCCGGCGGGCCTCCGCCGGCGAGCCGAAGGGGCCGCCCACCACCCGCTTGCGCCGAGGGTCGACCACGTAGTAGGCGGCCGGCCCGCCGTCGCGGGCGCGGGCCTGCACCTTGGCGAGCAGCTCGTAGAGAGAGGTGTGCTCGACCGGGAACCCCTGCACGGAGAGGGAGGGCCCGACGAGCGACACCTCGAGGTCGTACAGCTCGAGCTGGGCCGTCGTCCCGATCACCTCCGCGGCCGCCTCCGGGTTCCGGACGCCGGGGAGCTGGATGACGATCTGGTCGTCGCCCTGGGTGCGGATCTCGGGCTCGGCGACGCCCAGCTTGTCCACGCGGCTGCGCATGATCTCCACCGAGCGCTCGAGGTCCTCGCGGGTCAGCTCCCGGTCGGGCGGCGGCTTCGCCTTGAGCGTCACCTCCAGGCCGCCCTGCAGGTCGAGGCCCAGGGTCGGCTTGCGCTCGAAGGGCGAGCCGGGGATCGCGAGGAGCGCGACGCCGGCGAGCGCCGCCAAGAGGAAGGCGACGACGAAGACGGAGGCCCGACGGTTCACGGTCGGCGACCCAGGTTAGCGCCGCTCCCCGGCGGCCGCGTCCGCGGCGCCCTCGCCGCGACCGGGCGTTTCCGCGGCCGCAACCGTCTCCTCGTCCGCGTCCACGACCTCGCCCTCGGCCTCGGCCTCGTCCTCCTCCGGCGGGAGGACGGCCGCGATCGCCCGCCGAGTCATGTGCAGGGAGACGCCGTCCGCGACCTCGACCACGATGTCGTCCCCCTCGGCGTCGGTGATCGTCCCGTAGATGCCGCCCGTGGTGAGGATGTCGTCGCCGACGCCCGCGCCCTCCACCATCTCCTGCTGCCGGCGCAGGCGCTGGCGCTGGGGCCGGATCATCAGCACGTACATCACGAGAAGCACGAGCACCATCACGATCAGGAATTCCACGGTTCCTCCTCGGGCGCGGACGCGAGGCGCGCGAGCGCGTCCGTGCGGAACGACGCGAACACGCCCTGCTCGATCGCCGTCCGCGCGCGTGCGGTCAGGTCGAGTACGAACGAGAGATTATGCAGGCTCAGCAGGCGGAGCCCGAGGATCTCCTGCTGGATCACCAGATGGCGGAGGTAGGCGCGGGAGAAGCGCGCGCAGGCGGGGCAGGGGCAGCCCTCGACGAGCGGGCGGGGGTCGCGGGCGAAGCGCGCGTTGCGCAGGTTGAGGCGGCCGGCCCAGGTGAGCGCCGAGCCCGTCCGGGCGGTGCGGGTCGGGAGCACGCAGTCGAACAGGTCGACGCCGCGCGCGATCACCTCGAGAATCCCGGCCGGGTCGCCGATGCCCATGAAGTAGCGGGGCCGCTCGGCGGGCAGGAGCTGCGCCGCCCAGCCGGTCGTCTCCAGCGTCTCCTCCCGCGGCTCCCCCACGGCGAGCCCGCCGAGCGCGTAGCCGTCGAAGGGGAGCGCCGCCACCTCGGCGAGCGAGCGGCGGCGGAGCTCGGGGTCGGTGCCGCCCTGGGCGATGCCGAAGCGGAGCTGGCCCGGGGCCCTGGGCGCCTCCGCCTGCCGCTCCGCCCAGCGGGTGGTGAGCTCCACCGCCCGCTCGAGCTCCCGCCGGGGGGCGCCCGCGGGGAGGCACACGTCCAGGCACATGGCGATGTCGGAGCCGAGCCGGCGCTGGATCTCCGCCACCCCCTCGGGCGTGAACCGCTCCACGGAGCCGTCGTACACGGAGCGGAAGGTCACGCCTCCCTCGTCCATCGCGAGGATCGTGTCCCGGAGGGAGAAGACCTGGAACCCGCCCGAGTCGGTGAGGATCGGCCCCTGCCAGCCGGAGAAGGCGTGCAGGCCGCCGAGCGCCTCGATCACCTCCTCCCCGGGGCGGAAGTGGAGGTGGTAGGCGTTCGCCAGGATCACCCGGGCGCCGAGCGCGCGCAGCTCCTCCGGGTCGACGCCCTTCACCGTCCCCTTCGTGCCCACGGGCATGAACGCGGGCGTGGGAACGGGGCCGTGCGCGGTCTCGAGCACACCCGCGCGCGCCGCCCCGTCCGTCGCCACGAGGCGGAACGCGCTCGCGCGCGCGGCCTCGCGGGCGCGCGGGCTTCCCGGCGACGGGCGGGGAGCGTCCACGGCCCGGCCTCCGGGGGAGGTCACGCCGGCGTCACGTACGCCGCCGTGATCCCCGTCCGCGACGAACGCGGCCCCGGTCGCGAGCGAGGGCTCGTCGGAGCTCTCGACGGGGATCCCGGCTCCCCGCATGCCGTCGGCGGATCGCGCGGATCACGCCCTCGTCGAAGACGGCGGCGAGGACGTCGGAGTCGAGGATGTACGGCGCGGAGGGGCCTCGCGGTAGGTGGCGGCACCGACGGCCCGCTGCTCTTCCACAGCCTCCCTCCTCCGTTGCGTGTCGACGCGAGGGAAGGATCCTAAACGACCTGGGAGGACAGCGGTTCAGGGGGCGGGCGGCGCTCAGAGGACGAGCATGGCGTCCCCGAAGGAGTAGAAGCGGTAGCGCTCGGCGATCGCGAGCCGGTACAGCTCCTTCGTCTCCTCCACACCGACGAATGCCATCACGAGCGCGAGCAGCGTGGAGCGCGGAAGGTGGAAGTTCGTGAGCAGGGCGTCCACGCGCCGGAACTCGAAGCCGGGGGTGACGAAGAGCGTCGTCCGCCCCTCGAGCTCGCCGCTCCGCGCCACCGTCTCCAGCACCCGCACGACCGTCGTCCCCACCGCCAGCACGCGCTCGGCGGCGGCGATCCGGGCCCACACCTCGGGCGCCACGCGGTAGCGCTCCCCGTGCAGCTCGTGCTCCTCGAGCCGCGCTCCCGTCACCGGCTTGAACGTGTCCAGGCCCACGTGCAGCGTCACTCGCACCGGGTCGAGCCGGGCGAGGAGCTCGGGGGTGAAGTGGAGGCCGGCAGTCGGCGCCGCCGCCGACCCCGCCTCCCGCGCGTACACCGTCTGGTAGCGGGAGGGGTCGCCGAGCGGCTCGCGGATGTACGGCGGCAGCGGCACCTCGCCCGCCGGCTCGCCCTCCAGCCGCACGAGCCAGCGCCCCTCCCCCAGGCGCTCCACGAGCTCGACCTCGTCCAGACGCTCTCCCGCCCGCAGCCGGCGGGAGGGGCGCGCGAGCGCCTCCCAGAGACCGTCCTCGCCCCGCGCTTCCAGGAGCAAAAGCTCCACGCTCCCCCCGGTCCGGCGGCGGAGGCGAAGCCGGGCCGGCACGACCCGGGTGTCGTTCACGACGACGAGCTCGCCGCGAAGGAGCTCGGGCAGCTCGGCGAAGACCCGGTGCTCCACGTCCCCGCTCCGCCGCCGGTAGACGAGGAGTCGGGAGGCGTCGCGCGGCTCCGCCGGCCGCTGGGCGATCAGCTCCTCGGGCAGCTCGTAGTCGAGGAGCGCGGTGTCCATCCGACGCCGAGGGTAGCCTCGCCGGCATGGACGAGGCAGCGCTGGAGCGGGCGCGCAGGCGCATCGCGGAGGCGGCGGCGGAGCGGCCCGAGCCGGCCCGGCTGGAGGCGGCGCTGGAGCGCTCGCGCACGCAGATCGAGTCGCTCGCGGAGGCGGCCGCCAGCCTGGAGGCGACGATCCCCGAGCAGGTGGGCGCAGCCGTGCGGGACGGGCTGCGCGCCGAGGTCCTCCCCGTGGCCCGGCACATCGCCGAGATCCGGGGGCTCCTCAACCAGGCGGTCCGCCGCCTGGAGCGGCTCGAGGGCGACCTCCTCGCCGAGCGGCACGCCCGCGTCGACGACCTCGCCCTCCTCGTCGAGCTCGTCAGCTCGGGCTGGAAGAGCGTGGACGCGCGGCTCGCGCGGCTCGAGCGTGAGCGCGAGCGGGACGCCGCCTCCGTCGCCGCCATCCTCGAGGCGCTCCCCGGGCGGGACGCGGAAGAGCTCGCGAGGCGCGCCGCCGCCTAGCCGACGGCGGCTCAGGAGCGGGCGCCTGCGGCCTCCGTCGCGCGCGCGCCCGGAAGGACGAGCCGGAACGTGCTCCCGCGCCCGGGCTCCGACTCGACCTCCACCCGGCCGCCGAGCGCGACCGCGAGCTCCTTCGCGATCGGCAGCCCGAGCCCGCTCCCGTCCACGTGCGAGGAGATGAAGGGGTCGAAGATCCGGGCGCGCTCGCTCGCCGGGATGCCGGGGCCGGTGTCCACCACGTCCACCCGCACCCGGCCGTCGCTCGCGGAGAGCCGCAGCTCGACCCGGCCGCCGTCCGGCGTCCAGCGGAAGGCGTTCGAGAGCAGGTTCGTGATCACCTGCAGGACGCGGTCGCCGTCGGAGACGATCACGGGCGGCTCGCCCTCCGTCTGCACGCGGTAGTCGATCCCGCGCCGGCGCGCCTCCTCGGCGAAGGCGCCGTAGGCGTGCTCGAGCACCCGCCCCAGGTCGACCTCCTCCCGGCGGACGGTGAAGCGGTGGGCCTGCAGGCGGGCGAGGTCGAGGACGTCCCCGACCAGGCGCTCGAGGCGGTCGGCCTCGGCCGCGATCACGTCCAGCGAGGCGCGCACCTGCTCGGGGTCGGCGACGATCCCCTCCCGGAGCGCCTCCACGTGCCCTCGGATCGCCGTCAGGGGCGTGCGCAGCTCGTGCGAGACGGACATGAGGAACGAGCGCTTCAGCGTCTCCGCCTCCGCCAGCTTGTCCACCATCCGCCGGAAGCGGTCGCTGAGGAGCGAGATCTCGTCTCGTCCCTGCGCCGGCGGCACCTCCACGTCGTAGCGCCCGGCGGCCACGTCGTGGGTCGCGCGCGTGAGCGCGCGCACGGGCTCGGTGAGCCGGCGGGAGAGCCACCCGAAGAGGAGGGCGGCGAGCGCGCTGCCGACCGCGAGCGCGAGGACCAGCCGCCCGAGCAGGGTCAGCCACTGCTCGCGCAGCTCCGCCACCGGCTTCGCCACGATCAGCCAGCCGAATGGCTCCGTCCCCCGCACGAGCTGGACGGGCTGCGCCGCGGCGAGCAGCGTCCGCTCCTCGCCGGGGGGCGTGAACTCGAAGGTGACGAGGCGGTCGCGGTCGAGCTCCACGTCGCCGAGCGCCTCCCGGGAGAGGCGCGTGAGGCCGAAGCGCTGGCCCGGGAAGAGGGAGGCGCCCACGTAGAAGAGCTCGTCGCCGGTCGCCAGCTCCAGGTTCTTGGCCGCGAACTCCGGCGCCGCCGCGCCCTCGTCGCTCGCCCGCAGCGCCGACTCCGCGTACAGCTGGGCGAGGCCGGCCGCCTCCCGCTCGAGCTCGCGGATCGACTGCTCCCGGGTCACGTCCTGGAAGAGGTGGACGGCCAGCGCGATCGAGACGACGGCGAAGACGACGACGACGGCGAGGAAGAGCGCGGTCAGCCGAAACCGCAGCGTCCCGAGCATGGCCCGCTCAGGGTAGCCCTGCGCCCGGCCGCCCGGGCATCGCCGCTACCTGGCGGCGGCGGGCGGGCGCTCGGAGGCCACCTTGTACCCCACGCCCCACACGGTCACGATCGGGGAGGCGTCCCCGAGCTTGCGGCGGATCTGGCGGACGTGCACGTCCACCGTCCGCGTGTCGCCCGCGAACGTGTAGCCCCAGACGCGCTCGAGCAGCTGGTCGCGCGTGAGGACGATCCCCCGGTGGTCGAGCAGCTCCCACAGGAGGTCGAACTCCTTGGGCGCGAGCCGGATCTCCTGCTCGCCCACGTGCACCTCGCGCTTCGCGGCGTTGACGACGAGCTCGCCGTGCCGGATCTCCTCGGCCTCGCTCCTGCGCCGCTCGGGCGCCGCCCGCCGGAGCACGCTCTTCACCCGTGCCACGAGCTCCCGCGGGTTGAAGGGCTTCGTCATGTAGTCGTCCGCGCCCACCTCGAGCCCGATGATCTTGTCCACGTCCTCGTCGCGCGCCGTCAGCATGAGGATCGGCACCTCGGAGCTCTTGCGGATGCGTCGGCAGAGCTCGACGCCGTCGCCGTCCGGCAGGTTCAGGTCGAGCACGACCAGGGACGGCATCTCCCGGAGGAGCTCGGACGCGGCCTCGTGGGCGGTCGCGGCCGTCCGCACCGCGTACCCGGCGTTGCGCAAGTAGGCGGCGATGAAGGAGGCGATCGAGGTCTCGTCCTCGACGACGAGGATCGAGTGGCGCTGCTCGCTCACGGCTGACCTCTCCGCGCCGACTCGGGCGGCTTGCCGAGCACGTGCCGCTCCGGCGCCTCCGGAAGAGGCGTGCACAGCGCCTCCTCCTCGCCGCAGTCCACGCCCTGCAGCGAGTAGACGCCCACGCTGTCGCCGGGGAAGCGCGGCTCGCCGTCCAGCACCACCTGCCCCCGCCCGACCGCGGAGAGGGAGATGCCTGCCCCGCGGACCACGATCCGGTAGCCGCCGCCGACCATCCGGAAGCGGAGGCCCTGGCCTCGGTAGACGATCGTCCTCGGCCCCAGCTCCTCCTCGAGCAGCCTGCGCCCGGTGACGATGGGCTCGAAGCGATCCCGCGGGGTCAGGTCGGTGACGCGCAGCGTCCCCTGGGCGAGCCGGCCGAGCACGGCGCCGCGGATCTCGAGCACGATCGCGCCCCGCCCCTGCTCGACGGAGAGCGTGCCGACGCCGGGCGGCGCCGCCGCCGCGGCAAGCGCCCCCGAGGCGGCCAGCGCGGCCGCGCAGGCGAGGAAGACCGGTCTCCGCATACCTTCCCCACCAGTATCGAGAAGCGGGGTGGGGTCCGGGTGAGCAGGGTGTAAGGAGACTGTTATCGAACCGGGCGCCCGAGCCGCCCCCTACAGTGGCACGCCGTGACCGAGCTCACCGACTTCGGCACGGCGGTGCTCGTCGTCTCGGCCGTCCTCTTCCTCGCGCTCGCCGGGATGCGCGTGGCCGACCGGCTGGCCGTACCGTACGCCGCCATCTTCCTCCTCGGGGCCGTCGCGCTCGGGGAGCTCCTCCCTGCCGCCGAGCGGCTGCTCAGCATCCGCGAGGTCGAGCGGATCGCGGTCGTCGCGCTCATCGTGATCCTCTTCCACGGCGGCCTCCACATCGGGCTCGGGAGCTTCCGCCGCTCGGCCGGACCGATCCTCGCGCTTGGCGTCTTCAGCACCTTCGCGACCGCGGGCCTGGTCGCCCTCGTCGCCCGCTACGCGCTCGGCTTCGGCTGGGTCGAGGCGGGTCTCGTCGGGGCCGCGATCGCCCCCACCGACCCCGCCGTCACCTTCTCCGTCTTCGGCGCCCGCGAGCTGCGCGGACGGGCGGGGCTGATCCTGGAGGGAGAGTCGGCGGTCAACGACCCGGTCGGCATCGCGCTCATGGTGGGGATGATCGAGTTCGCGACCGAGAGCGGGAGCGGCGGCTTCTCGATCGTCGTCGGGGAGTTCGTCCGGCAGATGGCTGTCGGCCTCGCCGTCGGCGGCGCGAGCGCGTACGCCCTCCTTCCCGTCGCCCGGCGGGTGCGGCTGACGAGCGCCTCCCTTTACCCGATCCGCGTGCTCGCCGCCGCCGGGATCGTGTATGGCCTGGCCACGGTGGCCGGCGGGTCCGGCTTCCTCGCCGTCTTCGTCGCTGGCGTGCTCCTCGGCGACGCGGCGCTCCCCCGCAAGGGCGAGATCGAGAGTTTCCACGCCTCTTTGGCGGGGCTCGCGGAGATCGCCGTCTTCGTCGCGCTCGGCCTCTCCATCGGGCTGGGAGACCTGTGGGAGCTGAGGGTCTGGGAGGACGGGCTCGCGCTCGCGCTCGCGCTCACCCTCCTCGCCCGCCCCCTCGCCGTGTTGCCGCTCCTGCTCCCCGTGCGGCTCCGCTGGAACGAGCGCCTCTTCATCGTGTGGGGCGGACTCAAGGGCGCCGTCCCCATCCTGCTCGGCGCCCTCGCCGTGATCGCCGGCGTGGAGGGGGCGGAGCGCCTGTACGGGATCGTCTTCGTCGTCGTGCTCGTCTCCGTGCTCGTCCAGGGCGCATCCCTGCCGTGGGGGGCGCGCCGGCTCCGTCTCCCCTTCGTGCGCGTCGACCACGACCTGGCGGAGGTGCTCGAGTTCGTCGTCCGCGAGGAGGCGCCCTCCTGCGGCCGGCGGGTCGCGGAGTTGCCGCTGGCCGAGCGCGCCTGGCTCAGCGCGGTCATCCGCGACGGACGGCCGCTCGTCCTCCACGACGACCTCGTGCTCGCGGCGGGGGACCGCGTACACGTCTACTCCCAGCCCGACGCGGCGCCCGCCTTGCGGCGGATCTTCGAGGGCCGTCCCACGTGAGCCTGAGGAGGCGCGCCGTCCCGAGGCCGCCGGCGAGCGCACGCGTGTAGGCCAGCGACCGTCGCGCGCGGCTGGCGCGAGCCCCCGGCGACACGGCCCGTGAGGGTGGTGACGTCTACGCGCCACCCCAGGCGGCCTTCCGGCCAACCCCGCTCCTGGGCGGCGGTAGCCTACCCGGATTCCGGCCACGAGGGCCGGCCTGCGCGCCATGGACATCCTCGCCGCCGCTATCTTCGCCGCCGCGCTCGCCCTGATCGGGCTGGAGTGGGTGCACCGGACGAAGGTCGCGCTCGCGGGGGCGGCGCTCATGGTCCTCACGGGCGCGCTCGACCAGGAGCAGGCGATCGAGGCCGTGGACTGGGCGACCCTCGGCCTGCTCGCGGGGATGATGGTGATCGTCGGGGTAACCGAGCCGACGGGCGTGTTCACGTACCTGGCGCTGCGGGCGGCGCAGCTTGCGGGCGGCCGCCCCCTCGGGCTCGTCTTCCTGCTCTCGTTCGTGACCGGGATCCTCTCCGCGTTCCTGGACAACCTGACCGCGATCCTGCTCGTCGTCCCGGTGACGCTCGCGGTCGCCGATCTGCTGCGGGTCTCCCCGATCCCGCTCGTGCTCGTCGAGATCTTCGCGAGCAACATCGGGGGCACCGCGACCCTGATCGGCGACCCGCCGAACATCATGATCGGCACGCACCGGCCGGAGCTCTCCTTCCTCGACTTCATCGTCAACCTCGCCCCGGTCTCCCTGGTCACGCTCGCGGTGACGACCGCCGGTCTCGCCCTCGTCTTCCGCGGCCGGCTGCGCATCGAGCCCGAGCGCGCGCTCGAGGTCGCCCGTCTCGACCCCTCCCGCGACCTCGCCGACCGGCCGCTCGTCGTGCGCACGGTCGCCGTCCTCGTGGGGACGATCGCGGCCTTCTTCCTGCATACGGCGCTGCACGTGGAGCCCGCGGTGGTCGCGCTGACCGGCGCGACGGTGATGCTCCTCATCGCCGCGGAGGACGTGGAGGCGGCGCTCGAGCGCGTCCATTGGTCGACGCTCTTCTTCTTCCTCGGCCTCTTCGTGATGGTGGGCGCGCTCGAGGAGCAGGGCGTGGTGGAGCGGGTGGCGGACGGCCTGCGCGCGCTGACCGGGGAGTCGGCTGCCGCGCAGGCGCTCGTCGTCCTCTGGGGGGCGGCGGCGGGCTCCGCGCTCGTCGACAACATCCCGTTCACGGCTGCGATGATCCCGGTCGTCGACCGCATCCAAGGCGGAGAGTTCGATGACGGCCTCTGGTGGGCGCTCGCGCTCGGCGCCTGCTACGGGGGCAACGCGACGATGATCGCGGCGGCTGCGAACGTCGCGGCCACGGGCGTCCTCGACCGGACCGGCCACCGCGTCTCCTTCCTCGGGTTTCTCGCCGTCGGCCTGCCGGTTACCCTCGTCTCGCTCGCGATCGCGACCGTCTATCTGCTCCTCGTGCACGTCTGATGGCCCGCCTCCGCGACCTTCCCTTGGTCGACGCCGCCGTGCCGGCGACGGCGACCTTCGCCGAGGCCGTCGGCCGGCTGTTCGCCGCGAGCGTGCCCGCCCTCGCCGTGCTCGACGAGGAGGGCTCGCTCGTCGGCGTCTTCTCCGAGCGGGACGCTCTGCGCGCCCTCTTCCCCGAGTACCTCGGCGAGCTGCGCCACACGGCGTTCCTGCGCGACGACCCGGCCGCCCTCGACCGGCGCGCGGAGGCGGTGCGGAACGTGCCCGTCGCGCGCTTCGCGCGCGCGCTGGAGCCGCTCGAGGCGGAGGAGAGCGAGACGCACGCCGCCGAGCGGCTCCTGCACAGCGGCGAGCACGCGCTGCCCGTCTGCGAGGGGCGCCGCTTCCTCGGCATGCTCTCGATCGCGGCCCTCTGCCACACACGGCTCGAGCGGCGCGAGCGCGGGTGACGGTGCTCGCGGCGACTCCCGGCGTCGCCGAGACGCTCGTCGACATCTTCCTCCTGCTCCTCGCGGCGAAGGCCGGCGACGAGGTCTGCAAGCGGATCGGGCAGCCCGCGATCGTGGGCGAGATCCTGGCCGGCGTGCTCGTCGGCCCGCCGCTTCTCGGCTGGGTGGAGCCGGGCGAGACCGTCGAGGCGCTCGCCGAGCTCGGCGCCGTCTTCCTCCTCTTCTGGGTGGGGCTCGAGACCCGCATCGGGGAGCTCGCCCGGGTCGGGCGCGCCGCCGGCGCGGTCGGCGTGCTCGGGGTCGCGCTCCCCTTCGCCGGAGGGGCGCTCGTCGCGTGGACCGCGGGAGAGCCGGCCGGGGTCGTGGTGTTCACCGGGGCGGCGCTCGTCGCGACCAGCGTCGGCATCACCTCGGCCGTCCTCTCCGAGCTCGGCGTCGTGGCGACGCCTGCGGGGCGGACGATCCTGGGCGCCGCGATCGTGGACGACATCCTGGCCATGCTCATCCTCGGCGCCGCCGTCGGGATCGCCGGCGAGGGCGGCGCCGAGTACGCGAGCCTCGTCGTCTCGAGCGCGCTCGCCGTCGCGTTCGTCGCGTTCTTCGCGCTCGGGGGGACGCGCGTCCTTCGCGCCCGACCGAGGCTGCTGCACGCGCCTCGCTTCTCGGAGTCGCCGCTCCTGCCCGCCGTCCTGCTCTGCTTGGGCCTGGCCGCGCTGGCCGGCCAGATCGGGCTGGCCGCGATCATCGGGGCGTTCCTCGCCGGGATGATGGTCGCGGAGACGAAGGAGCAGCACCCGATCGAGGCGGAGGTGGCGCCTCTCTACGCCTTCTTTGCGCCGTTCTTCTTCGTGCTCATCGGCGCCCAGCTCGACTTGGACGCCTACCTCGATCCGGGCAGCCTCGGACTGCTCGCGGCGGTCACCGCGGTCGCGGTGACGACGAAGTTCGCGGGAGCGTGGCTCGGTGCTCGCTCGCTCGGCCCGCGAGAGGCGATCGTGGTTGGGCTGGGGATGGTGCCCAGGGGCGAGGTCGGGATCGTGATCGCGGGCATCGCCCTTGCGGAGGGGGCCGTCTCGGACGAGTTCTTCGCGGTCGTGGTCGGGATGTCCGTTCTCACCACCCTGCTCGCGCCTCCGCTGCTGCGCGCGTCCGTGGGCAGGCGTCAGTCGTAGACGTAGAAGCCGCGCCCGCTCTTGCGGCCCAAGAGCCCGGCGTTCTTCATCGCCACGAGCCGGGGCGGGGGCGCCATCCGCGGCTCGCGCAGCTTGGCGTAGAGCGCTTCGGCAGCGTGCACGTGCACGTCGATGCCGACGAGGTCGGCGAGCGCGCACGGCCCCATCGGCCAGCCCGCGCCCCCCGTCATGGCCGTGTCGAGCTCCTCGGGCGTGATCCGCGCCTCGTCGAGGACGCGGATGCAGTCGTTCATGAGGGGGATCAGCACCCGATTGACGACGAAGCCGGGCGTGTCGTGGCAGCGGATCGGCTGCTTCCCCATCCGCTGCGCGACCGCGAACGCAGCCTCGACCGCCTCCTCGGAGGAGAGCTGCGCGCGCACGATCTCGACGAGGGGCATCAGCGGGGCGGGGTTGAAGAAGTGCATGCCGACGACCCGCTCGGGCGTGGAGGTCGCGGCCGCGATCTCGGTCA
Organism: Gaiellaceae bacterium; assembly: GCA_035574655.1. Lineage (GTDB taxonomy): Bacteria > Actinomycetota > Thermoleophilia > Gaiellales > Gaiellaceae > GMQP-bins7. Next base: position 19,620 of record DATLYP010000141.1, read on the forward strand.
CGGAGAGCGCCGAGGTGTTCGTCGCGAGGATCGCCTCCGGGCGGACGATCCCCTCGAGCTCGGCGAACAGCTCGCGCTTCGCATCGAGGTCCTCGACGATCGCCTCGATCACGAGGTCGCAGCCTGCGAGCTCGGCGAGCTCGGTGGTGGTGCGCAGCCGGGCGAGCGCGGCGTCGCGCTCCTCCGCGGCGAGGCGGCCCTTCTCCACCTTGCGGCCGAGGTAGTGCGCGATCCGCTCTCGCGCGCGCTCCCCGAGCTCGTCGGAGAGCTCCCGCCCGACCGTCTCGTAGCCGGCCTCGATCGCGAGCTGCGCGATGCCGGCGCCCATCGCCCCGAGGCCGACGACGCCCAGGGTGCGGATCTCGGGGACGGTCACGAGGCGCGATCCTATCGCCGTTCGCGCCCGAGGGGACGCCCCTCAGCCCGCGTAGCGGCGCAGCCGGTCGCTCTCGTCGACCCGCGAGTCGACGCCCGCAAGGTAGGCGAGCGGCCCCAGGAGCACCAGCAGGGTGATGATCAAGAACGCAAGCACATCCACATGATGGGCCGCCAAGATCATCAGCTCAAGTCCACTTGATCGGGATTTCCATCAGTTGAGCTGATGAATCTGCTCCCGCAACACCTGGGGTCAGGTCCCGTTCGTTGCGCGGCGACGGGACGCAACGCGGAAGCGTCAGCCCCGGCTCGTCGGACCACAAGCGCGCGCAACGAACGGGACCTGACCCCGAACGTTGCGCGGCGACGGGACGCAACGCGGAAGCATCAGCCCCGGCTCGTCGGACCACAAGCGCGCGCAACGAACGGGACCTGACCCCGAACGTTGCGCTTGTTCCTACAGGCGCTCGATGACGCCCGCGATCGCCTGGCCCTGGCCGATGCACATGGTCGCGATCCCGTAGCGCCCGCCGCGCCGCTCGAGCTCGTTCAGGAGCGTCGCCGTGATGCGCGCCCCCGTCGCGCCCAGGGGATGCCCGAGGGAGATCCCGCCGCCGTTCGGGTTGACGTCCCCCGCCTCCCAGCGCTCGCGCAGCCCGGTGTCCGCGAGGAACTGGAGCACGACGGAGGCGAAGGCCTCGTTCACCTCGATCACGGCCATGTCCTCGAAGGTCAGGCCCGCCTTCTCCAGCGCCCGCGCGCACGCCTGCGGGTTGCCGTGCAGCATCCGGTACGGGTCGACGCCCGAGAGCCCGAAGGAGACCCAGCGCGCCCGCGGCTCCAGACCGAGGCGGGCGAGCGCGCCCTCGCTCGCGAGCAGCATCGCGGCGGCGCCGTCCACGATCGAGCTCGAGTTGCCGGCGGTGACGACCCCGTCCGGCTTGAACGCGGGCTGCAGAGCCGCCATCTTCTCGAGCGAGGTATCCCGCCGGGGGGTCTCGTCCACGGCGAAGAGGACGGCCGCGCCGGCCGCGCCCACCTCGATCGGCACGATCTCGTTCGCGAACCGCCCCTCGTCGATCGCGGCCACCGCCCGCCGGTGCGACTCGAAGGAGTACGCGTCCAGCTCCTCCCGGGTCAGCCCCCACTCCTCGGCGATCACCTCGGCGGAGATCCCCTGGGGGACGATCGGCCAGCGCTCCCCGATCTTCTCGTTGAGCGCCCCCCAGCCCGCCTCGCCGAGGTTCGAGCCCATGGGGACGCGGGTCATGTGCTCCACGCCCGCGGCGACGACGACGTCGAGGTGGCCCGCCTGGATCGCCGCCGCGCCGTTGAACGCGGCCTGCAGGGAGGAGCCGCACTGCCGGTCGACGGTGGCGGCGCACACCGTCTCCGGCCAGCCCGCGACGAGCACGGCCTGCCGGCCGACGTTCAGCGCCTGCTCGCCCACCTGGGTCACGCACCCCATCTGCACGTCCTCGATCTCCCCCGGATCGAGGTCGAGGCGCCCGACGAGGCCGTTCAGGACCTGCGCGGCGAGCTCGTCGGCGCGGATCCCCGCGAGCGCGCCGCCGCGCTTCCCGATCGGCGAGCGGACGGCGTCGACGATGTACGCCTCGCCCATCTCCGAACAGCATAGAGGGGCGCGCTCGGCGGGCGCCGCCGTCCCGCCCGGCGGGAGCGGCCGCGCGGGGCGGCCACTACACTCGCAGCATGGCCGCCACCGCGAGCGAGCGCCGGCTGCTGATCGGCGGCGAGTGGGTGGAGACGGGCGCGTGGCTCGAGGTCCGCTCGCCGTACGACGGCTCGCTCGTCGGGCGCGTCCCCCGCGCAGGCGCCCCGGAGACGCGGCGGGCGATCGACGCGGCGGAGCAGGCGATGCGCCGTCCCCTGCCCGCGCACGCGCGGGCGGCGATCCTCGAGCGCGTCGCCCGCGAGCTCGCGGAACGCCGGGAGGAGGTGGCGCGCACGATCTGCGCCGAGGCCGGGAAGCCGATGAAGGCGGCGCGCGTCGAGGCCGCCCGCGCGGTCTCCACCTACACCGCGGCCGCAGTCGAGGCGCGCCGGCTCGCCGGGGACGTCGTGCCCATGGAGGCCTCGCCGGCCGGCGAGGGCAAGCTCGCCTTCACCCTGCGCACGCCAGTCGGGATCGTCGGCGCCATCTCGCCCTTCAACTTCCCCCTCAACCTCGTCGCGCACAAGATCGCGCCGGCGCTGGCGGCGGGCTGCGCGGTCGTGCTCAAGCCCGCCTCGCAGACGCCGCTCTCCGCCCTCCTCCTCGCCGAGCTGGAGGCGGAGGCGGGCCTTCCCCCCGGCTGGCTGAACGTGGTCTGCGGCCCCGCGTCCGAGATCGGAGACGTCCTCGTCGCCGACGAGCGCGTGAAGCTCCTCACCTTCACCGGCTCGGCCGCCGTCGGCTGGACGCTGCGCGAGCGGGCGCCACGCAAGCGCGTCACCCTGGAGCTCGGCAACGCGACCCCGGTCATCGTCGCCGCCGACGCCGACTTGGACGACGCGGCGGCCCGGCTCGCGGCGAACGCGTTCTCCTTCGCCGGGCAGAGCTGCATCTCCGTGCAGCGGATCTACGTCGAGCGGCCGGCCTGGGACGCCTTCCTCGAGCGCTTCCTGCCGCGCGTGCACGCGCTCCGGGTGGGCGACCCCGCAGACGAGGAGACCGACGTCGGGCCCGTGATCGACGAGGGCGCCCGCGAGCGGATCCTCGCCTGGGTCGAGGAAGCGCGCGCGCAGGGCGCCGAGCTCCTCGCGGGCGGGGTCGCGGAAGGCGGGCTCCTCCGCCCCACCGTCCTCGCCCGCCCGCCCGCCGACGCGAAGGTCGTACGCGAGGAGGTCTTCGGCCCGGTGTGCACGGTCGCCCCGTACGAGACGCTGGAGGAGGCGATCGCGCTCGCCAACGGGACGCGCTACGGGCTCCAGGCGGGGATCTTCACCCGCGATCTGAAGGCGGCGCTCCGCGCCGTCCGCGGGCTCGAGTTCGGGGGCGTGACCGTGAACGAGGCGCCGACCTTCCGCGCCGATCAGATGCCCTACGGCGGCGTCAAGGACTCGGGCAACACGCGCGAGGGGCCCGCGTACGCCGTGCGCGAGATGACCGAGGAGCGCGTCGTCGTCCTCCAGCTCTAGCGTGCGCGCCATGCCCTGGCAGCGAGCTCGCGCGCGCGACAGCCGTCCCGCCTTCGCGCCGCCCTCGCGACGCGAGCTGCGCCGGGAGCGGAAGGCGCTGCTCGAGCTCCGGGAGGAGCGGCTGCGCGACCTGGGCGGGCTCGCGCTCGAGATGTACAAGCGCGACCGCTTCAACGCCGAGCTCGTGGTCGAGCGCTGCGCCGAGCTCGTCGCGATCGAGGCGCGTGTCCACGAGATCGACGCCCTCCTCGACGGACGGGCGGCGCGGGCGGGGGGCGCGGTGTGCGCCTGCGGCGCCCCGCTCATCCTCGGGGCGCGCTTCTGCGCGAGCTGCGGCCGGCCCGTCGCGGGGCTGGCCGCGGGCTCGAGCCCGGGG
>DATLYP010000142.1:0-10011 GCA_035574655.1 Gaiellaceae bacterium
CTCCTCGAAGGCCGGGCGGTCGCCGCCCGCGATGCGCTCGATCAGGTCCGCGTCCGTCGGCTGCGGCAGCTCCACCGCACGCATTCTGGCCCCTCGCGGGAGGGCGGGCCGGGAGCGCGGGGCGAGCGACGCGACCACCGCCCGGTGCTACGCGCGGCCCGCGGCCGCGGTTTGCCGGGGGCAGCTACGACGAGCGCGCCGCCTCGTAGCGGGCCGCCACCGCGTCCCAGTCGACGACGTTCCACCACGCCTCCAGGTAGTCGGGGCGCCGGTTCTGGTAGCGGAGGTAGTAGGCGTGCTCCCAGACGTCGATGCCCAGGATGGGGACGTGCCCCTGCATGAGCGGCGAGTCCTGGTTCGCGGTCGAGTAGGCCTCGAGGCCGCTCCCGTTCCAGACGAGCCACGTCCAGCCGCTGCCGAAGCGGGCGACGCCGTTCTGGTTGATCGTCTGCTTGAGCTGGTCGAAGCCCCCGAACGTCGAGGCGATCGCCTCGGCGAGCGCGCCGCTCGGCTCGCCTCCGCCGTCCGGGGCCATGATCTCCCAGAAGAGCGTGTGGTTCGCGTGGCCGCCGGCGTTGTTGCGCACCGCGGTTCGCTTGTCCTCGGGGATCGAGTCGATGTCGCGCAGGACCTCCTCCACGCTCCGGTCCGCCCACTCGGTGCCCTCGAGCGCCTTGTTGGCGTTGTCCACGTAGGCCTGGTGGTGCTTTCCGTGGTGGATCTCCATCGTCTTCGCGTCGATGTGCGGCTCGAGCGCGTCGAAGCCGTAGGGAAGCGGGGGAAGGGTGAACGGCATGCTGGTTCTCCTCTCGTCGCTGGGGCGAAGGATATGCTCCGCGGCCATGGCCACGTTCGTCGAGATCAGGCCGCGCGACCTGCGGCCGGCGCTGTACGAGCTCGACGGGATCTCGCGGACGACCGTCGAGGCCCACTACCGCCTCTACCAGGGCTACGTGGCGAAGCGGAACGAGATCCTCGGCAAGCTCGCGGAGGCCGACCGCTCGGGCGCGAACCAGGTCTACTCGGAGCTGCGGGCGCTGAAGGTGGACCTCACCTTCGCGGTCGGCGGGATCAAGAACCACGAGCTCTACTTCGAGCACTTGGGCGGCGAGGGCGGCGACCCCACGGGGCCGGTCGCGGAGCTGATCGAGCGCGACTTCGGCTCCGCGGAGGCGTGGCGCCAGGACCTGACCGCGTCCGGCATGGCCGGCCGCGGCTGGGCCTGGACGGCGTACGACTGGGACGAAGGGCGCCTCTTCACGTACGTCGGCGACGCTCAGAACACCTTTCCCGTCTGGAACGCGACTCCCCTCGTCGCGCTCGACGTCTACGAGCACGCCTACTTCCTCGACTACCAGACCGACCGCGCCGCCTATATCGACGCCTTCTTCCGCAACCTCGACTGGTCGGTCGTGAACGGCTGGGTCGAGGCGTACCGGATCCCGCTCGAGTAGCCGCTCGCCGGCGCCGGGCTACCCGGCGAGCCAGGCGGCGAGCGTCGTCTGGCGCGGGCTCGGTCGCCCCGTCTCGAGCTCGGAGCGCAGCTCCGCCACCGTGCCGTAGCGCTCGGCGAGCACGTCGTGCGTGTGGATCGTCTCGAAGTTGACCTGGCGCGAGAGCAGGAAGTCGCCGTCCTCGAGCTCCGGGAGCGCCTCCAGCGCGTCGCGCAGCGCGTAGCGCACCGAGTCCTCGACGAAGCGCGGCTGCAGGTGGGCGTGCTCGACGACGAAGAGCTCATCGGGCCGCTTGAGCAGGTCCTTGATGGGCGCGCTCATCGAGCGCTCCACGATGTCCACCAGGTCGACCGCGTCCAAATCCTGGTCTGTGCCCACGAAGAGGGTCCCCCGTCCCCGCTGGTTGTGCGTGGCGACGGGGACGAGCTCGAAGATGCGCCTCACGTCCTCCTCGCCGTAGCCGGCCTCGCGCAGCCGCTCGCCCGCCCGCCTGCGCACGAGCCCCTGCGCGCACGGGCAGGCGTTGATCCCGTTCGCCTCCACCCCCACGACTCGCTTCGTGCCCGCCGCCGAGGCGGTCGCGATCCCGCAGAGGGTGACCATCTCCTGGGTGCGGATGCCGGTCACCGGCGTGCGCCGGTGGATCGGCCACTGGGCGCGGATCCACACCTCGGCCTTGAGCGCCCGCTGCCGCTCGACGACGCGGGCGGCGATGTGCTCGGCGAGCACCTCCACGAGGAGCGCCTCCCGCTCGACGACGAGGTCGATCGCCTCCTCGAAGAGCTCGGGGAAGCGGGACATGTGCACGCCCTTCTGGTCCGCGGAGAGGTCGACCGTGCAGTCGATGATCGCCGCCATCACGGTCTCCGCGCCGCCGCGGCGGATGCGGACCGCCTTCTGCACGCCGCTCACGCCGGCGCGGGAGAGGGCGAGCGCGATCTCCGGCGGCGACGCCTGCAGGTCCTCGTCGAGCTTGACGACGTCGCTCACATGGCCCACGGTACCAGGAGCATGGCGCGCGCCCCCCGAGCCTCCGCAGAGGGCCGGCTGGTCACCGCGCCGCTGCTCCTCGCCATTTTCTCCACCTTCGGCGGGATGCTCTCGCTCGGCGTCCTGCTGCCGGTGCTCCCGCGCTTCGCCGAGGGGCCCCTCGACGCCGGAGGCGTCGGCATCGGGCTCTCGGTCGGCGCGTCGAGCATCACGGCCGTGGTCGCCCAGCCGTTCGTGGGGCGGCTCGGCGACGCCTACGGACGGCGCCTGCTCGTGGTCGGCGCGCCGCTCCTGCTCGCGCTCGTCGGCCTCGCGTACGTGCCCGCAGAGTCGCTCGCCGCCGTCATCGCGCTGCGCCTCGTCGCCGGCGTGGGCGAGGGCGCGCTGCTCGTCGGCGGCGCGACCGTCGTCACCGACCTCGCGCCCGCGGAGCGGCGCGGCCAGGCGGTCAGCTACTTCACGCTCGCCCCGTACGGCGGCGTCGCGCTCGGGCCGCTGCTCGGCGAGCTCGTGCTCGGCGGCGAGCGCTACGACGCCGTCTGGACCTGCTCGGCGGCCCTCGCCGCGGCGGCGGCGCTGCTCGGGACGCTCGTCCCCGAGACGCGGCCCGAGCGCAGCGGCGCCCCGGCGCGGCGCGGGCTCGTGCACGGGGCGGCGCTCGCCCCGGGGATCGTCCTCGCCTGCGCGCTGCTCGGCTTCGGCGGCTTCAACGCGTTCGTCGCCCTGTACGCGCTCGAGCTCGGCCTCGACGGGGGCGGCCTCGTCTTCCTCGAGTTCGCCGGCATCGTGGTCGCGGTCCGGCTCTTCGGCGCGCGCATCCCCGACCTCCTCGGGGCGCAGCGCTGCGCGACGCTCGCCCTGGTGCTGCTCGCCACCGCGTTCGCGGCGATCGCGCTCTGGGACCAGCCCGCCGGGCTGTTCGTCGGGACCGCCGTGATGGCGCTCGGGCAGTCGCTCGCCTACCCGGCCCTCGTGACGCTCGCCGTCGGCCGCGCGCCCGCCGAGGAGCGCGGGGCGGTGATCGGCACGTTCTCGGCCTTCGTCGACCTCGCCATCTTCGGGGGCGCGGCCGGGCTCGGCGCCGTCGTCTCCGCCGCCGGGTACCAGGAGGCCTTCCTCACCGCATCCGTCGCCGCGGCGCTCGGCCTGCCCCTCCTCGCTGGGATCGCGCGGCCCCGCCCGGTGCCGGTCGCCGCCGACGACCTCGCGTAGCGGGCCGGCGCGCGCCTCACCGGAGCAGCCGCGAGAGCCTTCGGTCCTTGAGCAGCCGGCCTCCGGTCTGACAGCTCGGGCAGTAGTAGATCGTGTGCTCCTCGTAGTCCACGCGCGCGATCGGCGTGCCGCACTGCGGGCACGGCTCCCCGAGGCGGTCGTGCACGAGGTAGACGTCGTGGTCGCCCTTGCCGCGCTCCCGCAAGGCGAGCGCCCGCTCCAGGTCCTCGCGGATGGCGGCGGCGAGCCGCGCGGCCTCCGCTTCCGTGAGCTCCGTCGAGGTCTTGAAGGGGGAGAGCCGCGCGCGGAGCAGGATCTCGTTCGCGTGGGCGCGCCCGATGCCGCCGAGCGCGCGCTGGTCGCGGAGCAGGGGGTGCAGGTGGCGGCGCTCGCGGCGGAGGATCGCGGCGAGCGCCGCGGCGTCCAGCTCGAGCGCGTCCGGGCCGAGGTGGGCGAGATCGGCCTCCGTCTGCTCCGGCGTCGCCAGCCAGACCCCGGCCCGCTTCTTGCTCCCCGCTTCGGTCAGCACGAGCTCGGCGCCGCCGCGGAAGCGGAGCCGGAACATGGGCTGCTTGGGCCCCCGCTCGCCCGCGCGGAGGAAGCGCAGCCGGCCCGCGCTCATCAGGTGCACGCGCAGGACGAGCTCCCCGTCGTCGGTCGGGAAGAGGAGGTGCTTGCCCCTCCGGCGCGCGCCCGAGAGCCGCCGTCCCTCGAGCGCGGCGAGCGGCGGGTCGACCGTCTTCAGCGTGGCGACGTGCGCCGGCCCCGCGCGCTCGACCGGAGCGGCGGAGACGAGCGGGTCGAGCGCGCGCGCCCACGCCTCCACCTCGGGCAGCTCGGGCATGCGCGCAGGGTAGGCGCAACACGCGGGGTCAGGTCTCTTCCGTTGCGCAGCGGCGCAACGCGCAACAGGGGGTCAGGTCTCTTCCGTTGCGCAGCGGCACCCTGCGACGCGCGGGACCTGACCCCGCGTCGCGCAGCGGCAGCGCGCCTGCAACAGGAGGGACGACCCTGACCCCGCGTTGCGTGCAACAGGAGGGACCTGACCCCGCGTTGCGGGACGGCGGCTCAGTTCCCGTCGCCGGCGGGGAGCGGCTCGCCGGCGGCGGGGAGCGTTGGAGCGAGCTCGCCTCCGCGCGGCTCCTGCTCCACCGGCTCGGGCAGCGCCCGGAGGCGCCGTTGCGGCGAGAAGACGATCCACAGCACGGCGAGCCCGGCGCCGACGCCGCCGACCACGATCGTCTCGCGGAGCCCGATCCAGGACGCGAGCGCGCCGCCCGCGATCGTCCCGATCGGGATCGTCCCCCAGACGAGGAAGCGCATGACCGAGTTCATGCGCCCCTGCAGGCCCGGAGGGCAGATCGCCTGCCGGTAGCTGACCTGGACGATGTTGTACGTGACCACGGAGAAGCCTGCGAGAAGCTGGGCTGCGACGATGATGGGGACGGCCGCGCTCCCCTCCGGGGCGAGGCCGATGACGACGATCGTCGGCCCGAAGAGCGCGCCGGCCGCGATCGTCGTCGGGCCGATGCCGAAGCGGCTCGAAAGCCGCCTCGCGGTAAGCGCGGCGAGCAGCGAACCGAGCGCCCCGATCGACAGGATCGCCCCGATGACCGCCGCCGACAGCCGGAGCTCGCGGACGGCGAAGACGAGGAAGATCGAGAACGCGACGCTCGAGAACAGGTTCGAGGTCGCGGTACAGCCCGCCTGCGCCCGCAGGTTCGGGTTGCCGAGCACGAAGCGCAGCCCTTCCCGGAGCTCGGCCCGAAGGCCCGACCCTCGCCCCTCGGCGGTATGCCGCTCCGGGCGCTCCTCGCGTCTGCGGATGCCGAGCAGGAAGAGCCCGGAGCCGACGAAGCTGAGGGCGTCGACCAGGACCGCGTACGGCGCCGTGAGAATCTCGACCAGCGCGCCCCCGACGCCGGGGCCTCCAACCTGGGCCGCCGAGCGGCTGACCTCCAGCTTCGCGTTGCCTTCGATGATCTGCTCGCGCTCGACGAGCGAGGGCAGGTACGACTGGTAGGCCACGTCGAAGAAGACCTGGAACGTTCCCACGAGGAAGACAACCGCGTACAGCTGCCACAGCGTCAGCGCGTCCGCGACGTAGGCGACCGGGATCGTGGCGAGCAGCGCCGCCCGCGCGAGGTCGCTCGTGATCAGGATCGGCCGCCGCCGTAGCCGGTCGACCCACACGCCCGCGGGCAGCGTGACGAGGAGGAAGGGGAGGAAGTTGAGCGTCCCGATCACCGCGACCTCGAACGCGCTCGCGTCGAGGACGGTGATGGCGACGAAGCCGATGGCAAGGTCGTCGACCTGCGAGCCGAACTGGCTGATCGTCTCCGCCGCCCAGAGCTTGAGGAAGTCGGGATGCCGCCAGAGGCCGCCGGGGCGGCGGAGCCTACGCATCCCCGCTCGCGTGCTCGGGCGGGGCGAGAGCGGTCGCCGCCCGGAAGAGGGCGAGGGCGAGCGCGTGCGGCTCTCCCGACGCGCTCTCGGCCGCCTGCAGGTCGGCGACGAGCTTCCGCAGCCGCCGCTCGAAGCGGCGCGCGTCGCGCGGCTGCAGGCGCACGTGGACGAGGGCCGAGGCGAGCTCGCCCTGGCCGGAGGCGAGCAGCTCGTCGGCGGCTTGGCGGAGCAGGAGCGCGCCGAGCCTGCCTCCACGCAGGTCGGGCGGGAGCCCGCCGTCCCCGCGCAGCACGAAGAGGCGGGCGACCCGCCCGTAGTAGCGCTCCGTCACCGCCCGCACCCGACGCGTGCGTACGACCCGGACGAGTCCCGCCGCCTCGAGCACCTTCACGTGGTGGCCGACCGTCCCCTTGGCCAGGCCGAGCGCCGCCGCGAGCTCGCTGACGCTCGCCGCCCGCTCGCGGAGCAGCGCCACGATGCGCGCCCTGGCCTCGTCCCCGAGCGCGCGCAGCTGGCGCGGCTCCTCGACGACCAAGACGTCCTCGAGGTCGTAGTCGGGGAAACGGTCGATAATCATCGAACATACGGCATTTGTCGACCGAATGCAAGAGGCTACCGCCGCGCGCCGCCGGCGTTGTCCCAGGCCCGCCCGGCCGCGACCGCGTAGGGTGGCGACGCGTGGAGCCGATTCTCGTCGAGGTCGTGCGGGGAGCGGTCGTCGAGGCGCGGCACCGCGTGCACGCGGTCGCGGTGGAGGAGGGGCGTGTCCTCGCCGGGGCGGGCGATCCGCGCCTCGTCGCGTTCCTGCGCAGCGCCGCAAAGCCGCTGCAGGCCTTGCCCGTCGTGCGCGCCCGCCCCGACCTCGAGGCGCGGGAGATCGCGATCGCCTGCGCGTCCCACCTCGCCCGCGCCGAGCAGCTCGACGCCGTCCGTGCGCTCCTCGCCCGCGCCCCGGCACGGGAGGAGGAGCTCGAATGCGGCCCGGAGCCGACGCCGCTCGAGCACAACTGCTCCGGCAAGCACGCCGCCATGCTCGCGCTCTGCCGGGCGCGGGGGTGGCCGAGCGAGGGGTACCGCCTCGCCGAGCATCCCTGCCAGCGGGCGATGCTGGCCGAGGTCGCCGCGGCTGCGGAGGTCGAGCCCGCCTCGGTGCCGGTGGCGGTCGACGGCTGCGGCGTCGCCACCTTCGCGCTCCCCCTGGAGAGGATGGCGCGCGCGTTCGCGGTGCTCGAGCGGCGGGAAGGCGGCCCCCGCGTCGCCGGCGCGATGCGTTCCTACCCCGAGCTCATCCGGGGGCCGGAGGCGGCGGACGTGCGGCTCATGCTCCGGCTGCCGGGCTGGATCGCGAAGGTGGGCGCGGAAGGGCTCCTCTGCGCCGCCTCCCCGCACGGGTTGGGTCTTGCCCTCAAGGTCGAAGACGGTTCGGGGCGGGCCGTCGCGCCCGCGCTCGCCGTCTTCCTCTCCCGTCTCGGGGTCGACGCCGGCGACCTCGGAGAAGCCCCGCTCCGCAACTCCCGCGGAGAGCTCGTCGGCGAGCTCCGCATCGCCTCGGAGAGGACCCGGCGGCGCTCACCCCTTCCCGAGATTGACATGTCAGATTAGGATCCAGCCCGCTGATGGTTGTGGAGCCGGGTCCTCCCGGCTTCCTGCGACGAAAGATCGTTCGTTCGAGCGAGAGGAGAAGGCCCGGCCCATGCTGTCAGTCGATATCGCTCTCCCAGACGTCGAGGAGCTCCACCGCCTTGTCGAGACTGGTCTCGAGCGCGGGTTCCTCACCTACGACGAGATCGTCGCGGCCCTCGACGAGGTCGAGCTCACCAAGGAGCACGTCGAGGACTTCTACGCCTACCTGATCGACCACTCGATCGAGCTGGTCGAGGGCCTGGAGCACAAGGCGCTGCCGCACGAGGAGCAGTCCCCGGCCGCGGAGGACGAGAAGGCGCCCGGGCTCGACCTCTCCGTCGAGCCCTCTCTCGACTCCCTGCGCCTCTACCTGCGGGAGATCGGAAGGGTGCCGCTGCTGACGGCCGACCAGGAGGTGTCGCTCGCGAAGCGCATCGAGCGCGGGGACATGGCTGCGAAGCAGCACATGATCGAGGCGAACCTGCGGCTCGTCGTCTCCATCGCCAAGGGCTACCTGGGGCGCGGGCTCTCCTTCCTCGACCTGATCCAAGAGGGCTCGCTGGGGCTCATCCGGGCGGTCGAGAAGTTCGACTACCGCAAGGGGTACAAGTTCTCGACGTACGCCACGTGGTGGATCCGGCAGGCGGTGACGCGGGCGATCGCGGACAAGGCGCGGACGATCCGGATCCCCGTGCACATGGTGGAGAAGCTGAACAGGGTGGTGCACATCGAGCGGCAGCTCGTACAGCGCCTGGGCCGCGAGCCGCTGCCCGAGGAGATCGCGGAGGAGCTCGACATGACCCCGCAGGAGGTGCGGGAGATCCTGCGCATGTCGCAGCTTCCGGTCTCGCTCGAGAAGCCGGTCGGGGACGAGGAGGATTCGGCGCTCGGCGACTTCGTCCCGGACGAGCAGGCGGAGTCGCCGTTCGAGGTGGCCTCGCTCGCCCTGCGTCGGGAGGACGTCGAGCTTGCGCTCTCGGCGCTGCCCGAGCGGGAGCGGAAGGTGCTCGAGCTCCGCTACGGGCTCGACGGCGCCCAGCCGCGCACGCTCGAGGAGGTCGGGCGCGCCTTCGGCGTGACGCGCGAGCGGATCCGCCAGATCGAGAACAACACGCTCAAGAAGCTGGAGACGCTCCCGGAGGCGCAGGCGCTCCGGGACTGCGTCTGACGCAACAGCGCAACAGGGGGGTCAGAGCCCATCCGTTGCGCAACAAGGGGTCAGGTCCCTTTCGTTGCGACGCAACGCAAGAGACCTGACCCCGAGCTGTTGCGCGCAAGAGACCTGACCCCCGAGCTGTTGCGCGCAACGAACGGGACCTGACCCCCGGTGTTGCGCGGGGCTCAGGAGGGCAGGTAGCCCGCCTCCCCGAGCGCCGCCAGCGCGGCCTCGCGCAGGTCGCTCGTCAGGCGCGCGACGTCGGCGTCCGGGGAGACGTAGGCGACGAGCTCGAGCCAGGCCACCTTCTCGCCCACCTCGCCGATCCGGGCCGAGAGCGAGAGCGCCTCCCCCTGCTCCGTCCCCCGCGCCGCCTCCAGCACGGCCGCGCGCGCCTCGGCGAGCGGCCTGTCGAGCGCGACGGGCAAGCGCACGCTGACCAGGCGGCGGGGGTCGCGCGCCGTCCGGTTCACGATCACCCGGCTGACCATCTCCCGGTTGGGGACGAAGACGTGGTCGTCCTCGTCGGTGACGAGCGCCGTGTAGCTCAAGGTGATCTCCTCCACGACGCCCGTGTGCTCGCCGACGGTGATCCGGTCGCCCAGCCGGACTGGCTGCGTGAACGCGAGGAGGACGCCCGAGCCGAGGTTCGCGAGCGGGGTCGCGATCGCAAGCCCGAGGACGAGGGCGACGAAGGCGCCCGAGGCGAGCACGGCCTGGGCGAGCCTGTCGGTCTGGGGGAAGATGGAGAGGAGCGTCCAGACGACGAGGATCGCGACGGCGGCGACGGCGAGGCGCGCGAGCACCGTCGCCAGCGTGCGCCGGCGCGCCGCCTCCTGCGGGTCGCGCGCGGCGAGCCGCCGCTCGTAGCCGCGCAGCAGCCGGTAGGCGGCGAAGCGCACCGCGAGGACTCCGACGACGCCGACCCCGGCCGTCACGAGCGCCTCCACGACCTCCTCGGAGAGCTCGAGCGCGAGCACCCGGCCCACCACCGCTACGGGACTCGCAGGAGCCGCGCCTTGGCGGCCGCGTACTCCTCGTCGGTCAGCTCTCCGCGCGCGTGCAGAGCGGCGAGCCGTTCGAGCGCGCCCGCGAGGTCGGCGGGCGGCGGGACGGACGGCCCCCTGGTCGGGAACGCCGCCCGCCCGCGCCCGGCCGCCCACCAGCCCG
>DATLYP010000143.1:0-4598 GCA_035574655.1 Gaiellaceae bacterium
CCGCTCGAGCGCGGCCCGCGCGGCCTGGACGGCGAGCTCGTGCGGCTCGCCGGCGAGGCGCTCGTCGGCGAGCAGCCGGTCGACCGAGGGCAGGTCGCGCAACGAGGGGGCTCGGCTCACGCCGCCAGTGTGGCCGCAGCCGTGCCCGCGCGGCAAGCCCGCGTCGGGCGGCGCCGGCGCCGCTCAGGCCGAGCCTTCGCGCAGCCGCTGCTCGTAGCGGGAGACGACGAGCTCGACCGCGTCCCCGGGATCGTCCGTGAGCGAGAGGAGCTCGAGATCCTCGGGCGAGATGAGGCCGTCGGCGAGCATCTCCTCGCGCACCCACTCGAGGAGCTCGCCCCAGTAGCCGGAGTCGAAGAGGACGACGGGGAAGTGGCCGATCTTGCCCGTCTGGATGAGCGTCAGCGCCTCCCACAGCTCGTCCTGGGTGCCGAAGCCGCCGGGGAAGATGACGAACCCTTCCGCCGCCTTCACGAACATCACCTTGCGGGCGTAGAAGTGGTGGAAGGTGAGCGCGAGGTCGCACCAGGCGTTCAGGCTCTGCTCGCGCGGGAGCTCGATGTTGAAGCCGACGGAGAGCCCGCCCGCCTCCTTGCAGCCGCGGTTCGCCGCCTCCATCACCCCCGGGCCGCCGCCGGTCACGACGGCGAAGCCCGCCTCCGCGAAGGCGCGCCCCGTCTCCAAGGCGCGCCGGTAGGTCGGCGTCCCCTCTCCGACGCGGGCGGAGCCGAAGACGGAGACCGCCGGGCGGTCGATCCGCCGCACCGCTTGAAAGCCGGCGAGGAACTCGGCGGCGATCAGGGAGACGTCGCTCGCGAGCGTCTCCTCCGTCCGCCGGAGCAGGCGGCGGTCGAGCTCGTGCCCGGTCACAGGCGGTCCTGGGGGACGTGCGCGCCGGCCATGCCCACGGCGAGCCCGGCCGCGGTCGCGAGCGAGAGGACGGCGAGCCGGGCCGCGAGCGCGCGCGCCTGGGGCGGGGTCGGGGCTCCCGCCCCGTGCCGGAGCACGCGCCAGGACTCGAGCAGCCGGCCCCCGTCCAGGAAGCCGACGGGGACGAGGTTGAGGAGGTTGAGGAAGAACCCCGCGTACGCCAGGGCAAGCAGGAGCCGGGAGTCGAGCGCCGCCCCGGCGGCGAGGAGAAGGGCCGCGACGGCCCCGCCGAGAAGGGGCCCCGCGAGCGTCACCTTCGCGTTCCGCCAGGGGTCGAAGGGCGCGTTCCGGATGGCGACGTACGCGCCGAGGAAGGGGATGAAGACGGGAAGCGAGGGGTCGAGGCCCTGGCGGCGCGCCTCCAGGTAGTGCCCGAGCTCGTGGACGAGGATGAGGGCGACGAAGCCGAGCGCGAACTGCCAGCCCCAGATGAGCGCGTACCCGCCGAGGGAGGCGAAGACGGCAAGGAACTTCAGGGAGCCGCCGAGCTTGAGCGCGAGCCCGCCCACGAGGAGGAGGGGCGCGGCGAGCCGGAGGAGCGCGCCCCGCCGCGGGCGCGCTAGCTGCCCCGGCCGATCCACTCCTCGCCCCCGGCGTACACCTCTTTCTTCCAGAGGGGGACGGAGACCTTGAGCTCGTCGATCGCGTCCCTGCAGGCGGCGAGCGCGTCCGCCCGGTGGGGCGCCGAGACGGCGATGACGACGCTCGGCTCCCCGATCTCCACCCTTCCCGTCCGGTGGTGGATCGCCACCTCGCAGAGGTCGTAGCGGCGCTTCAGCGTCTCGGCCAGCTCGGCCATGACCTGCTCTGCCATGCCCTCGTAGGCCTCGTACTCGAGGTAGAGGACGTCGCGGCCGCGCGAGCGCGCCCGGGTCGTGCCGACGAAGGTCGCGACCGCGCCTGCCTCCGGCGTCCGCACCTGCTCGAGCGCGGCCTCCGGGGAGAGCGGCTCGGCGGAGAGGCGGAAGAGGTCCTGCCGCGCCGCGCTCGGCGCCCGCGGATCCCCTCCCGAGACGGGCGGGATGACCGCGACCTCGTCTCCCTCCGCGAGCGGCCGCGTCCGCTCGGCGTAGGCGCGGTTGACGGCGAAGAGGAGCCCGGGCGGCTCCGCGCCCAAACCGAGCGCGGGCCACACGTCCTCGACGATCGCGCCCTCGGGTAGCTCGAGGTCGAGCGCGCCCCTGCCCGCCCGCTCGCGCAGCGCCGCGAAGAGCCGCACCTGCACACGCACGGAGGAGAGCGTATCCCGCGGTTGCCTTGCCGCCCGCGCCCGTGGTAGGTCCAGCACGACGATGGCGCTGTCCATGCCTCGAGCGAGCCTCGCCGACCGGGTCTACGAGGTCCTGCGCTCCCGCCTCCTCACGCGCCGCCACCGGCCCGGGGAGAAGCTGAGCCTGCACGAGCTCGCGGCCGAGCTCGGGGTGTCGCGCAGCCCGGTGCACCAGGCGCTGACCCGTCTCGTCTCCGAGGGGCTCCTCACCGTGCGCCCGCGCCGCGGCTACTTCGTCGCTCCCGTCACCGCGCAGGCGGTCGCCGAGGGCTACGACGTGCGCCTCGCTCTCGAGCTGCTCGCCGCCGAGCGCTCGGTCGGGAGCGTCTCCGAGGAGGACCTGCGCGCGTTCCGCGCCCTGCTCGAGCGCACGGCGGAGGCGATCTCGCACGAGGCCTGGGACGCCGCGAACGCCGCCTTCCACGAGTTCCAGATCGACCTCGCCGGCAACGCGCTCCTCTCCCGCTTCTACCGGGAGCTCTCGGTCAACCTGCTCATGCAGGTGATCCGCGGCGGGCGCGTCGAGGGGCACGCGAACCTGGTGACGGAGCATCGCCGCATCGTGGAGGCCTTCGAGGCGGGCGACCTGGAGGCGGCGCGGCTCGCGATCCGCGAGCACATCGCGACGGGGAAGCGGATCGCGTTGGATGGGATCGAGCGGGCGGGCGGAGTCCTGTAGCGCAACACCGGGGTCAGGTCCGAAGCGTTGCGCGCAACAGCGGGGTCAGGTCCCGACCGTTGCAGCGAGGCGCGGCCCGCGGCGAGGCGCGGCCGCCGCGCAACAAAAGAGACCTGACCCCGGAGTGTTGCGTGACCCCGGAGTGTTGCGTCGCTCCGCTCCGCGCCGCACCTACGATGCGCGCATGGCGACCGCCGAGGAGCGCCGGGTGACGGACTCCGGGATCGAGGTCAAGCCCGTCTACACGGCCGAGGACCTGCCGCCCCGCGAGCTCGAACTCCCCGGCGAGTACCCGTTTACCCGCGGCCCCTACCCGACCATGTACCGGGGCCGGCCGTGGACGATCCGCCAGTACGCGGGCTACGGCTCCGCGGAGGAGACGAACGCGCGCTTCCGCTACCTGCTCGCGCGCGGGCAGACGGGCCTCTCCGTCGCCTTCGACCTGCCCACCCAGCTCGGCTACGACTCCGACGACCCCCTCGCCGAGGGCGAGGTCGGGCGCACCGGGGTGGCGATCGACTCGATCGCCGACATGGAGACCCTCTTCGCCGGCATCCCGCTCGGCGAGGTCTCCACCTCGATGACGATCAACGCCCCCGCCGCGCTGCTCCTGCTCCTCTACGAGCTCGTCGCCGAGGGCCAGGGCGTGCCCGGGGAGCGCCTGCGCGGCACGGTGCAGAACGACATCCTCAAGGAGTACATCGCGCGCGGCAACTACATCTTCCCGCCCCGGCCGAGCATGCGGCTCACCACCGACCTCTTCGCCTACTGCGCGGAGCGGCTGCCGCGCTTCAACACGATCTCCATCTCCGGCTACCACATCCGGGAGGCGGGGGCGAGCGCGGCCCAGGAGCTCGCCTTCACGCTCGCGAACGGGATCGCCTACTGCGAGGCGGCGATCGCCGCCGGCCTCTCCCCCGACCGCTTCGGGGAGCGCCTCTCCTTCTTCTTCAACGCGCACAACCACTTCTTCCAGGAGGTGGCGAAGTTCCGGGCCGCCCGCCGCCTGTGGGCGCGGATCATGCGCGAGCGCTTCGGCGCGACGAACCCCCGCGCGCTCGCCCTCCGCTTCCACGCGCAGACCGGCGGCTCCACGCTCACCGCCCAGCAGCCGGAGAACAACATCGTCCGGGTCGCCGTCCAGGCCCTCTCCGCCGTCTGCGGGGGCGCCCAGTCGCTGCACACGAACGCCTTCGACGAGGCGCTCGCCCTCCCCACCGAGCGCTCCGCCCGCATCGCGCTCCGCACCCAGCAGATCCTCGCCCACGAGGCGGGCTGCACCGACACCGCCGACCCGCTCGGCGGCGCCTACTTCATCGAGGCCCTGACCGCCGAGCTCGAGGAGCGCGTGCAGGCGCTGCTCGAGCGGATCGACGAGCTCGGGGGCGCCGTGGCCGCGATCGAGCAGGGCTTCGTGCAGGCGGAGATCGAGGCGTCCGCCTTCCGCTACCAGGCCGAGGTCGAGGCGGGGGAGCGGGTCGTCGTCGGCGTCAACCGCTTCCTCGAGGAGGAGGACGGGCGGTTCGAGCTGCTCCAGGTCGACCCGGAGAGCGAGCGGCGCCAGCGCGAGCGGACACGCCGCGTGCGCGCCGAGCGGGACGCGGCGGCGGCGGAGGCGGCGCTCGCCGAGGTGCGGCGCGCCGCCGCGACGGACGAGAACCTGCTCCCGCCCATGCGCGAGGCCCTGCGCGCCCGCTGCACGATCGGGGAGATCTGCGG
>DATLYP010000144.1:0-2967 GCA_035574655.1 Gaiellaceae bacterium
CCGCGCCGCAGCCTCCGCCCGCCGCGCCGGCCGCGCCCGAGCCGACGCCCCCGCCCGAGGCGACGAGCGCTCCCCCGCCCGCCGGGGAGCCCGAGGAGCGGCCTCGCGAGACCTCGTGACGCTCGCCGGCCGGATCCCCCATCCGGGGGATCCGGCCGCGCAGCGAAGATCCGGCCGCGCTCCCGAGTACGCTGCGAGGAGCCGCATACGCCGCCGCCCTCCCGGGCGCGGGGCGGGAAAGGATCGAGATGAACCGGATCAGGGCGCTCTCGAGGGGCTCGAAGCTGACCCTCGCCGCCTCCCTTTCGCTCTTCGCCAGCCTCTTCTTCACCTGGCAGCGGCTCGAGCTCGACTTCGGGCCTGCGGGCACGGCCGTGCAGCTCCTCGACGGGTGGGACGCGTGGGGCCTGCTCATCGGGCTCTGCTCGCTCGCCCTGGCCGCGCTCGTGGCCGTCCGCGAGCTGAGCGACGTCGAGCTGCCGGAGGAGGTGCGCTGGGACCTGGTCGCGCTCGCCTTGGGCGGTCTCCTCTTCGCCGCCACGCTCGTCAAGAACGTGACCGACCGCGACTCGGCGATCGCGAGCTACGTGGGGCTCGCGCTCGCGGCCCTCGCCGCCCTCGGCGCCTTCCTCATGTGGGCGGAGGCGGCCTCGGAGCGGCTTCCGCGCCGCCGGCGCCGGTTCAGGTCAGCCGTTTGACGAGCAGCAGCCGGTCCTCGCCCGGCCCTTCGTAGTCCTTCACCAGCCGCTCCTCCTCGAAGCCGAGAGAGCGGTGGAACTCGACGGCCTCCTCGTTTGCGGGCGAGGTCGCGCAGCGGACGACCGAGCGTCCCTGCGCGCGCACCTCCTCGAAGAAGCGCTCGTAGAGCGCGCGGCCGATCCCCTGCCCGCGCCGCTCCGGAGCCACCCCGACGAGGTGGATGAAGGCCTCCTCGGGGTGGGTCTGCGAGAGGAACCCGCAGAGGAAGCCGGCGAGCTCGTCGTCCTCCTCCGCCACGAAGCTCGTCCCCTCGAAGTGGAGGAAGAAGAGCCGCGGCAGCATGGGCGCCATCTCCCGCCCGCCCCACCAGACGTTGGCCCGCCCGATCACGCGCCCGTAGTCGGAGGGCTTCGCGTGCCGGATCACGACGGCCACGCCGGCCAGCCTCGAACGACGGCACGTCGTCGCGCCGCGGGCTTCCGCCTACTCGTCTCCGGGGCCGGAGTCGCCGGCCTCCGCGGACGCATCGCCGCCCTCGGCGCCGCCCACCGTGGCGGGCACGGGCGTTCCCTCGACGACGCGGATCTCGACCGGCGGCTCGTCCTCGCCGGCGGCGTCGCGGCGGTCGACGACGATCGTGGAGCCGGGGATCAGCTCGCGGCCGAGGATGAAGTCGGCGAGCGGGTCCTCGATCAGCCGCTGGATCGCGCGCCGCAGCGGCCGCGCGCCCATGGTGGGGTCGTAGCCCTGCTCGACGAGCAGCTCCTTGGCCTCGTCCGTCAGCTCGACGGCGACGCCGTGCTTCGCCATCTCCTCCCGGACGCGCTTCATCATCAGGTCGACGATCTGCAGGATCTCGCCCCTCTCCAGCTTGTGGAAGACGATGACCTCGTCGATCCGGTTCAGGAGCTCGGGGCGGAACACCTTCTTCAGCTCCGACATGACCCGGTCCTTCATCTCCTCGTAGCTGAGGCCGCCCTCGTCGCCGACCGAGAAGCCGAGCGTCTGGTTCTTCGAGATCTGGGCCGCGCCCAGGTTGGAGGTCATGATCACGATCGTGTTGCGGAAGTCGACCCTCCGGCCCTGGGCGTCGGTCAGCTTCCCGTCCTCGAGGATCTGCAGGAGGATGTTGAAGACGTCCGGGTGCGCCTTCTCGATCTCGTCCAGGAGCACGACCGAGTACGGCTTCCGGCGGACGGCCTCCGTCAGCTGGCCGCCCTCGTCGTAGCCGACGTAGCCGGGCGGGGAGCCGACCAGGCGCGAGACGGAGTGCTTCTCCATATACTCGGACATGTCCACCTGGATCAGCGCGTCCTCGTCGCCGAAGAGGAACTCGGCGAGGGTGCGGGCGAGCTCCGTCTTCCCCACGCCGGAGGGGCCGAGGAAGATGAACGAGCCCGTGGGCCGCTTCGGGTCCTTGATCCCGGCCCGCGCCCGCCGGATCGCCTTGGACACGGCCACGATCGCCTGGTGCTGGCCGATCACCCGCTTGTGCAGCTCGTCCTCCATGCGGATCAGCTTCTGGGACTCGGCCTCGGTCAGCTTGAAGACCGGGATGCCCGTCCACATGGAGACGATGTCCGCGATCTCGTCCTCGCCGATCTCCGGCTGCTCCTCGTCGGCCTGGTTCCGCCAGGCCTCCTCCAGTTCCTTCTTCTTCTGCGTCAGCTTGCGCTCCTTGTCGCGCAGCTGAGCGGCCTTCTCGAACTCCTGGGCCTCGATCGCCGCCTCCTTGTCCGCGCGCACCTTCTCGATCTCCTCCTCGAGCTGGCGGTAGCGCGGGGGCGCGGACATGGTCGCGATTCGGACCCGCGAGCCCGCCTCGTCGATCAGGTCGATCGCCTTGTCCGGCAGGTGGCGGTCCTGGATGTAGCGGTCGGCGAGGACGGCCGCCGCCTGCAGCGCCTCGTCCGTGATCTTGCACCGGTGGTGCGCCTCGTAGCGGTCGCGCAGGCCGCGCAGGATCTGCACGGTCTCCTCGATCGTCGGCTCCTCCACGCGCACCTGCTGGAAGCGGCGCTCGAGCGCGGCGTCGCGCTCCAGGTACTTCCGGTACTCGTCGAGGGTGGTCGCCCCGATCGTCTGGATCTCGCCCCGGGCGAGCGCCGGCTTGAGGATGGAGGCGGCGTCGATCGCGCCCTCGGCGGCGCCGGCGCCGACGAGGTTGTGCAGCTCGTCGATGAAGAGGATGATGTCGCCGCGCTGGGTGATCTCCTTCATCACCTTCTTCAGGCGCTCCTCGAACTCGCCCCGGTACTTCGAGCCCGC
>DATLYP010000145.1:0-11815 GCA_035574655.1 Gaiellaceae bacterium
GCGCCTGACCCGCCGCGAGCTCGTGCTGGGCGCGGGCGGCGCGCTCGTCGCGGCGGGCGCCTTCGGGCTCCCGGGCGCGAAGGCCAGGGCCGGACCGCGTTTCCCCGGGGCGGACGAGCTCGACGCGGGCGTCGCCACCGCGTGGTTCGACCTCTCCCGCGAGCTCGTGCGCCGGACGCCCGGCTTCAGCCCCCCTGTCGCGGCGAGGACGTTCGCGTACGCGGCGCTCGCGCTGTACGAGGCGGTGGCGCCGGGGGCGGAGAGCCTCCGCCCGCTGGCCGGCGCGCTCCCCGGGTTCCCCGGCACGCCCGCGGTCGGCCGCAACCGCGCCTACGACTGGCCCACCGTCGCGAACGCCGCCCTCGCAGAGGCGCTCCGCGCCCTCTTCCCACCAGGGCAGGCCGCGGCCGTGAGCGCGTTCGAGACGAGCCTCCAGGCGCGCCTCCGGGGCGGCGTCCCCCGCGGCGTGGTCGAACGCTCGGCGCAGCGGGGCCGGGACGTCGCCGCGGCCGTGGTGGAGTGGTCGACGGGCGACGGCGGGCACGAGGGGTACCTGCGCAACTTCTCCTCCTCCTACGTGCCTCCGGCGGGGCCGGGCCTGTGGGTGCCGACGCCGCCCGGGTTCCTCCCCGCGCTCCAGCCCTTCTGGGGCGGCAACCGCTGCCTCGCGCTCTCGGGCGGCGCCGACTGCCCGCCGGGCGACCACACCCCCTACTCGGAGGATCCTGGCTCGCGCTTCCACGCGGAGGCGCTCGAGGTCTACGAGGCCGTGAACGGCCTCACCGAAGAGCAGGAGCAGATCGCGCGCTTCTGGGCGGACGACCCGGGCGCGACGGCGACCCCGCCCGGGCACTCGATCTCGATCGCGACGCAGGTCCTCCGCGCCGAGGAGGCGAGCCTGGCCGCGGCCGGCGAGACGTACGCCAGGGTCGGGATCGCCGTCTGCGACGCGTTCGTCTCCTGCTGGCACTACAAGTACCGCTACAACCTCCTGCGGCCGCTGACGTACATCCAGCGGTTCGACCCCGCTTGGCTTCCCCTCCTCGCCACGCCTCCCTTCCCCGAGTACCCGTCGGGGCACTCGGTCCAGTCGGGCGCGGCCGCCCGCGTCCTCACCGACCTCTTCGGCGACGGCTACGCCTTCCTCGACCGTACTCACGAGAACCGGGGGTTCGCGCCCCGCCCGTTCGCCTCGTTTGCCGCGGCGGCCGAGGAGGCCGCCGTCTCCCGCCTCTACGGCGGCATCCACTTCGGCCCGGCGATCGTGCGCGGCCTCGCCCAAGGCGAGTGCATCGGGCAGGCGGTGGGCGCCCTCCGCCTCCGCGCCTGACGCCCGCTTCGCCGGCGCCCGGACGCGCGACGGACGGCGGGCGGTGAAGACGAGGTCGCGGGCGAGGAGCCGCGCGCGCAGGCGGCGGAAGCGGCCGCCGACGAAGTGGAGACGGACGTCCCGGAAGCCGTGGGGGCAGCGCGCGCGCCGCCGGGGACGAAGAGGTGCAGGTCGGTCGAGTCCTCCCCCGCTGCTTGCGAAGCAGGAAGCGAAGCCGGCTCTGCCCGCGGAAGGCGTTCCGGACGGAGCCGACGAGGACGCCCCCGGCGGAGCACGTGGCGGACCTCGGCGACGAGCGCGTCGGGGAAGCGCAGCTGCTCGAGGAGCTCACGGCGAGGACGGCGTCGAAGCTCGCGTCGGGGAAGGGCAGCGGCTCCTCGACGTCCGCCTCCACCGGCTCGATCCCGAGCTCTGCCACCTTGGCGAGGGCGGCGTGGTCGACGTCGAGGCTGACCACCTGGGTCGCCTCCAGGAAGCGCCGGGGTCAGGCCCCCGAGCGGCAGCCGAGGTCGAGCACGCGCCTGCCGCGGCCGATCGCCGCCCGGAAGAGCGGTGTCCGCTCCAGGTCGAAGCGAAGTCGCCCCCGCGCGCCGCTCCCGGTGGTGCTCCTCGTAGCGCTGGCGCAGCCCGTCACGCGGAGCGGACGGGCGCCTCGGAGCCGAGCGAGGCGATCGTCCTGCGCAACCCCTCCTCGAGCCCCACCTCCGGCTCCCAGCCGAGGACCTGGCGGGCCCGGGTGATGTCCGGCTGGCGGACCTGCGGGTCGTCCACCGGCAGCGCCTCGAAGACGATCTCGCTCGTGGAGCCCGTCAGCCGGATGATCGTCTGCGCGAGCTCGAGCAGCGTCTTCTCGTCCGGGTTGCCGAGGTTGACCGGCAGGTGCTCCCCCGACTCGGCGAGCAGGATCAGCCCGCGGATCATGTCGTCCACGTAGCAGAAGCTGCGCGTCTGCGAGCCGTCGCCGAACACGGTCACCGGCTCGCCGGCGAGCGCCTGGCGGAGGAAGGTCGGGACCGCGCGGCCGTCGTTCGGCCGCATGCGGGCGCCGTAGGTGTTGAAGATCCTTGCGATGCAGGTGTCCACGCCCTGCTGGCGGTGGTAGGCCATGGTGAGCGCTTCCGCGTAGCGCTTCGCCTCGTCGTACACGCCGCGGGGGCCGATCGGGTTGACGTGCCCCCAGTACGTCTCCGGCTGCGGGTGCACCTGCGGGTCCCCGTACACCTCGCTCGTGGACGCGAGCAGGAAGCGCGCGCGCTTCCACTTCGCGAGCCCGAGCGCGTGGTGCGTCCCGTACGAGCCGGTCTTCAGCGAGTGCAGGGGCATGCGCGTGTAGTCGACCGGGCTGGCGAGCGCGGCCAGGTGGAAGACGTAGTCGAGCGGCTCCTCGATCCGGATCGGCTCGATCACGTCGTGGTTGAGGAAGACGAAGGCGTCGTCCCGGAGGTGCTCGATGTTCTCGAGCGTGGAGACGACCAGGTTGTCCAGGCAGAGGACGCGGTGTCCGCGCGCAAGCAGCGCCTCGCAGAGGTGCGAGCCGAGGAAGCCGGCGCCGCCCGTGACGAGGGAGGTGGGCACGCGCGCCCGATGCTAGCGCCCTCGGCGGGCGGCGGCGGCGCCCCGGCGCCGGCGGAGGGCGGCGGCCGCGGGCGCGCTCAACGCAGCTCCTTGTTCTGCTCCATGTCGAACCACATCGCGAAGAGGGTGAGCTGCAGGCCGGCGATGAGCAGCACCGCGACGAGCACGATCGTGGCCGCCGGGATCTCGTTCCCGAGCAGGCGGAGCACGACCTCGACCGCGCCCAAGGCGAGGCCGGCGGCGGTCATGAGCAGGCCGAACGCGTAGAAGAAGACGAGCGGGTGGAAGTCGCGGATCACGTACTTCTGCACCATCCGCCACCAGAAGCCCTTGAAGAGGAGCCAGGAGATGCGGGGCACGACGGCGCGCAGCCTGATCCCCGAGCGCTCGCCGACCCCGTACACGGGCCGGGAGGGGACGTCCCGCACGCGCGCGTTCTGCACGTTCAGGTGCACGAGCATGTCGTTCGGGAAGCCGTAGCCCCGATACAGGCGGTCGAGGTCGAGCCGGCGCAGAGCGGCGAGCGAGAGGGCGGTGTACCCCGCCTGCGAGTCGGCCACATGCCAGTAGCCGGAGGCGATCTTCGTCAGCAGCGAGAGCACCGCGTTGCCCAGGTAGCGGACGCGGGGGATCACCGTCCACGCCTCCCCGGAGACGAGCCGGTTCGCCTTCGCGTACTCCACCTCGCCGCGCGCCACCGGCTCCACCAGCCCGCGCAGCTCGTCCGGGTCCATCTGGTTGTCCGCCGCCATCACGCACGTCACGTCCACGCCCTCCTCGAGGGCGCGCCGGTACCCGGAGACGATCGCCGCCCCCACGCCCAGGTTGCGCTCGTGGCGGATCACCTCCACCCGCGGGTCGCCGACCGCCCGCGCGCGCTCGGCCGTCCCGTCGCGGGAGCCGTCGTCCACGACGTACACGCGGTCGACGAAGCCGGGGATGCCGCGCAGGGTCTCCCCGACGAGGCGCTCCTCCTCGTAGGCGGGCACGACGACCGCCACCCGCTTGCCCTCGACCATCGCCTTACCGCAGCGCGCGGCGGCGGGCGAGGAAGGGCTCCGCGGCGAGCGCGGCCACGGCGCCGAGGAGGAGCCCGAGCAGCGCCCCCACGAGCAGGGAGGTGCGGCCGGAGCGCGCGGTCGAGCGGGACGCGGTAGGCGGCTCCACGATCCGGCTCATCTCCACGCTGTCCGCCAGGTTGAGGAGCTGCTGCGCCTCGTACAAGTCCTCCTGCAGCGAGGCGCGCCGGGCGTCCGCGGTGGTGATCACCGAGTTGAGGTTGAGGGTCAGGATCAGCTTCTGGTCGGTCGGGATGGAGGGATCGGCCTGCAGCCGCTCCTGCTGCTCCTGCGCGTCCTGGATCCGCCGCTCGACGGCCTCCAGCTGGGCGCGGCTGACCGCGAGCTGGCGCTCGAGCAGCCGCACCTTGTCCTCCACGTACGCGGAGACGTTCCGCACCAGCCGCTCCGCGAGCGCGGTCGCCGCCGCCTCCGCCTTGCGCTTGCTCGGGGCCTTGACCGTCAGCTCGAAGAGGGGCGTCGTCCCCCGCGCCTGCCCGGGGGCGACGAGCTCCTTCGTCGAGATCGACCCGCGCAGCTCCTGCACCGTCATCCTGCTCGCGCGGGCGGCGGCGGCGAGCGCCGCCTCCGAGCGGACGAGGTCGGCCGCCGTGCGCGGGTTCGTGGCGAGCGTCTGGATCTGCCCGCCGCCGAGCGGCGCGAACGGCTGGCCCAGGTAGAGGATCGTCTGCGCCCGCCAGACGGAGCCGCCGGCGAGGGCGAGCGCGAGCCCGGCGACCGCCCCCAGGAAGAGGCCGGCCGCCGGCAGCCACCAGCGCTCGGCGAGCCGCTCGCGGGCGGAGGCGAGGTCGACCTCGCGCTCCTCGAGGTCGGGCGGGAGCGCGGTCTCCGTCATGCGGCCGCGACCCTAGCAGCGGCCCAGCGCCACTGGGCCTCCACCCCCTCTGCGAACGGCGTCCGCGGCGCCCAGCCGAGCTCCGCCCGGATCCGGCTCACGTCCGCCGCCGTCCGCGCCGCATCGCCGGGCCGGCGCGGCCCGCGGACGAGCTCGAGGCGGCGGCCCGCGACCCGCGCGAGCGCCTCCGCCGCCTCCAGCACGGACACCTCCTCCCCGCCCCCGACGTTGTAGACGGCGCCCCCGGGGGCCCGCTCCATGGCGAGGATCGTCGCCTCCACCGCGTCGTCGACGTACGTGAAGCTGCGCGACTGGGTGCCGTCCCCGTAGAGCTCGAAGGGGAGGCCGTCCGCGAGGCACGAGACCATGCGCGCGAGCGCCATGTCCGGCCGCTGCCGGGGCCCGTAGATCGTGAAGTAGCGGAGGACGACATGGTCGAGCCGCCGCTCGCGCCCGTAGGCGCGGGCGAGGTGCTCGCACGCGAGCTTCGTGATCCCGTACGGGGAGAGGGGGCAGGGGGCGGCGTCCTCCGGGGTCGGGTAGCGCTCCGCGTCCCCGTACACGGAGGAGGAGGAGGCGAGCACGACGCGCGCGCCCGCCGCGGCCGCCTCCTCGAGCAGGCGCTGGGTGGCGAGCACGTTCTCCCGCACGTAGACGGGGAAGACGGAGCCGAAGCTGCTCACCCCCGGCTGGCCGGCGAGGTGGAAGACGCCGTCCACCCCCGCGAGCGGGAGCGGGTCGGAGACGAGGTCGAGCCGCTCCACGGGCAGGCCGCGCGCGTTCTCCTCCTTCAGCGCCGGGTCGTAGTAGGGGGTGAACGCGTCCCAGCCGACGGCGTCGTGGCCGCGCTCGAGGAGCGCGGCGAGCAGGTGCGAGCCGAGGAAGCCGGCCGCCCCGGTGACGACGTAGCGCATCCGCGGCATGCTAGGGGAGCCGCTGGAGGGGCTCGAGCGGGCCGTCCCCGTTCCGGGCGAGGCACACTTCCGCGAAGTAGCGGGTCATGACCACGCCCTCCTCGAACTCGCCCAGCCGCGGCGCCGGCCGCTCGCCGCGGGCGAGGGCGAGCGCGAGCGCCGGGTAGCCCCCGCCGGCCGCGAGCGGCACCGGGAAGCCGCCCCCGAAGCGCGTGTTCACGTCCGTCACGGGAAGGGAGCCGTCCGGCTCGCGGAAGCACTGCACGTTCGCCGGGCCCTTGACCCCCACCGTCTCCGCCACCCGGGCCCCGTGCTCGATCAGCTCCTCGTCCCTGAGCGAGGCGCCCCGGATCGACTCCCCGCCCTTGGAGAGGATCATCGTGCGGGGGATCGCGTTCAGGCAGCGGCCGTCCAGGTCGCAGAAGACGTCGATCGAGAACTCCTCCCCGAGACAGCGCTCCTGCACGAAGGAGGGCACCTCCGTGTAGCGGAGGAAGAAGGCGAGCTGCTCCGGGTCGTCCGCCCGGTAGATGTGCCGCGAGCCGAAGCCACGCCGGGCCTTGACGAGGAGCGGGTAGCGGGCGTCCTCCGGCACCTCCTCCGGCGCCCAGCTGCGCGGGGAGGGGATGCCGTGCGCGAGGAAGAAGCGGTGCGCGGCGAGCTTGTCCGCCACGAGCTCGCACACCTCCGGCTCGGGCAGGAGCACGAGCGCGGGGGCGAGCTCGGCCCGCGAGCGGGCGAGGAGGGCGTGGTCGAGGTCGCTCAGGGGCACGATCAGGCGCACCCCGTGCGCGCGCACGAGCTCGGCGAGCGCGGGCACGTAGCCGGGGTCGGCGATCGGCGGCACGAGCGCGCGCAGGTTGGCGTGGTAGAGGGCGGGCGCGAGCGGATCGACGTCCACGGCGAGCGTGCGCGCGCCCGCCGCCCGGAAGGCGCGCACGATGTCCACCCGCTGCCCGGCGCAGGTGAAGAGGACGACGGTCACGGGGGGAGAGGGTACTCGCCGCCGCGCGCATGGCCGGGCCCGCACCCGGATAACGTGCCGACACGTGTCCGAGCCGATCCGAGTGCTCCGCGTCATCGCCCGCCTGAACATGGGCGGGCCGGCGATCCACGTGGCGAGCCTGGCGGCCGGGCTCGAGCCGCGCGGCTACCGGACGACCCTCGTCGCCGGGAGCCTCGCCCGCGGCGAGGACTCGATGGCCTTCCTCGCCGACCGGCTGGGGGTGACCGTGCACGCCGTCTCCGAGCTGCAGCGGGAGATCTCCCCCCTCCACGACGCCCGCTCCATCGCCCGCCTGGCCGCGATCATCCGCGCCGAGCGCCCGCACGTCCTGCACACGCACACGGCGAAGGCGGGGGCGATCGCGCGCGCCGCCGCCCGCCTCGTCGGCGACGCCCGGCCCCCGGTCGTGCTGCACACGTTCCACGGCCACGTCCTCAAGGGCTACTTCGACCCGGTGCGCACCGCCTTCTTCCGGGAGGTGGAGCGGGCGCTCGCCCGCGCCTCGGACGCGCTCGTCGCCGTCAGCCCGGAGGTGCGGGACGAGCTCGCCGAGCTCGGCGTCGCGCCGCGGGAGAGGTTCGTCGTCATCCGGCTCGGGATCCCGCTTGAGGAGCGGCTCGGCGACGCGACGGCCGGCCTCGACTACCGGCGCCTGTACGGGATCCCCCGGGACGCGTTCGTCGTCGGCTGGGTGGGGCGGATGACCGGGGTGAAGGACACGGGGGCGGCGATCGAGGTGCTGCGCGCCCTGCGCGAGCGGGGCGTGGACGGCGTCCTCTGTCTCGTCGGGGACGGGCCCGACCGTGGCCGCTTGGAGCAGCTCGCCCACGAGCGCGGCGTCGTCCGCTCCTGCTTCTTCGTCGGCTACCAGCCGGAGGTCGCGGGCTACTACCGGCTCTTCGACGCCTTCCTCCTCCCCTCGCTGAACGAGGGGACGCCGGTGAGCGCGATCGAGGCGCTCGCCTCCGGCACGCCCGTGGTGGCGAACCGGGTGGGCGGGGTCCCGGACGTCGTCCGCGACGGCCGGGACGGGTTCCTCGTGCAGCCGGGGGACGTCGAGGGCGCGGCGGAGCGGCTCGCCGCCCTCGCCCGCGACCCGGCGCTGCGCGAGCGCCTGGGGCAGGCGGGGCGGGCGCGGGTGCTCGCCCGCTACTCGGTCGCGCGCCTCGTGGACGACGTCGACCGCCTCTACCGGGCGCTGCTCGAGGAGAAGGGCGTGCTGTAGTCGCGGTCCGGCCGGGGCCTACGGCTCCCGCCCCTGCCAGCCGCCCGTCGCTCCTTTGTACGTACCCGAGAAAAGCGCGAGCGGGGTGCGCAGCAGGATCCGCAGGTCGAGCCAGGGGGAGCGGTGCTCCACGTACCAGAGGTCGAGCTCGATCCGCTCCGCCCAGGAGAGCGCGGCGCGCCCGTGCACCTGCGCCCAGCCGGTCAGGCCCGGCTTCACCGCCAAGCGCCGCCGCTGCCGCTCGTCGTACTGCTCCACCTGGTAGCGGAGGGTGGGCCGGGGGCCGATCACGCTCATGTCGCCGCGGAGCACGTTCCAGAGCTGGGGCAGCTCGTCGATCGAGGCGCGGCGGAGCACGCGGCCGACGCGCGTGATGCGCGGGTCGCCCCGGTTGACCGCGTACCCCTCCCCCATCCGCTCCGCCCCCACCACCATCGTCCGCAGCTTGAGGAGCTCGAAGTCCACCCCGTCCTTGCCCACGCGCGTCTGCCGGTAGAGGACGGGGCCGCCGTCCTCCAGCTTGATCGCGAGGGCGGCCGCGGCGAGCAGGGGGCTCGTGAGGACGAGGCCGGTCCCCGCGAGGAGCACGTCGAGCGCCCGGTTCACCGCGTCCCCCGCGCCTTCTCCCACGTCTGGGGCGTCCCCGAGCGCAGGTAGCGGAGGAGCCCGGCCACGGTCGCGCTCGTGACGAGCAGGTAGTACCAGGCGAGGCGGGCGCCCGGGAGCGGCAGCCGCGCCCGGCCGGCGGCGGCGAGGACGAGGCCGGCGACCTGGAGGGCGAACGCGGCCCGGTAGAGGGGGGCGCGGGCGGCGAGCGCCACGGTGGAAAGGGCGAGCGCGAGGTGGAGGAGGCCGGTCGCGTAGCGGAGCAGGCGGTGGGAGAGGAGCTCGAGCGCGTACAGGGGCCGCACCGGCCGGAAGACGCGCCCCGTGAGGATGTGCCCCCAGGCGCGGGCGATCGTGCGCACCTTGCGCCCGTACTCGTCCTCCGGCTCCGCCGCCGCCTTCTCCACCGCCACCGCCTCCGGCTCGTACACGGCGCGCAGGCCCCGCTGCTCCATCAGGTAGGGGAAGCCG
This sequence comes from Gaiellaceae bacterium, assembly GCA_035574655.1. Taxonomy (GTDB): domain Bacteria; phylum Actinomycetota; class Thermoleophilia; order Gaiellales; family Gaiellaceae; genus GMQP-bins7. Next base: position 9,042 of record DATLYP010000145.1, read on the forward strand.
AAGTCGTGCCCGAAGCGGGGGTCGTCCTCCACGTACGCCTCCCGCCGCACCGCGTAGATCGCCCCGTTGCCGGCGGTGATCGAGCCCGTCGCCGACTCCTGCGCGCGCACCCAGGTCTCGTAGCGCCAGTAGAGGCCCTCCGCGTTCGCCCCGTCGGCGCCCTCCAGGCGGAGCCGGCCGCACACGTACCCCACCTCCGGGTCGGCCAGGTTGCGCACGAGCGCGCGCAGCGCGTCCGGCCGCCACTGCGTGTTCGCGTCGGTGAAGGCGACCACCTCCGAGTCCGCCTCCCGCACCGCCCGGTGCTGGGCGGCGACCTTGCCCTCGCGGGGGCAGCGGAGCAGGCGGACGCGCGGGTCGCGGGCGGCGACCGCCTCCACGATCTCCTCCGTGCGGTCGGTGGAGCCGTCGGAGGCGACCACGATCCGGAGGCGCTCCGGGGGGTAGTCGAGGGCGAGCAGGTTCTCCAGCCGGCGCCCGATGACCGCCTCCTCGTCATGCGCGGAGACGACGAGCGTCACGGACGGCTCGACCTCCCCGGTGCGGACGGGCCGCGGGCGCAGGCGCGCGAGCGCGGCCATGAGGAGCGGGTAGCCCGCGTGCGTCCAGGCGAGCGCGCCCAGCGACCCCCAGAAGACGGCCTTCGCGAGCACGAGGGCGAGTGTAGTGAGGGGCCGCGCGCCCGCCCGCGGCTCAGGGCCGCTCCGCGAGAAGCTCGCGCACGAGCGCCCGGTAGCGCTCCATCGCCACCACCCGGTCGGCCTCCCGCTCCACGTACGCGCGTCCGCGCCGGCCCATCTCGACGAGGTCGTAGGCGCCGTCCGCCGCCTCCCGCAGCGTCCGGGCGAGGAGCTCGGGGCGGCCGGGCGGGAGGACGAGGCCGCAGCCCACCTCGCGCACCAGGCGGGCCGTCTCGCTCTCCTCGTCCGCGGCCGCGATCACCGGCCGCCCGGCCGCGAGCACGCCGTACAGGCGGCTGGGCACGACGTAGCCGGCGAGGCCGCGGGCGAGCCCGACCACGTGCACGTCCGCGCTCGAGAGCGAGAAGGGGAGCCGCTCCCGCTTCTGGTAGGGGAGGAAGCGAACCGTGTCCTCCACCTCCAGCCGCTTCGCGAGCTCCACCATCTCCGCGTGCCGCGCCCCGAAGCCGGCGATGACGATGCGCACGTCGCCGCGGTCGCGGAGGAAGGTCGCGGCCCGGACGAGGCTGTCCAGGTCCTGGGCGTGGCCCACGTTCCCCGAGTGCATGGCGACGAAGACGCCGTCCAGCCCGTGCTGGCGCGCCCACTCGTTGTCCCGGGGCTGCGGGGTGATGGCGCGCGTGTCCACCCAGTTCGGGATCACGCGCAGCCGCTCGGGCGGGGCGCCCTTCTCCTCCAGCCGGCGGCGCATCGTCTCGCCGATGGCGACGATGCGGTCGGCGCGGCGCAGGTACGCGCCGACGAGGACGCCGAGGACGCCCACCACGGCCGGGTTGCGCAGCCGGTCGAGCTGGGTCGCGATCTCCGGGAAGACGTCCTGGCTGATCACGAGCACCGGCACCCGGAAGCGCCGTCCGACGACGACGCCCAGGTCGCCGACGATCGGCGGGTCGGTCATGCAGAGGACGAGGTCGGGCGCCGGCCGGCCGAGCACGTAGGCGAGCGCGGAGCCGAGGTAGGAGAAGTAGTTCGAGGCCCGCCGGTGCAGCTCCGAACGCTCGTAGGAGGTGGAGAAGACGCGGACGACGCGGACGCCGTTGTGCTCCTCCTCGCGGGGGAGGTCCTCGAGCCCGTGCAGCACCCCGGTCACGACCTCCACCTCGTACTCCTCGGCGAGCGCCTCGCAGAGCTCGGTGAGCAGGTGCGCGGTCGCCTCCACGCCCGGCCAGTAGTACTGGTTGAGGACGAGGATGCGCGGCCGCCGGGCGAGCGCGGCCGGACGGACGGCCTCGGGGGCGGCGGTCTCGGGGGCGGCTACCAGCTCGCGATCACGCGGCAGGGGCCGCCGGAGCCTTCCTCCCAGGGGATGAGCCCGACGTAGGCGAGCGCTCCCCGGGGCGGGATCTTGTCCAGGTTGGCGAGGTTCTCGAGGCCGTAGCGGTCGGTGCCCAGGAACTCGACGTGCACGGGGAACGTGAGCGAGTTGCCGGGGTCGAGGCTGAGCGTGTCGACCCCGATCCCGGTCACGTTCCGCCGCTCGGCGAGCCACAGCGCCGCCTCCACGTGGAACCCCGGGAAGTGGTAGTTCGGGAAGGAGGCCCCGCCCTTGAAGGCGAGCGGGTCGTCCACCTTGGCCGCCCAGCCGGAGTGCATGCAGACGAGCGCCCCCTCCGGGATCCGCCCGTGCCGCCGCTCGAACGCGATCAGGTCGTCCACCGTGAGCGCGGTGTCGGGGTCCTCGGCCGCGCGGGCGGAGATGTCCACGACCACGATCGGCACGAGCAGCTCCTGGGGCGTGATCTCGGGCGCGAGCCTGCCGCCGGACACGAAGTGCCCGGGGGCGTCCATGTGCGTCCCCGAGTGCTCCCCGAACGTCCAGCGCTGCGCGTAGAAGCCCGCGCTCGGGATGGTGACGAGCGTCTCCCTGGCGGGCGGGTCGAAGGCGAACACGGGGAACCCCTCGGCGAACACGTGCGTCAGGTCCTGGATGCGCGGCCTCGGCGGCCGCACCGCGCGGGCGCTCGCCGGGAGGACGGCGGCGACGGCCGCGCCGGCGCCGGCGAGGAGGGCGGTGCGCCGGTCGAAGCGTCGCTCGGCGCTCCGGGCCTGCGTGCGCACGGTCTCGACGGTCCC
>DATLYP010000146.1:0-7580 GCA_035574655.1 Gaiellaceae bacterium
GGCGGCGGTAGCGGCCGCCGACGGGAGGCCCCGCCTCAGCGGCGCACGCGCCGGAAGGCCTCGAGCGCGCGCTCCAGGTGCTCCCGCTCGAGGGCTGCGGACATCTGCACGCGGATCCGCGCCGTCCCCTCCGGGACGACCGGGTAGCCGAAGCCGGTGACGAAGACGCCCTCCTCGAGCAGCCGCTCGGAGAGGGCGATCGCCTCCGCGGTCTCCCCGACGATGATGGGGATGATGGCTGCCTCTCCCGGAAGCGGGTTGTAGCCCGCCTCGACCAGCATCTCCCGGAAGAGGCGCGCGTTCTCGCGCAGCTTCGCGAGCAGCTCGGGGTGGTCGAGCATCACCTCGATCGCCTTGCGCGCGCTGCAGGCGACCGTGGGCGGCAGCGCGTTCGAGAACAGCTGCGGACGCGAGCGCTGGGCGAGCAGGTCGCACACCTCCTCGGAGGAGGCGACGTAGCCCCCCGCCGCGCCCCCGAGCGCCTTGCCGAGCGTGCCGGTGATCACGTCGATCTCGCCCAGGAGCCCGAAGTGCTCGGCGGTGCCGCGCCCGGTCTCCCCGAGCACGCCCACGCCGTGCGAGTCGTCGACGATCACGACCGCGTCGTGCTCCCGGGCGAGCTCGACGATCTCCGGGAGCCGGGCGAGGTCCCCCTCCATCGAGAACACGCCGTCGGTGACGATCAGCTTGCGCGCGTCCCGGGGCGCTGCCGCCAGGCCCTCGCGGAGCGCGGCCATGTCCGAGTGCGGGTAGATCACCTTGCGGGCGGGCCGGGAGAGCCGGATCGCGTCGATGATGCTCGCATGGTTGAGCTCGTCGGAGAGGATCACCGTCCGCTCGTCGGTGAGGGTGGGGATGACCGCCTCGTTCGCGTTCCAGCAGGAGACGTAGGTGAGCGCGGCCTCGGTGGCGGAGAGGTCGGCGAGGGCGCGCTCCAGCTCCAGGTGAGGCGCGAAGGTGCCGCAGATGAAGCGAACGGAGGCGGTTCCGGCGCCGTAGCGCTCCAGGCCCTCGATCCCGGCGCGCACCACCTCCGGGTGGGCGGCGAGGCCGAGGTAGTTGTTGGAGGAGAGGACGATCACCTCCCCGCGGCCGGCCATGCGGACGACCGGCCCCTGCGGGGACTCCAGGGTCAGGAAGCGCTTGTACGTGCGCGCTTCGCGCAGCGCGTCCAGCTCCGCGCCGACCTGCGCGTCGAGAGTCGTGCTCATGTCGAGGCTCCGTTCGGCTCGAGGACGATCTTGCACGCCTCCCCCGTCTCGAGGAGGGCGAACGCCTCCTCGAAGCGCTCGAGGGGGAGGCGGGCGCTGATCAGCGGCCGCAGATCGACGACCCCGTGCTCGAGCAGCCAGCGGGTCGTGTACCAGGTCTCCCAGATCTGGCGGCCGTTGACCGCGGTCACAGTCACGTTCTTGAAGATGAGCGACTCGGCGATGTCGATCGTCACGGGCTGCGAGGGGATGCCGAAGAGCACGACGTTGCCGCCGTGGCGGACGATCGCGAACGCGTCCTGGATCGCGCGCAGCGCGCCCGACATCTCGAAGACGACGTCCACGCCCTCGCCCTCGTTGCGCTCGTGGAACCAGGCGGGCACGTCCTCCACCGCGTCCACGTCCACGACCTCGTCGGCGCCCAGCCTGCGGGCGAGCTCCATGCGGAAGGGGACGTGGTCGGAGGCGAGCAGGCGCCCGGCGCCGAAGGCGCGCGCGATCGCGACCGTGAACAGCCCCACCGGCCCGCACCCGAGGACCGCCACCGCCCGCCCGGCCAGGTCCTGGGTGGAGGTGGCGAAGACGGCGTTCCCGAACGGCTCCTGCAGGCAGGCCACCTCGGGCGGCAGCTTCGCCCGGTCGTTCTCCCAGACGCAGGCGGCGGGGACGGCGACGTAGTCGGCGAAGCCCCCGTCGCGGTCGACGCCGAGGATCTGCGCCCGCTCGCACATGTGCGCCCGCCCGGTGCGGCAGTGGAAGCAGGCGCCGCAGGTGATGTGGCTCTCGACGGAGACGTAGGCGCCCTCCGAGACGCCGCGGACGGCGCCCCCGGCCGCGGCCACCGTGCCGCACAGCTCATGGCCCAGGGTGAGCGGCGGCTTCACCCGCCCCGACGACCAGGGGTCCCAGCGGTTGATGTGCAGGTCCGTGCCGCAGATCGAGGCGGCCTCCACCCGGATCACCACCTCGTCCGGTCCCGGCTCGGGGACGGGAAGCTCCTCGAGCACGAGCCCCGGCCCGGGGGCGGCCTTGCGCACGGCGCGCATCGTCTCCACCAGGGTGAACCTTGCCACGCGCGCGCCCGCCGGCCGCGGGCGACCGCCGACTAGCCGCGGAAGACGGCCGCCGCCCGGCAGACCTCGCCGGAGCGGCTCGTCGCGCGGGCGCTCAGCCGGTCGGGGCCGGGCAGGTTCGCGACCACCCGGCGGAGCTCGAAGGAGCCGCTCGGGGGGCGCGTCACCCGGGTGGCCCGCGCGAGCACGCGCGCGCCCCGCCGCAGGACGACCGTCCAGCGGACGCCGTTCCGGTTCTGGTCGATCTCGAGCTCGACCTCGATCCGGCCGTCCTCCTCGCTCAGCTTCAGCTTGGCGGTGCTCGCCTGCGTGCAGACGCCGCGGACGAGCACGTCGTCGTCCCGCCCGGAGGCGGCGGGCGCGAGCAGGAGCCCGAGCCCGGCGGCCGCTGCAGCGATGGCGAGGCGCGCGGTCATCTCCACGGGGATGGTACGGTCGCGGCCCGTGACCGGTTTCGACGTGGGGAGGGTAACGGCCGCGCTTGCCGGGCGCGGGGGCGGCTACGAGGTCGTCCACACCTCCCCCGGGCTGGAGGTGGGCGTGCACGTGCTCGTGGCGCCGGGAGCGGACGCGCAGGCGCCGCACGCCTTCGACGAGGTGTACGTCGTGCTCGACGGGAAGGGGAGCTCGAGGTCGAGGGGGAGCGCCGGCCGGTTCGCCGCGGGGAGGGGATCTTCGTGCCGGCGGGCGCCGAGCACCGCTTCCACTCGTACGACGAGCTGACCCTGCTCGTCGTCTTCAACGGCCCGCACTCCGCCTCGCGCCGCGGCTGACGGGCGCCCCGCCCGCCTCAGCGGACGTGGACGGGCGTCCCGATGGCCACGAACCGGTAGACGCGCTCCGCCTCGCCCGCCGGCAGCCGCACGCAGCCGTGGGAGGCGGGGTAGGCGGGCACGTCCGGGTACTCGTGCATCGCGATCCCGCCCCGGAAGTAGGAGGCGAAGGGCATCCAGACTTGGAACGGCCGCGACCAGGAGAGGCGCTCCTTGCGGTAGACGCGGAACGTCCCCGCGGGGGTCGCGCCGCCCGCCCCCGTCGAGGTGTGGATGGCGCGCACGAGCCGGCGCCCGTCGAGGAGGAGCAGGACGCCGCGGTCGCGGTGGATCTCGACGCGCCGCCCCCGCCCCGGGCGCCCGCGCGGCGCGGCCGCGCGCAGGAGCTCGACTTGGACGTCGCCGGTGACCGTGCCCGTGCGGGCGAGCCCTTCCCAGCCCTGGAAGGCGAGGAGCGCTTGGCTCGTCCGGTAGTCGAGCTCGCCCGTGACGTCGCGCCGGTCGAGGTAGCCGAGCCGCGAGAGGCGGAGCTGCACGCCGCGGACCGCGTACGGGTAGCCCCGCTCGCCCCGCTCCGCCCGCCAGCGCGGGGTCGCGGCGCGGAGGCCGAGCGTGGTGAGCAGGCGGCCTTCGACGGCGAGGGCGAGGAAGCGCGGCTCCGCCCGCAGGGGGGCGAGGGTGACCCGGAGCTGGGTGAGCCGCCGCTCCATCGTCGCCGCCGTCGCGGGTCCGGCGAGGAGGCGCGAGAAGCTCGCGACCCACGTGTCCCCGCGCAGGCGGACGGAGCGCAGGCGCGTGCCCGGGCGGATCGCCGTGCGCAGCCCGGCCGCCCGCTCTGCCTTCGTCGGGCCTTGGACGAGCTCGCGGAGCGCGTGCCGCGCACGGTCGGCGCCGGGCGGGACGACGCGCTCGACCCGCACGATCCGGCCCTCGCGGAGGAACGCCACCTCCACCATGCGCGGCGTGGCGGACGCCGGGGCCGGGAACGCGGCCAGCCCGGCGGCGACGGCGAGCGGCAGGTAGCGGCGGCGCGCCATCGGTGCTCTCTGTTCGCGTCGTAGCGCGGAACGCCTCCGCCGGCAAGGGGAGAACCGCCGCGGCGCCGCCGGCGCCGCGGCCGGGCGAGCGGCGCGTGCGAGGATGCGCGCTTGGCCGTCGACGAGCCCACCCGGTCGTTCCAGCCCTGATCCGCCTCGGGTTCCCGTTGATCAGGGCCGAGGCTGTGCGATGGAGCAGCTGGTAGCGCAGCGCCTGGACCTGCTCCTCGCCGATGTCGAGCATGTGGCAGAGGAAGGCCAGGCGCTCGCGCTTGCCCTCGCTCGGTTCGGCGGCCGTTGGAGGCTCCAGCTTTCCTTCCTCTAGCGCCGGAACGACAGCGGGATCGAGCTCGGGTGCTCGCGCGGAGGCGCGTGGCGCACCGGCAGGACGGGCGAGCCAGTCGGCGACGATGTCGTCGAACTTCTCGCCGACCTTCCCTTCGACGGCGATCGAGACGAGCTCGTCGCCCGACTTGCCGAGGACGAAGAGATCGGTCTGCGAGGAGCGCGACCCTCCGGGCAGTGGCACGCGCAGCTCGGGAATGGCGAGAACCATCTCGATCTCCGTGAAGACCCCTATTCCAGAAGCCGCGAAGACCGCCCGAACCTCTGGCGGAAAGCCGCCGGCCGAGTGCCAGCAGTAGGCGAGCGCCTTGGCCGAGAAGCCGGTTCGCCACTGCTTCTCGGGCTGGGCGAGAAGACGACGCCAGTCCTCGGGCTCCTCGGCCGGCAGGAGGAAGTCGGGCACGTGGACATCGTACGAAGTGGGCACGCCAGCAGCGCGTAAGATAATCGCGCGGCGAAGCCGATAACGGTAAGCATGCGGAGCTCGCCCGTCTGTCATCACTGTGGGCATTTGAACCGCAAGCACGCCGGTTACTGCGCGCAGTGCGGTGAAGCGCTTCATTTGGATACGAAGCCCGGCGGATCTTCTGCCACAGCATCGCAAGGGGGAGCATCAGAGGCAGAGTCAACGCCGCGGACAACACCCGTGTGCGCGACCGACGCGGCTGATCGCGACAGCGCTTCACCGGCACACCCCACGCGAGAGTCCGACGGGCTCGAGACCTTCCGGCCGCTCGGAGGGCGAGCCCGATGGGCACAGTGGGTGCTGATCGCGCTTGTTGTGGCCAACCTCATAGCCATCGGTTCCGATGGCGCAGAGATCGCGCTGATGGATCGGCTGATTGCGGGGGAGCGCGTCACGGATGGGGAGATCCAGGCAAATGACAACCGCCAGATGGTCATCGGTCTGATCCTCGTCGCGCTCTGGCTGGTCGCCGCGGTTGTCTTCATCCGTTGGTTCCACGCCGCCTACCGGAACCTGCGTGCCTTCGGTCTGGAGCTCCGCTTCAGGCCAGGCTGGTCAATAGGGGCCTGGTTCGTCCCATTCTTCAATCTCTGGCGACCGAAGCAGATCGCTAACGACATCTGGCGCGGAAGTGATCCCAACCTCCCGAGGCATCTCGATCCTTGGAGCCGTCCTATTCCACCGCTCCTCGGCCTGTGGTGGGCTGCGTGGATCGCGTCGATCCTCGTAAGCAGGGGAGCGTTCCGGTCGAGCCTGAGCGCTTCCACCGCCGAAGAGTTTCGAACTGCGGCGGTCGTCGACATCGTCGGGCTGACAATCGAGATCGCGGCAGCTGTTCTTGCGATCGCATTCGTGCGGCGCGCGACGGCTCGCCAGGAGGGTCGAGCGGCGCGGCTTGAACTCACGCCCACGGCTGCACCCGCGCTGGAGGCCGCTTGAGGCATGGCGCTCGGCCTTCGCTACTGCGACCAGTGCGGGCACGAGGCGGGAGCCGATGCCCGTTTCTGCCCTCGATGCGGCAATCTTCTCCCGTGGGCTGAGACGCCCGGCAGTCGGCAAGATGCCGAGCACGTACCGTCGCAATCGACGCGCCGTCTGGAAAGACACGCTCCGGACAGCGCCGGGGGTCGAAGGCGCCGTCTCCGGCGTCGGCGGCTAGCGACCGTCCTCGCCGTCGCGGCCGCGTTGGCTGTGCTCTACGGCGCGTACAACCTCCTGGCCTGGACGACCTACTCGAGCGCCGAGTCGGCACACCTCCGTCAGGATTGCGCAGACGCGGTTGGCGGATATGGCCGCGTGGCCGGCTTCTTCGCCGTCTCGCTCGTGACCTCGCGCGGGGAGGCTGCACGCCGTCGCGACGAGTGCCGTGCCATCGTTGATGCGGAGGAGGCGGCCGACCGTGGCGAGCACGAGGAAGCAGCGCGCATGTACACGCTCGCGCTTGACCGGAATGAAGAGAGCCCGATCCGAAGTCACATCGAACGTTGGCACGGCCAGGAGCTGGTGGCCGCGGCGGACGAGGTCAGAGATGCAGCGTTCTCGCGCGGGAGCGGAGCGCAGCTCTTAGAGGCGGCGAGGATGTACGAGGCTGTCATGGAGGACTTCAAAGGTTCGTGGCAGGCGAATCTTGCTTCCGCGTCTCTCGACGAGCTGTGGCAGAGAGTCGAGCGAGTCTCGAGGCTGAATCCATGCGCGGGGACGGTTTTCCTCACTTCGCTCCGGGAGGACTACTACTACGTCTGGGCGAGGAACGACCTGCCGCTGACCTTAAGTAGGTGCGCTCGCGAACACTTCATCGCCGGCCGGTACGGGCAGGCGGCGTCGCACTATCGCCGGATTGTGGATGAGTTCCCAAACGGCAGGCTTGCTGCGACCGCAAGGCGCGGATTGATTGCAGCCCAGGTCGCCGCGGTTCGCGGGGGGCGCGCTGGCAGACTCCCGGACCCGGTCATCTCCGGCAGCTCGGGTTCCGGGCGCGTCGAGATCTCCATCCGCAACTCGTCTCCATATCCACTGGAGCTCCTTCTCTCCGGTCCGGACGCGAAACGGCTTGAGGTCCCGGCGTGTCGCGGGTGCAGGAAGTATTCGCGAGGCAACGAGCCATCCTCATGCCCGCCCGGCCCCCGCCGCACGATGACCATCTCAGGTGGGCGGTACTCCGCGGTTGTGCGATCCACCACAGCCCATGATGTCGAGGCCTGGGTAGGCGACTGGACACTCACGGATGGATACAGCTACGGCCACTGCTTCTACGTCGTGACTTCCTCGGACTGACGTTCCAAGGCTCGCGCCGAATTCGTGATCTCGGTCCTGGTGTCAATTCTCCTTCGCGCGGGACGCGCCGTCGAAGGCGGACCTCGAGCGATTCGAGCAGGAATCGCAGAACCTGCTCGGCCAAGACGACATCTTCACGGAGCAGCTTCACCGCCTGGAGCACGAACAGCGCTACGTTGGGCCGGAGGAAATTCGGAACTTCGTCGAGGTCGCGCTCCGCGAGACGCATCCGCGCGCGAAGCTGGCTGACGATACTGACGCCCGAGTTCCGCAGTTGATGGGCGCGTGGGTCGGGAAGAAGTGGCGTCTGAGCAGGGGTTTTAGCCGTCTGGTGGCTTGGTAGGCGTGTGCCTACGCCGATCGGGGCGTCGAAGCCGGTTCAGGCGGGTTCGAGGGCGGTG
>DATLYP010000147.1:0-15413 GCA_035574655.1 Gaiellaceae bacterium
GGCCACGATCGCGCTCGTGGCGCGGGCGGGCGCGGCGTCCAGGCCCTGCCGCCGCACCTCCGCGAGGAGGCGCCCGGGATCGCCGGCAACGACGGGGAAGACCCAGTGCGTGCGCACGGGTGCGCGCCGCCCGGGGTGGAAGAGCTCCTGCGGGAGCGCGGAGGCGAGACGCTCGCCGAGCGCCGCCCTCCGGGCGAGCCGCTCCCGGTCGAACGTGGCGAGGCGCCGGCGGAGCAGCGCGAGCAGGGGCGCGGACGGCCGCCGGCGGATGCGCGCCGCGAACGCGGGGTCGTGGTAGGGGACCCTGAACCCGCGCACGAACGAGCTCAAAAGCTCGTCCAGGTCGCGTCCGCGGCGCCGGCATGCGCGGACGAAGGCGCCGTACGCCGCCGGGCGGGCGAGGGCGGCGAGGAGCGCGAACCGCGCCGTCCGGGCGAGCAGCTCGCGGCGGGGCTGGAGAGGCCAGGCTGCGAGCGCCGCCCGCATCCGGGCCCGCAGGCCGTCGTCCCGCACGCGGGCGACGGCGCCGCCGAGCGCGGTCGCCGTCTTGATCGGCCCGAAGCTGAACAGGGACACGTCGGCGTGCGGGCTTCCGGCGAGGCCGGGCTCCCGCAGGTCCTGGGCGAGATCCTCGACCAGCAGCAGCCCGTGCCTGGAGGCGACCGCGGCGAGCGGGGCGAGGTCGACCCCGCACCCGAAGAGGGGCGCCACGAGCAGCATCCGCGTCCGCTCGCTCACGAGCTCCTCGGCGAGCTCCGGGCTCGGCGCGAGCGTCTCCAGGTCGAGGTCGACCGGCACCGGGGTCAGCCCGTGCAGCTCGAGGATGCCGACCATGTCCGGGTGCGTGATCGCGGAGACGAGAACCTCGCTGCCGGCGGGCAGGTCGAGCGCGCCCAGCAGGAGGTCGAAGGCGGAGCGCACGGAGAGGCAGGCGAGCGCGTCGTCCGGTGGGGCGACGAGCTCCTCGATCGCGCGCTCGAGCCGCTCCCGCCGCCACGGCCGCGCGCAGGCGACGGCGGCGAAGGCGAGGTCGCCGGGCCGGATGTCGATGCGGTGGCGCGGGTACACGCTAGAGGCGCTCCTCGGGGCGGAGGGGCCCGTGGCGCAGCGACCCGTCCGGGAGGCGCTCCGGGAAGCCCTCGGCCACGGCCTGCGCCGCCAGGCGCCACAGGCGGACGATCTCCCGCTCCACCCGCTCCAGCGCGCGGGCCCGCCGCTCCCGGCCGGGCGGCAGGTCGTCGAAGGTGAGCGGCTCCCCGAACACGACCGCGCACGGCCGCCGGTTGCGCGCCGACCAGCGGAACGTCTCCAGCCCGGCGGGGACGACCGGCACGCCCTCGAGCAGCGCGATCAGGACGGCGCCCGGCTTCATCGTCCCCGGATAGCCGGTGCGCTGCCGCGTCCCCTCCGGGTGGACGCCCACCACGTGCCCCTCACGGACGAGCGCGCAGGCGCGGCGCAGGGCCTCCCGGTCGACCTCCCCCCGTCGCACCGGGAACGCGCCCGTCCAGGAGATGAGCTCCCCGACCAGCGGGATGCGCAGAAGCTCCTCCTTGGAGACGAAGAAGATCGTCCGCCGCGAGAAGAGCCCGAGCAGCGGGTGGTCGATGGCGGCCAGGTGGTTCGCCGCCAGCACCGCGCCGCCGCTCGCCGGCATGCGCTCGACCCCGTAGCCGTACGAGGGAGCGAGAAAGCGGACGGCGGGCGCGGCCACGCGGCTCAAGACCACGCGCCAGAGGAGCTCCGGGTCGTTTCCCCACAGGCGCGGGACGCCGAGCCGGGTCAACGGGCCGGCGACGGAGACCGTCCGCGCGGCGCTCGAGCCCGCCGTGCTCTTCGAGTTCTCGGGCACGACGGGGCGAGCTTAGTACGACTCCCCCCGGCGCGGCCGGGGCGGCGGGTCAGACGCGAGGGCCGGCCGCCGCGATCCGGGGATCGGCGACGCCGAAGCGGCGGAAGTTGTCGCGGAACATGCGCGCGAGCTCGCGCGCCTTCGCGTCGTAGGCCTCGGGGTCGGGCCAGGTCGAGCGCGGGTCGAGCAGCGTCGGGTCGACGCCCGGCACCTGGAGCGGCACCTCGAAGCCGAAGACGCCGTCCCGCCGGTACTCGACCGCGTCCAGGTCGCCCGAGAGGGCCGCGTCGAGCAGGGCGCGCGTCGCCTGGATGGGCATCCGGTGACCCTGCCCGTAGGGGCCGCCCGTCCAGCCGGTGTTGACCAGCCAGACGGCGACGTGCGGGTGCCGGTCGAGCTTCTCGGCCAGCATGCGGGCGTACACGGCGGGCGGCTGCGGGAGGAAGGGCGCGCCGAAGCAGGCGGAGAAGGTGGGCTGCGGCTCCTTCACGCCGATCTCCGTTCCCGCCAGCTTGGAGGTGAAGCCGGAGAGGAACCAGTAGAGGGCCTGCGCTCGGGTAAGGCGGGCGAGCGGAGGCAGGATGGCGAACGCGTCCGCGGTGAGGAAGACGATGGAGCTCGGATGGCCCGCCCGCTTCTCGGGCAGGGCGTTCGCGATCTGCTCCAGCTTGTACGCGCCGCGTGTGTTCTCCGTCTTCGAGTCGTCGTCCAGGTCGAGGATGCCGCGCTCGTCGACGGCGACGTTCTCGAGCACGGTGCCGAAGGTGCGGGTGGTCTTGTAGATCTCCGGCTCCGCCTCCACGGAGAGCCGGATCACCTTGGCGTAGCAGCCGCCCTCGATGTTGAAGACGCCGTCCTCCCCCCACCCGTGCTCGTCGTCGCCGATCAGGCGGCGGGAGGGGTCGGCCGAGAGCGTCGTCTTCCCCGTCCCCGAGAGCCCGAAGAAGAGGGCGACCCGCCCTTCGTCGTCCACGTTCGCCGAGCAGTGCATGGGGAAGACGCCCCGCAGCGGCAGCAGGTCGTTCATCAGCGTGAAGATCGACTTCTTGATCTCGCCCGCGTAGGCGGTGCCGCCGATGAGGACCTCGAGGCGCGAGGGGTGCAGGCAGACGAAGGTCCCGCTTCGCGTGCCGTCCTCCTCCGGGTCGGCCTCGACCGAGGGGGCGTGCAGGACGAGCGCCTGCGGCTCCATCTCCTCGAGCTCCTCCGGGGTCGGCTCGATGAAGAGCGTCTTCGCGAAGAGGGCGTGCCAGGGGCTCTCGGTGACCACGCGCACGGCCACCCGGTGGCGGGGGTGCGCGCCGGCGAACGCGTCCACGACGTAGACGTCGTCCCCGCCGAGACGGGTCGTCACCTTCTCCCGCAGCCCCTCGTAGGCCTGCTCGGAGATCGCGGCGTTCACCTCGCTCCACCAGATGCGGTGCTCGGAGCCCGGCTCCCGCACGATGTACTTGTCCTTCGGGGAGCGGCCGGTGTGCCGGCCCGTGTCGACGACGAGCGGCCCGCCCTCGGCCAGCCGGCCCTCCCCGCGCACGAGCGCGTGCGTGTAGAGCTGGGAGACGGTCGGGTGCCAGTAGATCCGGCCCCGCACCTCGTCGATCCCGTGCGCCGCGAGCCCGCTCCGGCCGGGCACGATCGCGATCATCTGCGCGCTTCCCCCGCCATGGCGACCGGCCTATGGTAAGCGCCCGCCGACCGCGGGGGCGGCGGTCGGCGCCGAGGGGAAGGCCCGGGGCGACGGACGGCGAAACGGTCGACGTGGACGTCGAGGCAGCCGGCGTGCAGCTGGAGGCGGCGATCGAGCGCTTCCTCGCGGCCGGGGGCCTGTCCGAGGCGACCCGGCTCGCGTACGGACGCGACCTGCGCGGCTTCGCGCGCTGGCTTCGGGGGCGCGGCCTGGGGCTCGCCGACGTGGACGCGCGGACGCTCGGCGAGTGGGTGGGCGAGCTCGGGCGCGGGCGGCGCCGGCCCGCCCCCGCCACGATCGCGCGCCGGCTTTCCGCCGTGCGCTCCTTCCTGCGCTTCGCGCTGGGCCCGGCCCGCGTCCCGGATGGGCTTGCCCCGCGGCGTCCTCGCCGCCTCCCCGACGTCCCCAAGCGGGCGGAGGTGGAGGCGCTCGTCGAGGGTGCGGAGGGCGACTCGCCCTTGGCGCTGCGCAACGCGGCGCTTCTCGAGCTCCTCTACTCGGCCGGGCTCCGGAGCGCAGAGGCGGTCGCGCTCGACCTTGCGGACATCGACTTCGAGCGCGAGGCGGTGCACGTCCGCGGCAAGGGCGGCAAGGAGCGGGTGGTGCCGCTCGGGGAGGAGGCGGCGCTCCGGCTCGCCCGGTACCTGCGCGAGGGCCGGCCCGCGCTCGCGCGCGGCGCGTGCGACGCCCTCTTCCTCTCGGCGCGGGGACGGAGGCTGGAGACGAGCGCGCTCCGCCGGCTCGTCCGGCGCCCGCACCGCCTGCGCCACGCCTTCGCCACGCACCTGCTCGAGGGCGGCGCCGACCTGCGCACGATCCAGGAGCTCCTCGGCCACGCCTCCCTCTCGACCACCCAGGTGTACAGCCACGTGGACGCTGCGCGGCTGCGCCGGGTCTACGACCGAGCGCATCCGCGAAGCTGAGCCCGCGCAACAGCGGGGTCACGCAACAGCGGGGTCAGGTCCCGATCGTTGCGCGCAACGTGGGGTCAGGTCCCGATCGTTGCGCGACACCTCCCCGCCCACCGGGCCTGCAACGCCGGGCCTCCGACCTGCGCGACATACATACGCGCGGCTGCCGCTGCAACAGCGCAGACCTGACCCCCGTCGCTGCCACTGCAACAAAGCGGACCTGACCCCGTGTTGCAGCAACAACGCTGACCTGACCCCCAACGTGCCGCGGGCCGAACCGCGCCTCCCCCGCAACGGGCGCAACGGTCGGGACCTGACCCCCTGTTGCGGACCCCCTGTTGCATTACGGGTGGCAGGGCTTCGAGGCGCCCATCAGCTCGCGCTGGAGCGCGTTCATCGCGTCCTCGTGGGCGCGGTCGTCCGCATTGCCGTGACGGAAGTCGTGCAGCGCCGGCGCCTCCCAGGCGACATCGGGCGTGACGCCCGGCCCGCTGACCGACAATCGGTAGCGCGTCCCCTTGCCGGGCGGCCGGAGCTCGCCGGTCGGCGCCCGGTGGGGCACGAAGCTGTAGCAGAACGTCCCGTCCGGACGACGAGCGACGAACCCGTTCTCGCGCCGCCACCCGGGCCCGTACGCGGAGTCGAAGGTGTCCAGATAGACCACGCGACCGTAGCCGTCGGTCGGGTCGCCGTCGGCCGTCGTCCCGAACCCGTGCACCGGCAGGCCCCGGTAGGTGAGGCGCCCGAAGAGGTGGTGCCAGCGCCCGCCGTAGCTCCAGTCCAGCCAGGCCTCGATCGTGGCGACCGGCCCGCGCCAGTGGGAGAGCCGCAGCTCCCAGGCGCCGTGCCCGGGCTTCCAGGGCGGCAGGCCGAAGTTCGCCTGGTGCCGCTGCCAGCGCTGCAGCGCCCAGTGGGAGCCGTCCGGGGCGGTACAGGCCGCGACGAGCCAGGGAAGCGCCGGCCCGCGGTAGGGCCCGCAGGCGTTGCGGAAGGTCTTCCAGACGGGCCGGCCGAAGCGCTTCCATCCTCCCGAGTAGTCGAGCCGGAAGGCGACCTGCGGCCGCCGCTCGCTCGGAGGGAGGGCGTCCACCGCCCCCCAGGCGAGGACGCGGCGGGGCTCCCCGCCCGCGTGGTAGGTGACGAGGGCGACGCCCGAGCGGGAGACGGCGAGGCGCTCGGCGGCGGTGTTGCGGGCGAGGAGCTGGGAGGCGAGCGCCGGGTCGGGGGCGGCGCCGAGCGCGAGCAGGCAGGCGGCGGCGAGCGCGAGACGGCGGCGCACGGCGGCGACCCTAGCGCGGGAGAGGAGCGGCCGGCCGGCCGCCGAACCCTTCCCCGCGCCGTGACCCGACCCGACCCCGACCTCGAGCGCTTCCTGCTCCTCCTCGCCGCGCGCCGCTCGCCGCGCACGGTGGAGGCCTACCGCCGCGACCTCGCCGCGCTCGCCGCCTTCCGGGGAGGCCCGCCCGGCGAGGCCGAGGTCGAGGAGCTGGAGCGCTGGGTCGCGGCGATGCGCGCCCAGGGGCTCGCGCCCGCGACCGTGTCCCGTCGCGTCTCTGCGGTGCGCGCCTACTTCCGCCACCTCGTCCTTATCGGCAGGAGCGACGAGAACCCTGCTGCCTCGCTCCAGCTACCCCGGCGCCCGCGGCGCCTGCCGCGCGCGCTCTCCCCCGCGGAGACCGAGCGGCTGCTCGAGGCGGCGGCGGGCTCCTCCCCGCGCGCGCTCCGCGACCGGGCGCTCGCGGAGCTCTTGTACGGCGCGGGGCTGCGCGTGTCCGAGGCCGTGGGGCTGGACAAGGGAGCGGTCGACCTCGAGGGGCGGATCGTGCGCGTCCTCGGAAAGGGCGGGCGCGAGCGGATCGTCCCGCTCGGCCGTCCCGCCGCCGAGGCGCTCCGCCGCTACCTCGCCCTCGGCCGCCCCCACCTCGACCGCCGCTACCGCCCCGAACTGTTCCTGAACGCGCGCGGCGGCCCGCTCACGCGCGCCGGCGCCTTCCTCGTCCTCCGCCGCTTGGCGGCGAAGGCCGGGCTCGAGCCGGAGCGCGTGCACCCGCACCTCCTCCGCCACTCCTTCGCCACCCACCTGCTCGAGGGCGGCGCCGACCTGCGCAGCGTGCAGGAGATGCTCGGTCACGCCGACCTCGGCACGACCGAGCGCTACACGCACGTCTCCGACCGCCGCCGGCGGGAGGTCTACTTCCAGGCCCACCCGCACGCGCGCCGGCGTCCGCCGGGCGGCTCGCCCGGCCGGGAGGCGCCCCGGGAGGGCTAGGCCCGCCAGGCCTCCCGGGCGAGCGTCGCCACCTCCGCGACCGCCTCCTCGGGGGCGTCGACGAGGGTCACGTGCCCGAGCTTGCGCCCCGGCCGGGGCGTCTTCCCGTACAGGTGGACGTGCGCGCCCGGGACGGCGAGCAGCCGCTCGAGCGGGGGGAGCGAGCCGACCAGGTTCACCATCACGCTCCGCCCGCGCGCCGCGGTCGCGCCCAGCGGCAGCCCGAGAATCGCCCGCACGTGGTTCTCGAACTGGCTCGTCAGCGCGCCCTCGATCGTCCAGTGCCCCGAGTTGTGCACCCGCGGGGCGAGCTCGTTCGCGAGCAGGCGCCCCCCCGCTTCGAACAGCTCCAAGGCGAGGACGCCCACATAGCCGAGCTCGTCCAGGAGCCGTCGCGCGAAGGCCTCCGCCTCCGCTTGGGGGGCGCGCTCGGCCGGCGCGCGCGACACGGCGAGGATGCCGCCTCGGTGCTCGTTCTCGACGAGCGGGTAGAAGGCGGTCTCCCCCGCCGCCCCGCGCACGGCGAGCACGGCCAGCTCACGCTCGAAGCGGACGACCTCCTCCGCGAGCTCGTCCTCGCCGATCGCGGCCGGCGCCTCGAGCAGGCGCTGCCCCTTGCCGTCGTAGCCGAGCCGGCGCGTCTTCACGAGCGCGGGCAGGCCCGTCTCGGCGAGCGTCCCGAAGCGCGGGGTGGGGATGCCGAGGCGGCGGAAGAGCCGCTTCTCCGCCAGCCGGTCCTGCCCCGCAGCGAGCGCACGTGCGTCCGGCAGCGCGCCCAGGCGGCGGGCCGCCTCCACGGGCACGTTCTCGAACTCGTAGGTCACGGCGGCGGCGCCTTCCGCGAGGCGGTCGAGGAGCGCCGGGTCGTCGAAGGCGCCGACGAGGAGCTCCCCCACGCCGCCGGCGCAGGCGTCGGGGGCGGGGTCGAGGAAGCGGAAGCGGACGCCGAGCGGCGCCGCGGCGAGGGCGAGCATGCGGCCGAGCTGGCCGCCGCCGAGACACGCGACAAGGGTCACGCGGCGCGCGGGCGGGTCATGCGCCGGGGTCGGGCGCCGCGAGCACCGCCTCGGTCTGGCGGGCGCGGTAGGCCGCCAGCCGCTCGCGCACCCCGGCGTCCGTGAGCGCGACGATCGCGGCCGCGAGCAGGGCCGCGTTGACCGCGCCCGCGGGGCCGATGGCGAGCGTCCCCACCGGCACCCCGGCGGGCATCTGGACGATGGAGAGGAGCGAGTCGAGCCCGTGCAGCGCCTTCGACTCGACGGGCACGCCGAGCACGGGCAGCGGCGTCTTCGCCGCCAGCATCCCGGGCAGGTGCGCCGCCCCTCCCGCGCCCGCGATCACGACGCGCAGGCCGCGCTCCTGCGCGGACTCCGCGTAGGCGAAGAGGCGGTCGGGCGTCCGGTGCGCGGACACCACCTGCGCCTCGTAGGGGACGTCGAGCTCCGCGAGCGTCTCGGCCGCGTGCCGCATGGTCTCCCAGTCGGAGCGGGAGCCCATGACGATCCCGACCACCGGCGGCCCGTCCACGAGCGGGACCCTACTTGGCGCGGGAGCGCCTGAGCAGCTCGCGCGCGACCGCCCGCGCCGTCCGCCGCAGGTCGCCGTCGGCGTCCTCGTCCCCCGCGATCCCCTCGAGCAGCTGGAGCGTGTCCCGCTGGGGGCTGCCGTTGCGGAGACAGACGACGGCGAGCCGCCGCACGGCCACGTTGGGGTCGCGCGCGGCGAGCTCGTGCAGGAGCGCCCGGAAGGCGTTGACGTCCCCCGGGGTGCGCCGGGAGAGCGCCTCCAGCGCGAGCAGCGCCGAGCCGCGCGCGGCCGGGCTCTCGTCCTCCAGCCCGCGCCGCAGCAGCTCCAGCTTCTGCCGGAAGCGGAACTGCGCGATCGCCCGGTAGGCCTGGGAGCGCACCCGGTAGTCGGGGTGGCGCGCGGCCGCCTCGATCTCCTCGTCCCACCTGGCCCGGAGCGCGGCGAGCGCCCGCTCGTCTCCCGCCTGGGCGAGGGCGTCCGCCTGGGCAGCCGCCTCTGCCAGGCTCATAGAAGCGACGAGAGCGGCCTCGACTCGGGCCCGATGTAGCGAGCGGAGGGGCGGAAGAGGCGCCCGGTCCGCTTCTGCTCGAGGATGTGCGCCGACCAGCCCGCGACCCGCGAGCAGGCGAACATCGCGGGCGCGAGCGGAGGCGGGATCTCCGCGATGTCGAGCACGATCGCCGAGTAGTACTCGACGTTCGTCGCCAGCACCCGCTCCGGGTGCCTGCGCCGCAGCGCCGCGAGCGCCACGCGCTCGAGCTCCTCGGCGAGCTCGACTTGGGGGGAGCCGAGCTCCTTGGCGATCCGCTTGAGGATCCGCGAGCGGGGGTCCTCGGCCCGGTAGACCCGGTGCCCGAACCCCATGATCCGCTTGCCGGCGTCGAGCGTCTCCTCCACCCAGCGCTCCGGGTCGCCCATCGCCGCCACCTCCTCGAGCATCGGCTTCACGTACGCGGGCGCGCCTCCGTGCAGGGGCCCCGAGAGCGCCCCGACCGCGGCCGAGAGGGCGGTCGCGCAGTCGGCGCCGGTGGAGGCGACGATGCGGGCGGTGAACGTGGAGGCGTTGAGCCCGTGCTCGGCGGTGCAGATCCAGTACGCCTCCAAGGCCTTGACGTGGCGGGGGTCGGCCTCGCCGCGCCAGCGGAGGAGGAACTTCTCCGCCGCCGTCCGGCCGCGCGCGACCACCTCCTCCGGGACGGGGTCGCGCCTGCCGTCCGCGACGCGGGCGGAGCGGGCGGCGATCGCCATCATCTGCGCCGAGAGCCGGCCCAGGTCCTCCCGCGCCTGCCGGTCGGAGATCTCGTTCAGCTTCCCCAGGCGCCACACGCTCGAGAGCCGCGCGGTCTCCGCCTGCAGGTCGGCGGGGGCGTTGCCCGTGAGGGCGGCGGGCTCGTAGGGCTCGGGCTCGGGCATGCGCGAGTCGAGGTCGTCGTCCACGAGCAGCCCCCACACCTGCTCGTAGGGGACACGGCCGACGAGCTCCTCGATGTCCACGCCCCGGTAGCGGAGCGCGCTCCCCTCCCGGTCGGGCTCCGCGATCTCGGTCTCGACCGCGACCACACCCTCGAGCCCGGGACGGAAGTCGGTTGTCTCCACCATGCTCGCAAGGGACGCTACCTGAGCGGGAGCCGGCCGGCCCGCAGGTACGATCGCGCGCGCCATGGCCCACCGCGTCACCCTCATCCCCGGCGACGGGACGGGCCCCGAGCTGACCGAGGCGACGCGCCGGGTGCTGGAGGCGACCGGCGTCGCGTTCGAGTGGGAGGTGCGGCACGCGGGCGTGGAGGTGATGGCGGAGGCCGGGACCCCGCTCCCCGAGGAGACGCTGGAGTCGATCCGCCGCACCGGCGTCGCGCTCAAGGGCCCGATCACGACCCCGATCGGCACCGGCTTCCGCTCCGTGAACGTCGCCCTCCGCCACGAGCTCGGCCTGTACGCCTGCCTGCGCCCCTGCAAGCTGTACCGGGGCGTGCGCAGCCGGTACGAGCAGGTGGATGTGGTCGTCGTCCGCGAGAACACGGAGGACCTGTACACGGGGATCGAGTACGAGGCGGGAAGCGAGGAGGCCCGCCGGGCCATCGAGGCGCTGAACGCGCTCCAAGAGAAGCAGATCCCGGCGGAGGCGGCGATCTCGGTCAAGCCGATCACGGCCGCGGCCTCGGAGCGGATCGTCCGCTTCGCCTTCCAGTACGCGCGGGCGAACGGCCGGCGCGAGGTGGCGTGCGTGACGAAGGCGAACATCATGAAGTTCACCGACGGGCTCTTCCTCTCCGCGTACCGGAAGGTCGCCCCCGAGTACCCGGAGATCGCCTCCCGGGAGATCCTCGTGGACGCGCTCTGCATGCAGCTCGTGCAGCGGCCGGAGGAGTTCGACGTCCTGGTCGCGCCCAACCTGTACGGCGACATCGTCAGCGACCTCACCGCCGGGCTCGTCGGCGGGCTGGGCGTCGCGCCCGGCGCGAACATCGGCGAGAAGGCGGCCGTCTTCGAGGCCACCCACGGGTCCGCCCCACGCTACAAGGGGCTGAACCGGGTCAACCCGACTGCCATGATCCTCTCCGGCAAGCTCATGCTCGAGTACCTGGGTGAGCGCGAGGCTGCACGCCGGCTGGAGCGGGCGGTGGCCGAGGTGATCGCGGAGGGCAGACGCGTCACCTACGACCTCAAGCCCACCCGCGACGACCCGACCGCGGTCGGCACCTCGGAGTGCGCGGACGCGATCATCGAGAAGCTCGCGACCCTGTGAGGAAAGGAGTCGGATGCGGAAGAAGGTGACGGTGGTCGGGGCGGGGAACGTGGGCGCGACCTGCGCCCAGGAGGTCGCGCGCCGGGACTACGCGGACGTCGTCCTCGTGGACATCGTCCCCAACCTCCCCCAGGGCAAGGCGCTCGACCTGAACCAGGCGGGCGCGATCGTCGGCTACGAGCCGGGCGTCACGGGCACGAACGGGTACGAGGAGACGGAGGGCTCGGACGTCGTCGTCATCACCGCCGGGAGGCCGCGCTCCCCCGGGATGAGCCGCGACGACCTGGTGGCGACGAACGAGGAGATCGTCGCCTCGGTGACCCGGGAGGCCGTGCGCCGCTCCCCGAAGGCGGTGCTCGTCGTCGTCTCCAACCCGCTCGACGCGATGTGCCACGTGGCCAAGGCGGTCTCGCGCTTCCCGAAGCACCGGGTG
This sequence comes from Gaiellaceae bacterium, assembly GCA_035574655.1. Taxonomy (GTDB): domain Bacteria; phylum Actinomycetota; class Thermoleophilia; order Gaiellales; family Gaiellaceae; genus GMQP-bins7. The sequence goes on from DATLYP010000147.1 coordinate 11,426, forward strand.
GTGGGGATGGCGGGGATCCTCGACACGGCGCGCTTCGCGGCCTTCGTCGCACGGGAGCTGTCCGTGTCCGTGAAGGACGTGACGGCGATGGTGCTCGGCGGGCACGGCGACCAGATGGTGCCGGTCGTCTCCGCGACGAGCGTCGGGGGCGTCCCGCTCGAGCAGCTTCTCTCCAAGGCGAGGATCCGCCGGCTCGTCGAGCGCACCCGCTTCGGCGGGGGCGAGATCGTGAACCTGCTCGGCACCTCCGCCTGGTACGCGCCCGGCGCCGCGGCCGCGCAGATGGTGGACGCGATCTGCCTGGACGAGAAGCGCGTCCTCCCCTGCACCGCCTACCTGGAGGGCGAGTACGGGATCCGCGGGCTGTACATGGGCGTGCCGGTGAAGCTGGGCGCGGGCGGCGTGGAGGAGGTCGTGTCGCTCAAGCTCACCCCCGAGGAGCGGAAGATGCTGCGCGACTCCGCCGCCGCCGTGCGCGAGCTGGTGGGGATCCTGAAGGAGAAGTAGCGTGGAGCTGGGGCTCGCGGGCCGCACGGCGATCGTCTGCGGCGCGTCGGCGGGGATCGGGCTCGGGATCGCGGAGGCGCTCGCGGCGGAGGGCGCGAACGTCGTCCTCTTCGCCCGCCGCCGGGAGCTGCTCGAGCGCGAGGCGGCGCGGCTCGGCGGGCTCGCGGTGCCCGGGGACGTTCGGAGCGCGGAGGACGCGGAGCGGCTGGTGCGGACGACGGTGGACGCGTACGGCGGGATCGACATCCTCGTCAACAACTCCGGCGGCCCCCCGCGGGGGCCGGCGGTCGGCCTCACGGCCGAGCAGGTGGAGGAGGCGGCGCGGCTCCTGCTCGTCTCCGTCGTCCGCCTCACCGGGCTCTGCCTGCCCTACCTCGAGCAAAGCCCGGCGGGGCGCATCGTCAACGTGACCTCGAGCACGGTGCGCGAGCCCGCCGCCAACCTCGCGCTCTCGAACGCCGTCCGCCCCGGCGTCATCGGCTGGGCGAAGACGCTCGCCCGCGAGCTCGGGCCGAAGGGGATCACCGTGAACTCGCTCGCGCCGGGGCTGATCGACACCGCCCGGATCCGGGAGGTGTACCCGGAGGGCCCGACCGAGGAGGACCTGCGGGAGATCCCGCTCGGACGCCTGGGGCGGCCGCGGGAGCTCGGCGACCTCGTCGCCTTCCTCTGCTCGGAGCGCGCCGGCTACATCACCGGGACCGTGATCCCGGTGGACGGCGGGCTCCTCCGCTCGCTTCCGTGAGGAGGCTCTGGCTGGCCGTCGCGATCGGCGGCGCGGTCGGGCTCGTCGCGGCGTTCATCCTCTGGCGGGTGCCCGCGGACGACTTCGTCTTCGTCCCCGGGAGCGCGAAGCCGCTCGCCGGGCACGTCCGGGTGGACGGCCGGCGGGCGGCGAACGGGCAGAGCGTCCGCTACGTGGACGTCTTCGTCCGGCGCACGACCTGGCTCGAGGAGCTCCTTCCCTTCCTCCGCCCCGACGGCTCCGCGCTCGTGCCGGAGCACGCGCTGCTCCCGCCGGGGACGACGGAGGAGGAGCGCGAGCGCCGCAACCGGGCAGACATGGAGCGCTCGGAGCGGATCGCGGCCCTGGTCGCCCTGCGCGCGCTCGGCTACCGCGTGGTCGCCGTCCCGCAGGGCGCGCTCGTGGTCGCGGTCGCGCCCGGCACCCCCGCGGAGGGGCGCCTCGAGCAGGGAGACGTGATCGTGGCCGCGGACGGGGAGCGGGTGCGGACGCCCGACGAGCTGCGGCGCGTGATCGCCCGCCGGCAGCCCGGCGCGCGCGTCCGCCTGACGGTGCGCCGGGACGGGAAGCGCCTCGAGCTGACGCTGGGCACGGTCCGCTCGCCCGACGACCCGCAGCGCCCGATCGTCGGCGTCCAGGTCGACCAGGAGGCGAGGATCCGCGTCCCGCTCGACGTGGAGATCGACCTCGGCCGCGTCGGAGGCCCCTCGGCGGGGCTCCCCTTCGCGCTCGAGATCGCCCGCCTGCTCGGCCGGGACGTCACCCACGGCTGCGTGGTCGCCGCCACCGGCGAGCTCGCCCTCGACGGGACCGTGGTCGAGGTGGGCGGCGTCGCGCAGAAGACGATCGGCGCGCGCAGGACGGGTGTGGACGTCCTGCTCGTCCCCGCCGGGGAGAACGCGCGCGAGGCGCGCGAGCATGCGGACGGGCTGCGCGTGGTGCCTGTGGAAAGCTTTCAACAGGCGTTGCGATTTCTGACAACGAAGCTGGAGAACTGCTGAACGTGCAGGGATTTCTTCGAAACTGAAAACAGACGCAATTTGCGGCCGTTTCGTCGGCGAGGGGGATTGCGTCGGCCGCCCCGCCGCTCCACAATGGCCTCCGGCGCTGGTCGTGGAGGGGGCGCCCACCGCCAGAGGCGAGCGATTATCGATGAAGCGACGCGATGAAGCGACGCACCGACATCACCTGCGACGACTGCTACTTCCGCCGCCGGGAGCTCTGCGCGCTCCCCGGCGACACCCCGTGTCCCACCTTTCGCCGGGCGGTCGGGGGAGCCCTCGAGGCGCCCCGCCAGCCGCGGCTCGTGCCCCGGCCCCCTGCCCGGGTCGCGGTCGCACACGCCGCCTAGCGGGCGACCGAGCGGCCCGACGCCCCGCCCGGGGTCACGCGTAGGATTGCGGCATGGCCGCGTCCCGCCCGACGCGCTCCGAGGCGAGGCGGGACGTCCCCTGGTCGCTGATCCTCCTCGCCGCGCTCGCCGTGTACGCGGTGCTGATCGTGCTCTTGAACCGCGAGGAGGTGAGGATCAGCTTCGTCTTCTTCTCGGCGCGCATCTCGAAGCTCGTCCTGATCCTGCTCTGCCTGGGGATCGGCTTCGCGGCGGGCTACCTCTTCGACCGCTGGCGCGCGCGGCGGCCCTCGTGAGGCCGGGCCGCCGAGGGGCGCGCAGTCAGGCGAGCAGGCGCGCGAGCCGGGCGACGGCCTCCTCGATCCGCTCGGGCGGCTCGTAGCTGAAGGCGAGCCGGAGGGCGCTGCGCCCGAGGCCCCTCCCGGCAGGGAAGAAGTCGGCGCCGGGCACGACCGCCACCCCCTCCTCCGCCGCGCGGCGGGCGAGCGCCGAGGCGTCGGCGCCGTCGAGCTCGAGCCAGACGAAGTAGCCGCCCTCGGGCCGGCTCCAGGAGGCGCCCGTGGGCAGCTCCCGTGCGAGCGCGCGGAGCAGGGCGTCCCGCCGTTCGCGGAGCAGCTCCCGCGCCCGCTCCAGGTTCGGCTCGAAGCGCCCCCGGGCGAGGAACTCCGCCACCGTCGCCTGGGCGAGGAAGGGAGGGGAGATGTAGGTCGAGACGGCGCGCGCCTCGAACGCGGGCGCGTCGGCGGCGGGCAGGACGAAGTAGCCCGTGCGCAGGCCGGGCGCGACCGTCTTCGAGAAGGAGGAGGCGTAGGTGACGAGCTCCCCGCCCTCGAGCTCGTGGAGCGAGGGGGGCGGGTCGCCCTCGAAGCGGACGAGGCCGTAGGGGTCGTCCTCGAGGACGGGCAGCCCGTGCTCGCGCGCAACCTCGACGATGCGGGCGCGCCGGGCCGGGGAGAGCGTCCGCCCGCTCGGGTTCTGGAACGTGGGGATGGCGTACAGGAAGGAGGGGGGCTCCGGCCGGGCGCGGAGCTCCTCCTCGAGCGCCTCGGGCACGAGCCCCTCCTCGTCCATGGGCAGGGGGACGACCTCCACCCGCTCGCGGGCGAGCAGCGTCAGGGGCCGGTCGTACGTCGGGGCCTCCACGAGGACCCGTCCCGGACGGCGGGCGAGCAGCTCGCCCGCGTAGAGCACGAACCCGAGCAGCCCCCCGACCGTGAGCACGACGCGCCCGGGGTCGACGCCGTGCCTGGCCGCGAGCCACTCGCGGAGCGGCGCCCAGCCGCCGCCGGGCCCGTACGAGAAGACGCGCGCGCCCTCCCGCAGCGCGGCCGCGCGGGCGCAGTCGGCGAGCTCGTCGGCGGGGATGAGCTCGGGCGCGGGCGCGC
>DATLYP010000148.1:0-41245 GCA_035574655.1 Gaiellaceae bacterium
GGCCGCGGCCGCGGAGGCGCGCCTGGCCGCGCTCGCGGAGGAGCTGCGCGCGGCCCGCCGTGCGCACGCGCGGAGGCTCGCGGACGCGGTCGCGTCCGAGCTGCGCGGCCTGGGGATGGGGGAGGGCGAGTTCCTCGTCGAGCTCGCCGAGCAGGATCTCGGGCCCGCCGGCGCGGACGCCGTCTCCTTCCTGGTGCGCCCGAACCCCGGGCTCCCCTTCGCGCCCGTCGCCGAGACCGCCTCCGGGGGCGAGCTCTCCCGGATCGCGCTCGCCTTGGCGGCGGTCGCCGGCGGCGAGACGCTCGTCTTCGACGAGATCGACGCCGGCATCGGCGGCGTCACCGCCCACGCCGTCGCCGCCACCCTGCGCCGGCTCGCGGAGCGCGCGCAGGTGCTGACGATCACGCACCTGCCGCAGATCGCGAGCGTCGCCGACCGGCACTTCCGCGTCGAGAAGGTGCCGGGCGACCCCACCCACGCGCGCATCGAGCAGCTCGACGGGCGCCTCCGCCGCGAGGAGCTCGAGCGGATGCTCGGGGGGCAGGAGTTCCTCGCCGCGGTGGGGGCGCGCGCAGGCGGCTGAGGCTGATGCCGACCGCGCGCGCCGAGCGCGAGCTCCTCGCCCCGCTCGAGGACGTGTGGCGCTTCCTCGCGGAGCCCCACCACCTCGCCGACTGGTGGCCCGGCCTCGCGGCCGTGCGGCCCGACCGGCGCGGCCTCGCCCCCGGCGCCCGCTGGCAGGTGCGGACGCGGGAGGCGAGCCTCCTGCGCCGTGCGGAGGACGAGGACACGCTCCTCGTGCACGAGGTCCGCGCGCCCGAGCTGCTCGCGTTCGAGCTCGTGCGCGCCCGGATCCGCGCGGCGCTCACGCTCGCGCCGGCCGGGCGGGGAAGGACGCGCGCCCGCCTCGAGGTGCGCGGCCCGCTGCTCCTCGCCTTCGCGCGCAGCCTGCCCAAGGAGGCGCTCGCCCGTCTGCACGCCCTCTGCCGGACGGCCGAGACCGCCTGAGGCGATCCCGCCGCACCGGCTGCTACGGTGAGGTCCCGTGGCCAAGTTCGTGTTCGTCACGGGCGGCGTCGTCTCGGCGCTGGGGAAGGGGATCGTGGCCGCGTCGCTCGGCCGGCTCCTGAAGGCCCGCGGGCTCGCGGTCAGCGCCCAGAAGTTCGACCCCTACCTGAACGTCGACCCGGGCACGATGAGCCCCTTCCAGCACGGCGAGGTGTTCGTGACCGAGGACGGGGCGGAGACCGACCTCGACATCGGCCACTACGAGCGCTTCATCGACGAGAACCTGTCCCGGAACGCGAGCCACACGGCGGGCGCGATCTGGGACACGATCCTGCGCAAGGAGCGCCGGGGCGAGTTCCTGGGCGCGACCGTGCAGGTCATCCCGCACGTGACGAACGAGATCAAGGCGCGCATCCGCCGCGCCGCCAAGGTCGCCCCCGTGGACGTCGTCATCTCGGAGATCGGGGGGACGGTGGGCGACATCGAGTCCCTCCCCTTCCTGGAGGCGATCCGCCAGTTCCGGCGCGAGGTCGGGCCGGAGAACGTCGTCTACCTGCACGTGACGCTCGTCCCCTTCGTCCCCGCCGCCGGCGAGCTGAAGACGAAGCCGACCCAGCACTCGGTGAACGAGCTGCGCCGCATCGGCATCCACCCCGACGTAGTCGTCTGCCGCTCCACGGAGCACCTCTCCCGGGACATCCGCGAGAAGATCGCCCTCTTCGCGGACGTGGACGTGCGCGCCGTCGTCGCCGCGCCGGACGTCCCCGACGTCTACCTCGTCCCCGAGGTCCTGCAGGCGGAGGGCCTGGATGCGCTCGTCTGCGAGAAGCTCGGCCTCGAGTGCCGGCCCCCCGACCTGGGCGAGTGGCGGGAGCTGACCGAGCGCAGCCGCCACCTCGCGGAGGAGGTGGAGATCGCGCTCGTCGGCAAGTACGTGAAGCTGCACGACGCGTACCTCTCCGTGCACGAGGCGCTCAAGCATGCGGGCGTGCACCACGGGGCGCGCGTGCGCGTGCGCTGGGTGGACGCGGAGCACATGTCCTACGAGGAGGCGGTGCGGGAGCTCGAGCAGGTGGACGGCGTGCTCGTCCCCGGCGGCTTCGGCTCCCGCGGCTGGGAGGGGAAGATCCTCGCCTGCCGCGTCGCCCGCGAGCGGCAGATCCCCTACCTCGGGCTCTGCCTCGGCATGCACGTGGCCGTCTCCGAGTTCGCGCGCCACGTGTGCGGCATGGAGGGCGCGAACTCGACCGAGATGGACCCGGAGACACCGTACCCCGTGATCGACCTCCTGCCCGAGCAGAAGGAGATCGAGGATCTCGGCGGCACCATGCGGCTGGGGGCGCAGGCGGTCGAGCTCGTGGAGGGGACGCGGGCCCGGGAGAGCTACGGCGAGCCCGTCGTGCACGAGCGCCACCGCCACCGCTACGAGGTGAACAACGAGCTCCGGCAGCGCCTCGTGGACGGCGGCCTCGTCATCTCCGGGACCTTCCAGGACGGGCGCTTGGTCGAGGTCGTGGAGCTGCCCGATCACCCCTGGTTCGTGGCGAGCCAGTTCCACCCCGAGTTCAAGTCCCGCCCCACCCGCCCCGCGCCGCTCTTCCGCGACTTCGTGGGCGCCGCGCTCGAGCGCGCGCGCTCGCGCGCGGGCGTCCGCGCCGCCGCGCGCTGAGCGGGCCCGGCTCCTCAGCCGCCCGCCAGGGGGTCGCGCCAGCGCAGGCCCGGGTAGCGGGCGAAGTCGCGGTCGGCGCTGCACAGCTCGAGCCCCCACTCGATGGCGAGGGCGGCGAGGTGCGCGTCGGCCGCGTGGTTCCCGGCCGCCCGTCCCTGGACGAGGAGGTCCTCGAGGATCGCTGGATGGCGGTCTCCCGGCACGGGCACGCGGACGTTACCCCGCTCCAGCCAGCCGCGAACGACGCCCCACGCCTGCTCGATCGCGAGCGGGCGCTCGAGCGCGCGCGGGTGCGTGCTGACGCGAAGGAACGCGAGGATCGTCGGCCAGGGGATGCCCACGAACGGCGCGTCGGAGAGGGTCGCCGCCCACCACCGCCGGGCCGCCTCGTGCGCCGGGAACCGCCGGTGATGCGCCCAGAGGACGAGGTTGGCGTCGACCAGGAGCGCCGCCGGCTCAGCCACTTCGCTCGAGCACCTCGAGCGCCGCGGCCACGTCGGCCACGTCCACGAGCGGCTCGCCCGTGTCGAAGACGGGCGGCTCGTACGGCTCCGGGCGCGCGGCCTCGCGCTCGGCCCGCAGCCCGGCGCGGATCGCGTCGTTGGCGACGCGGGAGAGCGACCTCGCCTCGCGCCGCGCCCGCTCGGCGAGCTGCGCGGCCACGTCGTCGTCCAGGTTCAGCGTCGTCCGCATCGAAGCTTATCATACCATCATACCCATGAGCCCGAGGGAGTGGTGGCGGGGCGGCGTCCTGTACCAGATCTACCCGCGCTCCTTCGCGGACGCGAACGGGGACGGGATCGGCGACCTGCCGGGGATCGTGGAGAAGCTCGACTACCTCGCGTGGCTGGGCGTGGACGGGATCTGGCTGAACCCGATCCATCCCTCCCCCAACGTGGACTGGGGCTACGACGTCTCCGACTACGAGGGCGTCCATCCCGACCTGGGGACGATGGAGGACCTCGACCGGCTGCTCGCCGAGGCCGGCGCGCGCGGGATCCGCGTCCTGCTCGACCTCGTCCCGAACCACACCTCCGACCGGCACCCCTGGTTTCGCGAGCGCCCCGACTGGTACGTCTGGGCGGACCGCGTCCCGAACAACTGGCGGGCGATCTTCGGCGGCGGCTCCGCGTGGACCTTCGACCGCGAGCAAGGGCGCTACTACCTGCACAACTTCGCGCCCGGGCAGCCCGACCTCGACTGGTGGAACCCGGAGGTGCGCGCGGAGTTCGAGCGCATCCTCCGCTTCTGGCTCGACCGGGGCGTCGCCGGGTTCCGGATCGACGTGGCGCACGCGCTCGTCAAGGACCGGGAGCTCCGCGACGATCCCGTCGCCGAGAGCGGCGAGGTCCTCCGCGTGCGCTCCATGAACCGCCCCGAGGCCCACGAGATCCTGCGCTCCTGGCGGCGGATCGCGGACGCCTACGACCCGCCGCGCGTCCTGCTCGGGGAGGCGTACGTGCTGGACGTGCCGGCCTGGGCGGCATTCTTCGGGAGCGGGGACGACGAGCTCCACCTCGCCTTCAACTTCGCGCTCCTCCATTCGAGCCTCGACGCGGAGGCGATGGCGCAGGTGGTAGAGGCGACCGAGGCTGCGCTCCCCCCGGGGGGCTGGCCCTGCTGGGTGGGCTCGAACCACGACGCGGGGCGGCTCGCGACCCGCTGGTGCGGAGGCGACGAGGCTCTCGTGCGCTGCGCGCTCCTCGTCCTCGCGACCCTGCGCGGGACGCCCTGCCTCTACTACGGCGACGAGCTCGCGCTCGAGAACGGGCGGGTGCCGCCCGCGCGCGTGCGCGACGTCGCCGACCCTCCGCGCGACCCGGGCCGGACGCCGATGCCGTGGACGCGCGAGGGCGGCTGGCGCGATCCCTGGCTCCCGCTCGAGGACACGAGCCGCAACGTCGAGGACCAGCGCCGCGACCCGTCCTCGACGCTCTCCTTCACGCGCGACCTGCTCGCGCTGCGCCGGGCGCGAGCGGAGCTGCGCGAGGGGGCGTACGAGCGGGTGCCCGCCCCGGACGGCCTCTGGGCCTGGAGGCGGGGCGGGCGCCTCCTGGTCGCCGTCAACCTGGGCGCGGACGCGGGCGCGCTCGAGGAGGTGGAGGGCAACGTGGTGCTCGCGACCCGCCGCGGCCTGGAGGGGACGCGCCCGCGGGGGGCGCTCCGGCTCGCCCCCGGAGAGGGGGCGGTGGTCGAGCTCGCGCGGTAGTGCGCCGTCGCTGGCCGCGTCCCCGCGACGCGCGGCGCGGAGCGCTGCGACGTTTCCCCCCTCGCGTCGTGGGCGAGAACGCGGCGTGGGCGCGTGGCCGGCCGTCGGCGCCTCGCTGTGGGAGATCCTCGCGGTCGCCTTCGTCGTCCTCGTCCCGACGCTGCCGGCTACCTACTTCCTGTGGTCTACGGTCGGCGGAGGACGCGGCGGGCGCGGGCGGGAGATCGAGTCGGGCCGCTCGTCGGCGACCCCGTTCGCGGTGATCACGCGCGTCGGCACCGCGATCCTCGTCGTCGCCGTAGCCTTGGTGCTGCTCGCGGTCGCCGTGCGGGCCGCCGTCGCCTGAGCGAACGAGCGGGGAGCGGAGGGCGCGCCGTCCCGCACGCGGTCCTGTCCGGGCGCAGGGTGGAGCGCTCGTCGGGCGCGCGTGGTCGCGGGCGCTGCGAGACGAACGCGCCAGCTCGTCGACTCCCTACCCCTCTTCCGCCCCCTCTGTCTGCCGTGCTCGCGAGTCGCCCTAGGATCCGGGCCGTGGCCGCCGTCCCGCCGCTCCTCGACCTCTTCCTCGAGCTGTGCGCGCTCCCGAGCCCGTCCGGCCGGGAGCGGCAGGTCGCCGACCGGGTAGGCGCGTACCTTGATGGGCTGGGCCTCGCCTGGGAGGAGGACGGGACCGCCGCCGAGCTCGGCGGGGACGCGGGGACGATCCTCTGCCGCCTCGAGCCCGCAGGGGGGGCGGAGGCGGGGACGCCCCTCTTCCTCTGCGCGCACACGGACACGGTCCCCCCGGAGGGGCCGATCGAGCCGGTCGTAGAGGACGGCGTCGTCCGCAACGCGGCGGGAACGATCCTCGGCGCGGACGACAAGGCGGCGCTCGCCGTGATGCTCGAGGCCGTGCGCCGCGTACTCGACGAGGGTCGGCCGCACGCGGGGCTCGAGCTCGTGTTCACGCCGCAGGAGGAGGTGTCGCTGCGCGGCGCAGCCGCGTTCGACCACACGCGGCTGCGGGCGCGTGTGGGCTACGTCTACGACCAGGCCGCGCCGATCGGGGAGATCGTCCTCGGCTCGCCGCACGCGCGCGTCCTCGACCTCTCCTTCCACGGCCGGGCGGCGCACGCGGGGATCGCGCCCGAGGAGGGGCGCTCGGCGATCGCGGCCGCGGCGCGGGCGGTCGCCGACTTCCGCCTGGGCCGGATCGACGAGGAGACGAGCGCGAACGTGGGCACGATCCGAGGCGGCACGGCCCGGAACGTCGTCCCCGAGTGGTGCCGGCTCGAGGCCGAGGTGCGCTCGCACGACGAGGGCAAGGCCACGGCGCTCGTGCAGGAGATGCTCGAGAGCGCGGCCTTCGCCGCCAGCCTCGCCGAGTGCGAGCTCCGAAGCGAGGTCCGGCCGGGCTTTCCCGGCTACCGCTTCCGCCGCGGCGACGCGCCCGTACGGCTGGCGGCGGAGGCGCTGCGGCGCGCCGGCTTCCCGCCCCGCTACGCCCTCTCCGGGGGCGGGGCGGACGCGAACGTCTTCAACGCGCGCGGCCTCGCCTGCGTCAACCTGGCGAACGGGATGGCGGAGATCCACACCCCGCACGAGCACATCGCGGTCGCCGACCTGGAGGCGATGGTGGAGGTGACGCTGGCGCTGGTGGACGCGGCGCGGGAGCTTCCGGCTACGGCAGCCTGACCGAGCCGTCCGCGGCGAGCCGCCAGTGCGGGTTGTGGGCGACCTCCCACGGGTGGCCGTCCGGATCGAGGAAGACGCCCGCGTAGCCGCCCCAGAACGTCGCCCCGCCCGGGCGGGCGATCGTCGCCCCCGCCGCCTCCGCCTCGGCGAGGACGGCGTCCACCTCCTCGGGCGAGCGCACGTTGTGGGCGAGCGTGATCCCGCCCCAGCCGCCCGCGTCCTCGACCCCGCTGTCGGCGGCGAGCTCCTCGCGGCTCCAGAGGGCGAGCACCAGGCCGCCCGCGGAGAAGAAGACGACGTCGTCCTCCGGGGCCGCGCCGCTCTGCCAGCCGAGCGCCTCGTAGAACGCCCGGGCGCGCCCCAGGTCGCGCACGCCGAGCGTCACCACGCTCACGCGCTGCTCCATCAGCTCACCTCCGCCACGAGCTCGAACGTGCCGAGCTCGCCCGACTCGAGCAGGCGCCAGAGCGAGGACATCGAGTCCTGGTAGCGGGGGGAGGCGCGAAGCGCCTCCACCTGCTCCGCGCTCCGCCAGCCTTCGCCCAGGCCGACGAACCGCCGCGGGTTCTCCCGGTCGCGAAGCAGCCGGAACGTGACGTCCGCGTACTCGAGCACGGTCCCGTCCGCGACCTCCTGCCAGCGCCGCACGAACTCCTCCTCCCGTCCCTCCCGAACGAGCCAGATCCCGACCGTCGCGATCACGTGCGCCTCCTTTCCGGCTGCAGTCTCGCACCCGGCGGGGCTACCAGGCGGTATCGTCCTGCCGCCATGCGGATCGGCGTCCCGCGCGAGATCAAGCCGCAGGAGTACCGCGTCGCCCTCACGCCGGCGGGAGCGCGGGAGCTCGCCCTGCGCGGCCACGAGGTGCTCGTGGAGGCGGGCGCCGGCCTGGGCAGCGCGTTCCCGGACGAGGCCTACGCGCGGGCGGGCGCGTCCGTCGTCTCCGTGGACGAGGTCTGGGCCCGCTCGGAGCTCGTGCTCAAGGTGAAGGAGCCGCTTCGCGAGGAGTACCCGCGGCTGCGCGAGGGCCTCACCCTGTTCACCTACCTGCACGCCGCCGCCGACGAGCCCCTGACGCGCGCCCTCCTCGACTCGGGGGTGACCGCGATCGCGTACGAGACGGTGGAGACGGATCGCGGGGGCCTTCCCCTGCTCGCCCCCATGAGCGAGATCGCGGGTCGGCTCGCGCCCCAGGCGGGCGCGCACTACCTCGAGAAGCCGATGGGCGGGCGGGGGATCCTCCTGGGAGGCGTCGCCGGCGTCGCGCCCGCCCGGGTGCTCATCATCGGCGGCGGCATCGTCGGCTACAACGCCGCCGTCATCGCGATCGGCATGGGCGCGCAGGTGACGATCCTCGAGCGCTCCGTCGAGCGGATGCGCTACCTGGAGGAGATCCTGAGCGGCCGCGTCTCCCTGCTCATGTCCTCGAGCCTCCAGATCGAGGAGTCGGTCAAGGACGCGGACCTCGTGATCGGCGCCGTGCTCATCCCGGGCGCGCTCGCCCCCAAGCTGATCACCCGCGACATGCTCGCCTCGATGAAGAAGGGCTCGGTGATCGTGGACGTCGCCATCGACCAGGGCGGCTGCACGGAGACCTCGCGCCCGACGACCCACGACGACCCGGTCTACACCGTCGAGGGGATCGTCCACTACTGCGTGACGAACATGCCCGGCGCCGTCCCCATCACGTCCACCCGGTCGCTCACGAACGTGACCCTGCCCTACGTGGAGGAGATCGCCGAGCACGGGGTGGCGGAGGCGATCCGGCGCAGCCCGGAGCTTGCGCGCGGGGTGAACGTGCTCGGCGGCCGGATCACCTACGAGGCGGTCGCGGAGGCGCACGGGCTCGAGTACACGCCGCTCGACGACGCGCTCGCCCTCGGCGTCGCGTAACCGGGGCGCGGCGCAGCCCCGGCGCACGGGCCCGGGTCGGCTACGCGGTGCTGCGCCTCGCCCGGCGGAAGAGCCGCCCGCGGGCAGGCCCGTCGCCGGAGGGGGCCTCGTCCGCCTCCCGCCGCGTGGGCGTCCGCTCCGTGGGGAAGAGCTTGATCACCGCGAACGTGACGAGCGCCGCGAGCGCGACGACCCCGGCGATGTAGACCGCGAGGAGCAGGAGCCCGAGGAGCTGGTCCAAGGCCGTCGTAGAATAGCGGCGTGTCCGACCGGGAAACGCCGCGCGCGGAAGTGGGGCCGGCCCGTTCCGACGTCGCGCGGTCCCGGGCCCGCGCGAAGCGCCCGCCGGCCGCGTAGTGCCGCGCGCGTGCGTGATCGTGCTCGACGCCGTCGGCGCCGGCGAGCTGCCCGATGCGGCCGAGTACGGCGACGAGGGCTCGAACACCCTCGGGAACGTCGCGCGGGCCGTGGGCGGCCTCGACCTTCCCAACCTGGAGGCGCTCGGGCTCGGCAACGTGATGCCGCTCGAGGGCTGCCCCCCGCAGCCCGGGGCGCCCGCGGTGGCAGGCCGGCTCGTCGAGCGCTCCAAGGGCAAGGACACGACGAGCGGCCACTGGGAGCTGATGGGGGTGGTGACGCCGACCCCCTTCCCGACCTACCCGCACGGGTTCCCGGACGAGGTGATCGACCCGTTCATGAACCGCACGGGCCGCGGCGTTCTCGGCAACAAGCCCGCGTCGGGCACCGAGATCATCCAGGAGCTCGGCGAGGAGCACCAGCGGACGGGGAAGTGGATCGTGTACACGTCCGCCGACTCCGTCTTCCAGATCGCCGCCCACGAGGAGACGATCCCGCTCGAGGAGCTGTACGACGCCTGCCGCGTGGCACGGGAGATCCTCACCGGCCGGCACGCGGTCGGCCGCGTGATCGCCAGGCCGTTCCGGGGCGAGCCCGGAAGCTACGAGCGAACGCCCAACCGGAAGGACTTCTCGCTCGAGCCCGCGCGCCCCAACTACCTGACGCTCGTGCGCGAGGCGGGCCGGCGCGTCCACGGCGTGGGCAAGATCGCCGACATCTTCGCCGGCTGCGACATCGACGAGTCCTACCCGACCAAGTCGAACGTGGAGGGGATCGCAAGGACCGTCGACCTCCTGCACTCGGTGGAGGAGGGCCTGGTCTTCGTGAACCTCGTGGAGACGGACATGCTCTGGGGCCACCGGAACGACCCCGAGAACTTCCACCGCAGCCTGCAGGACTTCGACCGCCGGCTGCCGGACATCCTGGAGGCGCTCGAGACCGGCGACCTGCTGATCCTGACCTCGGATCACGGCTGCGACCCGACGACGCCCTCCACCGACCACTCCCGGGAGCACGCGCTCCTGCTCGCCTACGCGGCGGGCCGCAACGCCGACGGGCGCATCCACGAGGGCGGCGAGTTCGCCGACGTCGGCGCGACCGTGAACGCCTGGCTCGGCGGGAAGCCGCCCGGACGCCGGCTCCCGGGGCGTCCCGTCCTCGAGCCGTGAGGCTCGACCCCGCGCGGCGAAGGGCCGACGTCGAGACGCGCGAGGAGGGCGGGTGATCCGCGCCGCCGACCTGATCGAGCGGAAGCGGAACGGGGAGGAGCTCCCGCCGGAGGAGATCGCGGAGCTCGTCCTCGCCTACGCGCGGGGCGAGGTGCCCGACTACCAGATGGCGGCCTGGTGCATGGCCGTGTACTTCCGCGGGCTCACCGGGCGGGAGACGTACGCGCTGACGGACGCGATGATCCGCTCCGGGGAGACGCTCGACCTCGGCGCCGCCCTCGGGCGCCGGGTGGTGGACAAGCACTCGACCGGCGGGGTGGGGGACAAGACCTCGCTCGCCGTCGGCCCCGTCGTGGCCGCCTGCGGCGTGCCCTTCGGGAAGATGAGCGGGCGCGGCCTCGGCCACACCGGCGGCACGCTGGACAAGCTGGAGTCGATCCCGGGCTTCCGCGTCGAGCTCTCGGCGGAGGAGTTCGTCGCGCAGGTGCGGGAGGTCGGGCTCGCGATCGTGGGGCAGACGGCGGATCTGGTGCCCGCGGACAGGAAGCTGTACGCGCTGCGGGACGTGACGGCGACGGTGGACATCGTCCCCCTCATCGCCTCCTCGATCATGTCGAAGAAGCTCGCCGCGGGCGCGGACGCGATCGTGCTGGACGTGAAGGTGGGGGACGGCGCCTTCATGAAGACGCTGGAGGACGCGACCATCCTCGCCGAGCAGATGGCCGACCTGGGACGACGGGCGGGCCGCGAGGTCGTGTGCCTGCTCACCGACATGGACCAGCCCCTCGGCCGGGCGGTGGGCAACGCGCTCGAGGTGCGGGAGGCGCTCGAGACGATCAGGGGGCGCGGCCCGGAGGACTTCGTCCAGCTCGTGCTCGAGGCCTCGGCCCGCCTGCTCGCCCTCTCCGATCTCGGGGTGGACGTGGAGGAGGGCCGGCGGCGCGCCGAGGGGGCGATCGCGGACGGCTCCGCGCTCGCCGCCTACGAGCGCTGGGTGCGGGCCCAGGGCGGCGACCCGGACCCCGCGGCGCTCCCGCGCGCCCCGGTCGTGCGCGAGGTTGAGGCGCCCCGCGAGGGGATCGTCACCCGCCTGCGCGCGCACGCGATCGGCGTCGCCGCGCTCGAGCTCGGGGGCGGGCGGCGCACGAAGGAGGAGCCGATCGACCATGCGGTGGGGATCGTCTGCCGCGCCAAGCGGGGCGCGAAGGTGGCGCGGGGAGAGCCGCTCGCGGACGTGCACGCCCGCGACGGCGCCGCCGCCGAGCGCGCCGCGCAGGCAGTCCTCGCCGCCTACGAGCTGGGCGACGAGCCGCCGCGCCCGTCGCGGCTCCTGCTCGACGTCATCTCCTAGGCGGGCCGCGTGCCCGAGCTGCCGGAGGTGGAGACGATCCGCGCGGGCCTTGCGCCCCGCCTCAAGGGGCGCCGCCTGCGGCGGGTGCGGATCCTCGACCCGCGACTGACGCGGCCCCACGACCTGGCCGGGGTCGCGGCCGAGCTCGAGGGGGAGCGGATCCTGGCCGTCGAGCGGCGGGGGAAGTACCTCGTCCTTCGACTGGAGAGCGGGGCGGCGCTGGTCGTGCACCTGCGCATGACGGGCGGCTTCGCGTTCGAGCCGACGGGGCACGAGCGGGCCGTGCTCGAGCTCGACGACGGGACGCGGCTCGTCTACCGCGACGTGCGCCGCTTCGGCACCTGGCTCGTGCTCGGGGTCGCCGAGCTCGAGCCCTACCTCGCCGCGCGCCACGGCCCGGAGCCGCTCGGCGCGCGCTTCACCGCCCGCTGGCTCGCCACGCGGCTCGCGGCCCGCCGCGCGCCCCTCAAGGCGGTCCTCCTCGACCAGCGGGTCGTCGCCGGGCTGGGGAACATCTACGCCGATGAGGCGCTCTGGCGGGCGCGTCTGCACCCGCTCCGCTCGGCGCGCACGCTGGGCGAGGGGGAGGCGCGGCGCCTGCATCGGGCGATCCGCGCCGTCCTCCGCCTCGGCCTCGCCCGGCAGGGCTCGACCCTGCGCGATTACGCGACCCCCGACGGTGCGGCGGGCGCGATGCAGGACGAGTTTCGCGTCTATGGCCGGGAGGGCGAGCCCTGCCCGCGCTGCCGGACACCGGTCGCGAAGACGCGCGTCGCCGGCCGCGGCACCTGGTTCTGCCCGCGCTGCCAGCCGGCCTTCTCGTGACCTACGCTACGAGCATGGAGACGGTGCTCGTCTGCTCCCAGTGCGGGCGCGAGGCCCCGGCCGAGCCGGCGGAGCTGCGCCGGTGGCGGCACGGTGAGCTCGTCTTGGAGGGCGAGCTGGGCGAGGGGCTGCTGCTCTGCCCCGACTGCGACGCCGAGGACCGGTTGCGGGAGTTCGAGGAGGGCGCGGGCGACTGACGCGGGCGCCGGGGTCAGACCCCGAGCCGCGTCCGGCCGAGCCATGTTTGGGGGTCAGACCCCGGGACATGTCTGGGGGTCTGACCCCGGGACAGGTCCCGGAGTCTCAGGTCCCGGGGTCTGACCCCGAGCCATGTCCGGAGAGACCCCTGCCTACACTGGACGCATGGGCCGCAGCTACAAGACCGAGGCGGTCGTGCTGCGCTCGTTTCGCTTCGGGGAGGCCGACCGGGTGCTCCACCTGTACACGCTCGACCGCGGCCGGGTGAACGCGATCGCGAAGGGCGTGCGCAAGACGAGGTCGCGTTTCGGCGCCCGGCTGGAGCCCTTCTCACACGTCGAGCTCGTGCTCCACCACGGCTCCGGGGAGCTGCACACCGTGACCGGCGCCTCGCTCGTCGATCCGCACCGGCCCACGCGCGAGGACCCGTACCGCCTCTCGGTCGGCCTCGTCGGGGTGGAGGCGATGCTGCGCCTCTTCGTCGAGCAGGAGCGGAACGAGCGCGCGTTCGCGGCGATCGCGCGCTTCCTCTCCGCCCTCGACCGCCTCCCCGCCGGGCTACGCGGGCGGGCCGCCCTCGACCCGCTCGCGCTCGCCTTCCAGCTGAAGCTGCTCTGGCTCTCCGGCTACCTGCCGCACCTGGAGAGCTGCGTCGAGTGCGGCGAGGGAGGCCCGCTCGTCGGCTTCCTGCCGCGGGCGGGCGGCGCCGTCTGCGAGGCCTGCGCGCCGGCGGAGACGGTCGCGCTCTCCCCGGAGGGGCTGCGCGGGATCGAGGCGCTGCTCCGCCGCCCGCTCGCCGAGGCGCACGGCCTCGGGCTCGGGGAGCGCGCGGCCCGGGACGCGCTCGGCGTCGTCGTCAGCTCGTACGAGTTCCACGGCGGCTTCCGCCTGCGCACGCTTTCCGCCTGACGGCCGCGCGCAACACGGGGTCAGGTCCCGATCGTTGCGTCGCCGCCCGCTGAGGGCTCGGGGCTTGCGCGCAGGCGGGTCAGTCCGGCTTCGGGGTCGTCCACTCCTCGCCGAGCTTGTCGAGCACGATCTGCCGCGCGCCCGCGATCGGAATGCGCTCCTGCGCGAGCGAGTCGCGATCGCGGATCGTGACCGTGTCGTCCTCGAGGGTCTGCTCGTCGATCGTGAGCGCCCACGGGGTGCCGATCTCGTCCTGCCGGCGGTAGCGGCGGCCGATCTGGCCCGACTCGTCGTACTCGGCGACGACGGCCCGCCGCAGCTCCTCGTACAGGCGGCGGGCGCGGCCCGCGATCTCGGCGTTGCGAGGGATGAGCGGGAGCACCGCCACCTTGACCGGCGCGATCAGCGGGTGCAGGCGGAGCACCGTGCGCAGCCGGCCGGCGACCTCCTCCTCGTCGTAGGCGTCCACCAAGAAGGCGAGCATGGAGCGGTTGACGCCGGCCGCCGGCTCGACCACGTGCGGGATGTACCGCTCGCCCGACTCCGTGTCCACCCACTCGAGCCTCGTCCCCGAGGCCTCCGAGTGGGCGCGCAGGTCGTAGTCGCCCCGGTTCGCGATCCCTTCCAGCTCGGACCAGCCCATCGGGAAGAGGTACTCGATGTCGCTCGTCGCCTTCGAGTAGTGGGAGAGCTCCTCCGGCCCGTGCGGACGGACGCGCAGGCGGCTCCTCCGGATCCCCAGCCGCAGATACCAGCGCAGCCGCTCCTCGATCCAGTAGCGGTGCCACTCCTCGGCCTGCGCCGGGGGGACGAAGAACTCCATCTCCATCTGCTCGAACTCGATCGTGCGGAAGATGAAGTTGCCGGGCGTGATCTCGTTCCGGAACGCCTTCCCGATCTGGGCGATGCCGAAGGGGGGCTTCCGCCGCGCGAGCTGGGCGACGTTCTTGAAGTTGATGAAGATGCCCTGCGCCGTCTCCGGGCGCAGATAGGCGTCGAGCCCGGTCTCCTCGACCGCACCCACCCGCGTCTTGAACATGAGGTTGAACTGGCGCGGCTCGGTGAGGTCGCACTCGGCCGTCTCGCCCGGACGCTTGCTCGGGGCGCGTCCGCAGCGCGCCTCCTCGTGCTCGGGGTCGGAGAGGTGGTCGGCCCGGAAGCGGAGCTTGCAGGTGCGGCAGTCGACGAGGGGGTCGGTGAACCCGGCGACGTGGCCCGACGCCTCCCAGACGCGCGGGTGGAGGATGATCGAGGAGTCGAGGGCGACGATGTCGTCGCGCTCGCGCACCATCGCCTCCAGCCAGCGGTCCTTGATGTTCTCCTTGAGCAGGACCCCGTAGTGCCCGTAGTCGTAGGCGGAGGCGAGGCCCCCGTAGATCTCGGACGAGGGGAAGACGAACCCGCGCCGGCGCGCGAGGGAGACGATCTTGTCCAGCGTCACGACGTCGGGCATCCGCGAGACGTTACCGAGGCGGCTTAACAATCGGTGTCTGACACCGATCGGTAAGAACACGACACGGATTCAGCGGCTGAGCAGGGGCTTCGCCTCGACGGCCATGCGACCGGTGTCAGACACCGAGGGCGCTAGCCTGCCCGCCGTGACCGCGATCGAGGCCGACCGCGAGCCCGTCGAGCTGCACATCGTCTCCGACTCCACGGGGGAGACGGCGGCGCGCCTCGTGCTCGCCCTCGAGGCGCAGTTCCCCGACCAGCCGTTCGTGGAGGTCCGCCATCCGCGGGCGGAGACCGTGGACGACCTGTACGTGGCGGTGCAGCAGGCGAAGGGCCGGCCGGCGGTCATGGTCTACACGCTCGTCGAGCCCGAGCTGCGCAACGCGATGCGCCAGCTCTGCCGGCGCGCGCGCGTCCACTACTGCGACCTCCTCGGGCATCCCATCGACTCCATCTCCCGCGTCGCGGGGGTGTCCGCCCGCATGCAGCCGGGGGCGCGCGCGCCGCTCGACGCCTCCTACTTCAAGCGGATCGAGGCGATCGAGTTCGCGGTCAAGTACGACGACGGCGCGGGGCGGGGGCTGGAGGAGGCGGACATCGTCCTCGTCGGCGTCTCCCGCACGTCGAAGACGCCCCTCTCCATCTACCTCGGGTACCTCGGCCACAAGGCGGCGAACGTGCCGGTGGTGCGCGGGATCGAGCCGCCGCCGGAGCTGTTCGAAATCGACACGGCGAAGATCGTGGGGCTGACGATCGAGCCGGAGCGGCTGCTCGACATCCGGACCGCCCGCGTCCGGAGCATGGGCGCGCCCCGCGCCCGCTACGCGGAGCTGGAGGCGATCTACGCCGAGCTGGAGCAGGCGGCCGCGCTCCACCGCCGGCTCGGCTGCCCGGTGATCGACGTCTCCGAGCTCTCCGTGGAGGAGACGGCGGCGCGCATCGTGCGGCTCGTCGAGCGGCGGAAGCGGAAGGCGGCGGCGCGGGCGTGAGCTCGCCCTACGGAGCGCCCGGGGAGCCCCCGCTCCGCCGCGTCTGGCGCCCGCCTCCGGGCGCGGGGGGCGACCTGCGCGCGAAGGGCTGGGCGCCGCTCCCGCGGCTCGCCCTCTGGTGGCTGTTGCTCTTCCTCGCGATCCCCGTCTTCTACGTGCTCATGGCGCCCGTGTGGCTCGGGCTGCGGGCTGCCGCCTGGGCCGCCGAGCTGCGCGCTCGGGCGCGCCAGCGCCGGTAGGCGGCGCCTGCGCCCGCCCGTCAGAGCAGGCGGGCCTCGAGCGGCGTCTCCCCTCCGGGCTCGACCCGGTAGGCGCGGGCTCCCTCGCGCGCGGCCACCACCTCGCGCAGCTCCGTCCCCGCGAAGTGGAGCGCGGCCCAGTCGTCGGCTGCGTAGCCCGGCGGGAAGCCCTCGTCGACGAGCCGGCGGTAGACGGGCCGGCGGCGTTCCTCGCCGTCGTAGTGGGGGCAGAAGCTCCCGGACAGGAGCCCCAGGCCGTCGCGCAGGGGGGCGAGCTCGGGGCCGAACGAGTCCGTCACCGAGCACTCGAACCAGCAGTTGGCGCCCGCGCTCGGGCCGCCCAGGACGGCGCCCCGCTCCCAGGCCTCGCGCAGCGCGCGGTCGATCCCGTGCACCCGCCACACCGCGAGCGCGTTCGCCGTGTTGCCCCCGGAGACGTAGACCACGTCCTGCTCGAGCAGCCGCTCGGCAGGACGCTCGGGCGCCCCGAACAGGCGCAGGCAGCTCGGACGGCAGTCGCGGCGGGCGAACGCCTCGAAGAAGGCGGCGATCACGACGGCCGAGTCCCCGGTGGCGGTGGGGAGGAGGCAGACGCGGGGGCTCGGACGCCCGGCGAGCGAGAGCAGGAAGTCGTCGAGCGGCGACGCGGGGTCGGCGAGGAAGCTGCCTCCGCCGATGGCGACGATCTGGCCGGACACGGCCGCGAGTGTAGATTCCCCGCAAATGCGCTACGTCTACGACTTCGACGAGGACGCGGGGGGCGGCCGCGAGCTTCTCGGCGGCAAGGGGGCCGGGCTCGCCGAGATGACCCAGCTCGGGATCCCCGTCCCGGCCGGCTTCACGATCACGACGGACGCCTGCCGCGCCTACTTCGCCGCGGGCGGCACGGTCCCCGAGGGGCTGGACGAGGAGGTGGAGGAGCACCTGCGGCGGCTGGAGGAGAGGACGGGCACGCGCTTCGGGGACGAGCGCGACCCGCTCCTCGTCTCCGTGCGCTCGGGGGCGGCGGTCTCCATGCCGGGGATGATGGACACGATCCTCAACCTGGGCCTGAACGACGCCGCCGTGGAGGGGCTCGCCGCCGCGACCGGCAACGCCCGCTTCGCCTACGACTGCTACCGCCGCCT
Source organism: Gaiellaceae bacterium (assembly GCA_035574655.1). Lineage (GTDB taxonomy): Bacteria > Actinomycetota > Thermoleophilia > Gaiellales > Gaiellaceae > GMQP-bins7. Next base: position 17,070 of record DATLYP010000148.1, read on the forward strand.
GATCCAGATGTTCGGCGAGGTCGTGGAGGGCGTCGACCCGCACCGTTTCGAGCAGGCGCTCGCCGACCTCAAGGCCGCGCGCGGGGTCGAGCAGGACGTCGAGCTCACCGCCGACGACCTGCGCGAGCTCGTGGCGACGTTCAAGCAGATCTACGAGGACGGCGCGGGCCGTCCCTTCCCGCAGGACCCGAGGGAGCAGCTACGGCGCGCGGTCCGCGCCGTCTTCGACTCCTGGAACTCCCCCCGGGCCCAGGTGTACCGGCGCACGTACGGGATTCCCGACGACCTGGGCACGGCGGTCAACGTCGTGCAGATGGTGTTCGGCAACCGGGGGGAGGACTCGGGGACCGGCGTCTGCTTCACCCGTGACCCGGCGACCGGCGAGAAGCGGCTCTTCGGCGAGTTCCTGGCGAACGCGCAGGGGGAGGACGTGGTCGCGGGGATCCGCACGCCGGAGCCGCTCGAGCGCATGCGGGAGCGGCTGCCGGACGCGTACGAGCAGCTCGTGGAGACGGTGGAGCGCCTGGAGGCGCACTACCGCGAGATGCAGGACGTGGAGTTCACGGTCGAGCAGGGCCGGCTCTACCTGCTGCAGACGCGGACCGGGAAGCGGACGGCGGCCGCCGCGCTGCGGATCGCGGTGGAGATGGTGGAGGAGGGGCTCATCTCCCGCGAGGAGGCGGTCGCGCGCATCGACGCAGCGCAGCTCGACCAGCTCCTGCACCCGCGCATCGACCCCGCCGCGGAGGTGGAGGTCGTCGCCCGGGGGCTGAACGCGTCCCCGGGCGCCGCCTCGGGGGCGATCGTGCTCGACGCGGACACGGCCGAGACGAGGGGGAAGGCCGGGGAGGACGTGATCCTGGTGCGCTGGGAGACGACGCCCGACGACATCCACGGGCTGATCCACGCCCGCGGCGTCCTCACCGCGCACGGCGGCATGACGTCGCACGCGGCCGTCGTCGCCCGCGGTATGGGCAAGCCGTGCGTCGCCGGCTGCGAGGCGCTCTCCATCGACGAGGCGGCCGGCCGCATCCGTCTCGGCGAGCACGAGCTCGCCGTCGGCGAGGTGATCACCATCGACGGGGGCGCGGGCACGGTGATGCTCGGGGCGGCGCCGCTCGTCCCGCCCGCGATCGACGAGAACTTCGAGACCGTGCTCGGCTGGGCGGACGAGCTGCGCCGGCTGCGCGTACGCGCGAACGCGGACACGCCGGAGGACGCGGCCAAGGCGCGCGAGCTCGGCGCGGAGGGGATCGGCCTCTGCCGGACGGAGCACATGTTCATGGCCGAGGACCGGCTCCCGGTGGTGCGCGAGATGATCATGGCGCGCGACGAGGAGGAGCGGCGGGCGGCGCTCGAGAAGCTCCTGCCCCTGCAGCAGGCCGACTTCGAGGGGATCTTCGAGGCGATGGCGGGCCTGCCCGTCACCATCCGCCTCCTCGACCCCCCGCTGCACGAGTTCCTGCCCCCGCTCGAGGAGGCGACCTCGGAGGCGATGCGGGAGCGGATCCGCCAGCTCGCGGAGGCGAACCCGATGCTGGGGACGCGCGGCTGCCGGCTCGGCCTCCAGTACCCGGAGATCTACGAGACGCAGGTGCGCGCGATCGTGCGGGCCGCCCGGGCGGTCGAGGAGAGGACCGGGGAGCCCCCGCTCGTGGAGATCATGCACCCGCTCGTCGCCTTCCGCGAGGAGCTCGCGCGGCTGCGGGAGCTGACCGAGCGGGTGGCGGCGGAGGAGCCGTCGGTCGCCTACCTGTGCGGGACGATGGTCGAGCTGCCGCGCGCCGCCCTGCGCGCGGACGAGATCGCCGAGGTCGCCGACTTCTTCTCCTTCGGCACGAACGACCTGACGCAGACGACGCTCGGCTTCTCCCGCGACGACGCGGAGGGGAAGTTCCTCACCTTCTACCTGGAGCACGGGATCCTGCCCAGGAACCCGTTCGAGGTCCTGGACGAGGACGGCGTCGGCGACCTGATGCGGATCGCCGTCGAGCGGGGACGGGCCGTCCGCTCCGACCTGAAGCTGGGGATCTGCGGCGAGCACGGGGGCGAGCCGCGCTCGGTCGCCTTCTGCCACCGGCTCGGCCTCGACTACGTCTCCTGCTCCCCGTACCGGGTGCCGGTGGCGCGGCTGGCGGCGGCGCAGGCGGCGCTCGCCGAGGCGGGCGTGACCGCGGTCCCGGTCGGCGGCTGAGCCGCGGCGGCACGCGGCCGCTCGGGCCGCGCCGCGCCTGCGGCCAGCCGGGCCGTTGTCTACGGGCGCGGATTCGGTGATACTCCGTCCTCAGCGGTGGGCTCGCGCCCCTGCCTGCGGCGGATCCAGACCCCGTCTGCCGTTGGATGGTGTGCTCAACGGGGGGAGGGGATTGTCCTCGGAGCTCCTCTCCCGGCCCACCGCTTGTCTTCCGCCGACGACCGCCCGGCGGCCGGGCGGCCGCCGTTAGACTCGCCGCCGACCCGGGTAGCGAGGAGGGAGCGAGCATGGCGATCCGCGTGGGCATCAACGGCTTCGGGCGCATCGGGCGCAACTTCTTCCGCGCCCAGCACGAGCTCGGCGCCGACATCGAGGTCGTCGCCGTCAACGATCTGGGCGACGCGAGGACGATGGCGCACCTGCTCCGCTACGACTCGAACCTGGGGCCGTTCCCGGGCGAGGTCGAGCTCGCCGACGGGACCATGCGCGCGGCGGGGGAGGAGGTGCGCGTGCTCTCGGAGCGCGACCCGGCGGCGCTTCCCTGGGGTGAGCTCGGCGTGGACGTGGTCGTCGAGTCGACCGGCTTCTTCACCGACCGCGAGGGCGCGCAGAAGCACCTCGACGCGGGCGCGAAGAAGGTCGTCATCTCCGCCCCCGCCACCGACCCGGACATCACGATCGTCCTCGGGGTCAACGACGACCGCTACGACCGGGACGCCCACCACATCGTCTCCAACGCCTCCTGCACGACGAACTGCGTCGCCCCGCTCGCGAAGGTGCTGCACGACCTGGCCGGCATCGAGACCGGGTTCATGACCACGATCCACGCGTACACGAACGACCAGGTGATCCTCGACTACCCGCACAAGGACCTGCGGCGCGCCCGGGCCGCGGCCATCAACCTCATCCCCACCTCGACCGGGGCGGCGCGCGCGATCGGCCTGGTCATGCCGGAGCTCAAGGGGCGGGTGGACGGGATCGCCGTCCGCGCCCCGGTCGCCACCGGCTCCCTCACCGACCTCGTGGTGCGGCTCGGGCGGGAGACGAGCGTGGAGGAGGTGAACGCCGCCTACCGGGCCGCGGCCGAGGGCGCGCTGCGCGGGATTCTCGAGTACTCGGAGGACCCCCTCGTCTCCACGGACATCAACCGCAACCCGCACTCGTGCATCTTCGACAGCCAGCTGACGATGGTCCGCGGCGACACGGTGAAGGTCTTCGGGTGGTACGACAACGAGTGGGGGTACTCGTGCCGGCTCGTGGACGTGGTGGCGCGGCTCCTGTGAGCCGGCAGGGCGCGCGCCCGGGGCGGGCCGGGCGGTAGCGGGTGCACCGCCCGCGCTCGGTCCGGCAGGCGAACGTCGCCGGGAAGCGCGTCCTCGTGCGCGCCGACCTGAACGTCCCGCTCGAGGACGGCCGCGTCGCCGACGACACCCGTATCCGCGCCTCGCTGACGACGCTCCGCTGGCTCCTGGACGCGGGCGCCGCGGAGGTCGCCGTCTGCTCCCACCTGGGGCGCCCGAAGGGCCCCGACCCCGCATACGCGATGGCGCCGGTCGCGCGGCGGCTGCGCGAGCTCCTCCCCGACGAGCGGGTGCGGGTGCTGGAGAACACGCGCTTCGACCCGGGCGAGACGCGAAACGACCCGGCGACGGCGCGGCGCCTGGCCGAGGGGATGGACCTCTTCGTCAACGACGCCTTCGGCTCCGCGCACCGGGCGCACGCCTCCACCGTGGGCGTCGCCCGCCTGCTCCCCGCCTACGCCGGCTTCCTGCTCGAGCAGGAGCTCGAGATGCTGGGCCGCCTCCTCAGCGACGTGGAGCGGCCCTTCGTCGTCGTCGCGGGCGGCGCGAAGGTGGAGGACAAGCTCGGCGTCCTCGAGCACCTGGGCGCCCGCGCGGACACGGTGCTGATCGGCGGGAAGATGGCCGAGGAGCTGCGCGGGGACGGCCGGCTCCCGTACGAGCCCGAGCTTCCCGCCGACGTCGTGGCCGCGGCGTCCTTCGAGCCGGACGCGGAGGCGCGCGTCACCCCCTTCGACGGCCTGCCCCCGGGCTGGCTGGGGCTCGACATCGGCCCCGAGACGCAGGCGCGCTTCGCGGCCCGCATCCGCGCCGCCCGCACCGTCTTCTGGAACGGGCCGATGGGCGTCTTCGAGTGGCCGCGCTTCGCGGAGGGGACGAGGGCGGTCGCGCGCGCGGTCGCGGACGCGGACGGCTTCACCGTCGTCGGCGGCGGCGACTCGGTGCGCGCGGTCAAGGAGCTCGGGCTAGCGGAGCGGATCTCCTGGGTCTCGACCGGCGGCGGCGCGACCCTGGAGCTCCTCGCGGGGAAGGAGCTACCCGCCGTCGCCGCCATCCCCGAGGCCTGAGCGGGGCGCCGCCCCCTGGGGCCGCGGCGAGGGGAGCGGGTCGCGCCGCCTACGCCGGCAGCCCGATCCCGGGGAGGTGCCGCCGTGCACGAGCATCAGGGCCGGGAAGGGGCCGTCGGCGTCGGACGGCGTCACGTCGAACCCGTGCACGCGCTGCCCGTGCGGGTTCTCGAAGCTCCAGGACGTGTACGGCCGACCCGCCGGCGCGCGCTCTCCGCCAAGCGCAGCACCTCCGTCCCCGCGTCGTCGAGGATCCGCCGCTCCCGGTGCCCCTGCTCGTGCAGAGCCAGACCCTCCCGTCGGGACGGACGCGGGCCTGGAGCACGAGGCCGGGCTCCGAGGGGATCGGCCGCAGCTCGCCCGTCCCGAGCTCGTAGCGGAAGGGTCGGTCGCGGCCCAGGACGCGGCCGCGACCACGCCTGGCGCCTGCGCGAGCCCGTCGTTCCAGCCTCGGGCGCGCCCTCGAGGAGCGGCCGCGGCTCCCCGCCGGCGAAGGGCGCGACCAGCCAGCGGACCAGAGGACTCCCTCGCCGGCGAGCGTCGGCGCGCCGTCGGTCACCTCGATCGGGTGGTCGGTGACCCGGCGGCGGGCGCCGGTCGCCGCGTCCCAGGCAGGCACCTGCCAGATCCCCGGCTCGGTGGAGGCGTCCACGAGGTGCTCCGGGGTGAGCGGCGACCACTGCGGCAGCCACGAGACCGGGGCCCGAAACCGCCGCTCCCCGGCGCGCTGGGCCACCGCGGCACCCTACCGGCGCATAGAGTGGGGCGCTCGCCCATGCTGATCGCCGGCAACTGGAAGATGCACAAGGGCGCGCACGAGGCGCGCTTCTACTGCGCGCGCATCCGCCACCTCCCGGAGCGCGCCGCCGGGGTCTCCATCGTCGTCTGCCCCCCCTACGTCTCCCTGGCGGCGGCGCTGGAGGCGCTCGGCGCGCGAAGCGGCGTCCGCGTCTACGCGCAGAACGTGCACTGGGAGCGGGAGGGCGCGTTCACGGGCGAGGTCTCCGCGCCCATGCTCCTCGAGCTCGGGGTGACGGGGGCGCTCGTCGGCCACTCGGAGCGCCGGCGCCATTTCGGGGAGACGGACGAGACGGCCGCGCGGCGCGCCGCCGCGGCGCTGGAGGCCGGGCTGCACGTGATCGCCTGCGTGGGCGAGACGGAGGACGAGCGGGAGGGGGGCCGCACGGAGGAGGTGCTCGAGCGGCAGGTGCGGGCGCTCCCCCGCCACGAGCGGCTCGTGATCGCGTACGAGCCGGTGTGGGCGATCGGCACCGGCAAGACGGCCACGCCGGCGCTCGCGCAGGAGGCGCACGCCTTCGTCAAGTCGCTGCACCCGACCCGCGTCCTCTACGGCGGCTCAGTGACGCCGGAGACGGCGCCCTCCTTGCTCGCGCAGCCGGACGTGGACGGCCTGCTCGTGGGCGGGGCCTCGCTCGACCCTGCCTCCTTCGAGGCGATCTGCCTCGCCGCCTCCGAGGCCGCCGCCGCGCGCGTCCCGTGACCTGGCCCCTGGCCGCGCTCGTCATCCTCGACGGCTGGGGGCTCGCCCCGCCCGGGCCCGGCAACGCCGTCGAGCTCGCCCGCACCCCCGTCTTCGACGCGCTCTGGGCCCGCTACCCGCACGGGGAGCTGCGGGCCTCCGGGGAGGCGGTGGGCCTCCCGCCCGGGCAGATGGGGAACTCGGAGGTCGGCCACCTGACGATCGGCTCCGGCCGCGTGCTCTTCCAGGACCTGATGCGGGTGAACATGGCGATCCGGGACGGCTCCTTCTTCGAGAACCCGGCCCTGCTCGGCGCCTTCGCCCGCGCCCGGGAGCGGGGCGCCGGCGTGCACCTGCTCGGCCTCGTCTCGTACGGCGGCGTCCACTCGCACATCGACCACCTGCGCGCCCTGCTCGAGCTCGCCCGCCGCCAGGGGATGCTGGAGCGGACGTGGGTGCACGCGTTCACCGACGGCCGCGACGTCTCCCCGCACGCCGCCGTGCGCGACCTCGCGGAGCTCCCCGCCGAGCGGATCGCCACCGTCTGCGGCCGCTACTACGCGATGGACCGCGACCGCCGCTTCGAGCGCACCGAGCGCGCCTACCGCGCGATCCGCCTCGGCGAGGGCGCCGTCGCCGACGACCCGGTGGCGGCGGTGCGCGAGAGCTACGCGCGCGGCGTCACGGACGAGTTCCTGGAGCCGGTCGTCCTCGCCGGGCGCCCCCGCCTGGGGCCGGCCGACGCCGCCGTCTTCTTCAACTTCCGCCCCGACCGCGCGCGCCAGCTCAGCCAGCGGCTGCTCGAGGACGGGATCGACCTGACGACGATGACGCGCTACCGGGACGACTTCCCCTGCCCGGTCGCGTTCGAGGAGCAGCGGGTGCGGAACACGCTGGCCGAGGTGCTGGCCGCCGCGGGCATGCGCCAGCTGCACGTCGCCGAGACCGAGAAGTACGCGCACGTCACCTACTTCTTCAACGGCGGCGAGGAGCGGGAGTGGGAGGGGGAGACCCGCATCCTCGTCCCTTCTCCGCGGGACGTGCCGAGCTACGACCTGAAGCCGGAGATGTCCGCGCCCGAGGTCGCCGCCCGCTTCTGCGCGGAGGTGGGCGCGGGCTACCGCTTCGCCGTCGTCAACTTCGCGAACCCGGACATGGTCGGGCACACGGGCTCGATCCCGGCGGTGATCCAGGCGGTGGAGGCCGTCGACCGCTGCCTCGGCCTCGTCGTCGGCGCCGTGCAGGACGCGGGCGGCGTCTGCCTCGTCACCGCCGACCACGGCAACGCCGAGGTCATGCTCGAGCCGGACGGCGTCAGCCCGCATACGGCCCACACCGCCAACCCGGTCCCGCTCGTGGCGACGGACGAGCGGCTCCGCCTGCGAGAGGGCGGCGAGCTCGCCGACCTCGCCCCCACGGTGCTCGGGCTGATCGGCCTCCCCGTCCCCCCCGAGATGACGGGCGCGAGCCTCGTGATGAACGGGTAAAGCCGGGAGGGCGTCCGGCCAGGGGCGCTCTATACTCGCCCGCGCACATGTCGCTCCCGCAACCCGATCCCGGCGTCCTGCGCAAGGCCCAACGGGGCGACGAGCGGGCGTTCGCGGTCATCGTCCGCGCCTACGAGCAGCCGGTCTTCACCTACATTCTGCGGCTCGTCGGCGACCGCGCCCTCGCCGAGGACCTCACGCAGGAGGTCTTCCTGCGCGTCTTCCAGGGGCTCCCCGGCTTCTCGCTCCGCTCTCGCTTCACCACCTGGCTCTTCCAGGTGGCGAAGAACCGCGTGCTCGACGAGCTGCGGGCGCTCGAGCGGCGGCCGCGGGGGGTGGTCGCCCTCGACGACATCCCGCCGCTCGAGGTCGTGGACGCGCCGCTCGAGCGCTCGGAGACGATCGACGCCGTCTGGCGTGCCGTCGAGCAGCTGAACCCGGACCTGAAGATGGCGCTGCTCCTGCGCGACGTCGTCGGGCTCTCCTACACGGAGATCGCGGAGACCCTGGAGATCACGCTCGCCACCGTGAAGTGGCGCATCTACAAGGCCCGCGAGGAGGTGCAGGCGGCGCTGCGCCGCGAGGGGGTCGTCCTCCCGGCGCGCGCGGTCGAGCCCGCCCGGCGGTAGCCGGGAGCGGGGGGAGCGTCCCCGCGCGGCGCCTACGATCCCGTCGTGGCCCGCGCGCCCGTCTTGTTGCGCCAGGTCGCCCTCGCGGGCGGCTCGTTCGCCGCCCTCATCCTCGTCGGCACCCTCGGCTACGTCCTCCTCACGGACGAGGGGCCGTTCGACGCGCTCTACCGCACGATCATCACCGTCTACACGGCCGGCCTCGTCGCCCCGCCGGCGGACACGGCCGCCCGCGCGCTGACGATCGTGCTCGTCGTCTGGGGAGTGGCAATCTTCCTCTACGTCTTCGGCCTCGTCATCGAGCTCACGGTCAGCGGCACGGTGAGCGGGGCGTGGGAGGCGCGGAGGATGTCGCGGAAGGTGGACCAGCTTTCAGAGCACGTGATCATCTGCGGGTACGGGCGCGTCGGCCGGCGCGCGGCCGACGAGTTCCGGGAGGTCGGCGTGCCCTTCGTCGTGCTCGACTTCAGCGAGGCGGCGCTCGAGGCGGCGCGGGAGCGCGGCGACCTGTACGTGCGGGGCACGGGGACGAGCGACGCCGACCTGGCGCAGGCGGGACTCGACCGGGCGCGCGGCCTCATCGCGTCCTCCGACTCGGACGTGGACAACCTGTACGTCGTCCTCTCCGCCCGCGCGCGCCGCCCCGACCTCCTGATCGTGGCGCGCGCCTCCACGGCGGACGCGGCCGTGAAGCTCCGCCTGGCGGGGGCCGACCGGGTCGTGCAGCCGTACACCGCGGCCGGGCTGCAGATGGCGAACCTCGTGCTCAAGCCGCAGGTGGCGGAGTTCCTGGACATCGCCACCAGCGCGGGCGGCCCCATGCCGGAGCTCCGCTTCGAGGAGATCGAGGTCCGCCCCGACTGCCTTCCCTGCGGGCGCACGATCGGCGAGCTTCGCATCCGCGAGCGCACGGGCGCGCTCGTGATCGCGCTGCGCAAGGCGGACGGGACCTTCGACCCGACCCCGGGCGCGGACGCCCGCTTGGAGGCGGGGGACGTCCTCATCGGCGTGGGCACGGACGAGGAGATGCGGAGGCTGGAGGAGCTCTTCGCCCCGCGCGAGGCAGCGGTTGGCTGACCCCGTCCGGCGCCTGGCGGAGGCGCTGGCCGAGCTCGCGGGCGCCCCCGTCGCGCTCGAGCGGCCGGCCGATCCCGCGCACGGGGACTACGCGACGAGCGTGGCGCTCCGGCTCGCGCCGGCGCGCGGACGGCCCCCGCGCGAGCTCGCGGCGGAGATCGCCCGGGAGGCGGCGGCGCGAGGGCTCGTCGCGGAGGCGGAGGCGGCCGGGCCCGGCTTCGTCAATGTGCGGGTCACGGACGCCTGGCTCGCGGGCGCGCTCGCCGAGGTGCTCGCGGCCGGGGACGCCTTCGGGGGCGGCTCCGCCGGCGCCCGGGAGAAGATCCAGGTCGAGCTCGTCTCCGCCAACCCGACGGGGCCCCTCACCGTCGCGCACGGCCGGAACGGCGCGTACGGCGACTCGGTCGCGCGCCTGCTCGCCTTCGCCGGCCACGAGGTGGTGCGCGAGTACTACTACAACGACGCGGGCGCGCAGATGGAGCGCTTCCACGCCTCCGTGGAGGCGGTGCGGCGGGGCGAGGAGCCGCCCGAGGACGGCTACCGGGGCGCCTACATCGAGGAGCTGGCCGCGCTCCCCGGCGATCCCGTCCCGGCGATGCTGGAGCGGATCGAGGCGACGCTCGAGCGGTTCCGCGTCCACGTCGACACCTGGGAGCGGCAGAGCGAGATCGAGGCGGAGATCCCGGAGACGGTCGCGCTCCTCGACACCTACGTGGCGGACGGCGCCGTGTGGGCGCGGACGAGCGCGTACGGCGACGACAAGGACCGGGTGCTCATCCGCTCGGACGGGACCCCCACCTACTTCGGGGCCGACGCCGCCTATATCCGCCGCAAGCTCGCGCGCGGCTTCGACCGGCTCGTGTACGTGCTCGGCGCCGACCACCACGGCTACGTGGCGCGCCTGCAGGCGCTCGCGGAGATGCTCGGGCGGCCGCGGGAGACGGTCGAGGTGCTCATCTACCAGCTCGTCCATCTGGTCGAGGCGGGCGAGGCGAAGCGGATGTCGAAGCGCCGCGGCGACGTCGTCTTCCTCGACGAGCTGCTGGACACGATCGGGGTGGACGCGGCCCGCTGGTTCCTCGTCTCGCGCAGCCACGACCAGGCGATCGAGCTGGACGTCGATCTGGCGAAGCAGCAGACGCAGAAGAACCCCGTCTACTACGTGCAGTACGCGCATGCGCGGATCGCCGGCATCCTCCGCAACACCCGGGGTCAGGTCCCGATCGTTGCGCAACGAAAGGGACCTGACCCCGGTGTTGCGCCGCCTGCGCTCGCCGCCCCCCTCGTCCCCGAGGAGCGCGAGCTCGTCAAGCGGCTGCTCGAGTTCCCGGCGCTCGCCGCGGAGGCCGCCGAGCGCCGCGGCCCGCACATGATCCCCGTCTACGCGATCCGGGTCGCGGACGACTTCCACCGCTTCTACCACCACCACCGCGTGCTCGGCTCCGAGCAGGAGGCGTTCCGGCTCGCGCTCTGCGCCGCGACGGCCCAGGTCGTCCGCCGCTGCCTCGACCTGATCGGGGTGGAAGCGCCCGAGCGGATGTAGGATCCCGGCGTGGGCGCGACCCCTCCGGATCGCAACCTCGCGCTCGAGCTCGTCCGCGTGACCGAGGCGGCGGCGACGGCCGCCGCCCGCTGGATCGGCCGCGGGGACAAGACCGCCGCCGATCAGGCCGCCGTGGACGCGATGCGGCTGATGATCAACACGGTCTCCATGCGCGGCGTGGTCGTCATCGGCGAGGGGGAGAAGGACGAGGCGCCGATGCTCTACAACGGCGAGGAGGTCGGGGACGGCACGGGCCCGGACGTGGACGTCGCCGTCGACCCCCTCGAGGGCACCCGGCTCACCGCCCTCGGCATGCCGAACGCGATCTCCGTGATCGCGGTCGCGGAGCGGGGCACGATCTTCTTCCCCGGCGCGGCTCTGTACATGGACAAGATCGCGGTCGGCCCGGAGGCCGCGGACGCGATCGACATCGAGGCGAGCCCGAGCGAGAACCTGGAGCGGGTGGCGGAGGCGAAGGGCGTCTCCGTGAACGATCTGACGGTCGTCGTCCTCGACCGCGACCGGCACGAGGACCTGATCGCCGAGCTGCGGGAGGCGGGCGCGCGCGTCAACCTGATCACGGACGGGGACGTGGCCCCGGCGATCGCCGCCGCCCAGCCCGGGACGGGCGTCGACCTGCTCATGGGGATCGGAGGGACGCCCGAGGGCGTCATCTCCGCGGCCGCGATCAAGTGCCTGGGCGGGGCCATGCAGGGGAAGCTGTGGCCGCGCACCGACGAGGAGCGCGGCCGCCTGGTCGAGGCGGGCTACGACGTGGACGCCGTCCTCACCCAGGACGACCTGGTCGCCGGGGAGGACGTGTTCGTCGCCGCGACCGGCGTCACGAGCGGCGCCCTGCTGCGCGGCGTGCGCGTGGTCGGCGACCGCGTGGAGACCGACTCCATCGTCATGCGCTCCCGCTCGGGCACGGTGCGCCGCATCATGGCCTCGCACCCACTCGCGAAGATCCAGAGCCTGATGAAAGGAGCACGGTGATGGCCTCGCAGGAGCTGTACGAGACCGCCCGCGCGATCGTCGCCGACCACAAGGGGATCCTCGCGGCCGACGAGAGCACGGGGACGATGAAGAAGCGGCTCGACTCGGTGGGGGTCGAGTCGACCGAGGAGAACCGCCGCTTCTACCGTGGCCTGCTCTTCTCCGCCCCGGGGATGGAGGAGTACATCGGCGGGGTGATTCTGTACGACGAGACGATCCGCCAGCGCGCGGACGACGGGACGCCCTTCGCCGAGCTCCTCGCCGCCAAGGGGGTCATCCCCGGGATCAAGGTGGACACGGGCGCGCACGACCTGGCGGGCTTCCCCGGGGAGAAGGTGACCGAGGGGCTGGACGGCCTCCGCGCCCGCTTGGAGGAGTACCGGGGCATGGGCGCCCGCTTCGCCAAGTGGCGCGCGGTGATCGCGATCGGCGACGGCATCCCCACGGACGCCTGCATCCGCGCGAACGCGCACGCGCTCGCCCGCTACGCGGCGCTCTGCCAGGAGCAGGGGCTCGTCCCCATCGTCGAGCCCGAGGTGCTCATGGACGGGGACAACACGATCGAGGCCTGCTACGAGGCGACCGCCCGCACGCTGCACGCGGTGTACGACGAGCTCTTCGGACACCGGGTCGACCTGCGCGGGACCCTCCTCAAGCCGAACATGGTGATCGCCGGCAAGGGCTGCCCGGTGCAGGACCCGCCGGAGCGGATCGCCGAGCTGACCGTCGACTGCCTGCTCCGGCACGTGCCCGCGGCCGTGCCCGGGATCGTCTTCCTCTCGGGCGGGCAGTCGGAGGTGCAGGCGACCGAGAACCTGAACGCGATCAACAGGATCGGCGGCCCCTGGGCGCTCTCCTTCTCGTATGGTCGCGCGCTCCAGGCCTCGGCGCTGAAGGCGTGGGGCGGCGACCCGGCGAACGCTGAGGCGGCGCAGCGGGCGTTCGTGCACCGCGCGCGCATGAACTCGCTGGCGGTCGCCGGCGAGTGGTCGGCCGAGCTGGAGCAGCCTGTCGCAGCGTAGAGCCGCCGACGCCCCGCCGGTCGAGGCCGATCCCCTCGAGGAGCACCTGCTCGGAGCGCTGAGGGCGCTCGCGCCCCCCTCTGCTCCCGTCCCCGTGCCGCCCGAGGCCGAGCTCGTCTGGCGGGCGCAGGTGGCGAGCCGGCAGGCGGACTACGCGGCGCGCTGGCTGCAGCGGCACGGGCGGAGCTTCTACACGATCGGGTCGGCGGGCCACGAGTCGAACGCCGCCCTCGCCCTCGCGCTCAGGACGGACGACCCCGCGCTGCTGCACTACCGCTCGGGGGCCTTCTACCTCGCCCGTGCGTCGCAGGCGGGGATCGACGGCGTGCGCGACATCCTGCTCGGGGTGGTGGCGGCCGCGGACGAGCCGATCGCCGGCGGCCGCCACAAGGTGTTCGGCCGGAAGGAGCTAGCGATCATCCCGACGACCTCCACGATCGCCTCGCACCTCCCGCGCGCGGTGGGCATGGCGTTCGCGCTCGAGCGCGCCCGGCGGCTCGGCGTCCGCGGCCCGTGGCAGCCCGATGCGGTCGTCGTCTGCTCGTTCGGGGACGCGTCGCTCAACCACGCGACCGCGCAGGCCGCGCTCAACGCCGCCGGCAGCATCGTCTACCAGGGTCTCGCGCTCCCCCTCCTCCTCGTCTGCGAGGACAACGGACTCGGGATCAGCGTGCCGACGCCCGCCGGTTGGGTCGAGACGGTCCTGCGCTCACGACCCGGGCTGCGCTACGAGCAGACCGAGGGCGCCGACCCGGCCGAGGTGCTCGACGTGTCGCGGGACCTGGCCGCGTGGGTGCGCGAGCGGCGGAGGCCGGCCGTCCTCCACCTCCGCACGGTGCGCTACCTGGGCCACGCCGGAGCGGACGCGGAGATCGCCTACCGTACGCCGCAGGCGATCCGCGCCGACTACGAGCGCGACCCGCTCCTCGGCACCGCCCGCTGGCTCGTCGCCTCGGGCAGGTACACGGGGGAGACCCTCGCCGCCGACTACCTGGCCGAACGGGAGCGCGTTCGGCAGCTGGCGCTGGAGGCGGCCACGCATCCGCAGATGTCCACGGCGGAGGAGGTGATGGCGCCGCTCGCCCCGCGCTCGCCGGCGGCGGTCGCCTCGGCCGCCGCCCGCATACGTCTCGAGGGCGACGCGCCGCTCACCCTCGCGCAAGCGATCAACGCGGGCCTCGCCGCCTGCCTCGAGCGCCACCCGGAGACGATCGTGTTCGGCGAGGACGTCGCGGTCAAGGGCGGCGTGTACGGGGTCACCCGGGGGCTCCAGTCCCGCTTCGGCGCGGCGCGCGTGTTCGACACGCTCCTCGACGAGACGTCGATCCTCGGCCTCGCGCTCGGAGCCGCCCTGAGCGGGCTCCTGCCCATCCCCGAGATCCAGTACCTCGCCTACCTCCACAACGCGGAGGATCAGCTGCGCGGGGAGGCGGCGACGCTCCAGTTCTTCTCCCAGGGCGCCTACCGGAACGGGGTGGTCGTGCGGATCGCGGGCTACGGGTTCCAGCGCGGCTTCGGCGGTCACTTCCACAACGACGACGCCGTCGGCGTGCTGCGCGACATCCCCGGGCTCGTGATCGCCTCGCCCGCCAGGCCGGACGACGCCGCCGCGATGCTGGCCACGTGCGCCGCGTCGGCCCTGGTCGACGGCTCGGTCTGCGTCTTCCTCGAGCCGATAGCCCTCTACCACACCCGCGACCTGCACGAGGAGGGCGACGAGGCGTGGGTCGCGCGGCTCACGGGCGCGCACGTGCCGCTGGGCTCCGCCCGCACCCACCTGGCCGGCGGGGACCTGACGATCGTGACCTGGGCAAACGGGCTGTACCTCTCGCTGCGCGCCGCGCGCCGGCTCGCCGAGCGCGGCGTGGACGCCCGAGTTCTCGACCTGCGCTGGCTGGCGCCGCTGCCGGTGGAGGACCTCGTGCGGGAGGCTCGCGCCACCGGCCGTGTGCTGGTGGTGGACGAGACGCGGCGCACGGGCGGGGTCTCGGAAGGCGTCCTGGCCGCGCTCGTCGATGCCGGCTTCGAGGGGCGGATGGCTCGCGTGGCGAGCAAGGACTCCTTCGTTCCGCTCGGCGACGCGGCCCGGCTCGTGCTCGTGTCCGAGGACGAGATCGAGGCGGCCGCCCTCGAGCTCCTCCGCTGAGCGGGCCCCTCGTGCGACGCCAAGGAGCGCGACGGCCTGGGCCGGCCGCGCACCTGGAGCTTCGTGCGCAACGCGGGGTCAGGTCCCGAGCGTTGCAGCGCGCCGTGCGGCTCCGGTGTCTGACACGGTGTCAGACACTGTTGCGCAACGGGGGTCAGACACTGTTGCGCAACGGGGGTCAGGTCCAAGGCGTTGCAGCGCGCCGTGCGGCGCCGGTGTCTGACACGGTGTCAGACACTGTGGCCCCGGGAGGGGCGCGGCTGGGTCAGCGGACGACGCGCTCGGCGGCGACGTCGTCGACCCCGACGTCGACCCGCGCTCGGTCGACGCCAGGCCCTCCATCGACGAGATCGGCGCTTCCGTCCCGGGCGTCCAGCCGGTCGCGCCCGCCTGCGCCGAAGAGTCGGTCCTCGCCTGGGCCCCCGATGAGGATGTCCTCGCCGTCGCCGCCGAGCACCGTGTCGTTGCCCTCGAGCGCGCGGATGCGGTCGTCGCCGCGCAGCCCGCAGATGAGGTCGTCGCCCGGGGTGCCCGTCAGCACGTCGTCCCGGTCCGTGCCGTAGACCGTGCAGCGAGGCCGCCAGTCGGGCTCCCGGTCGGGGAAGGTGGTCGGCCACGTCAGGCGCTCGACGTTCGACCCATCGGCGGCGATGACGGCGAGGTGCGTGAGCGGGAACGTCTCGATCGGGTCGTGGAAGCCGAAGGCGAGGCGCCTGCCGTCAGGCGACCAGGTCAGCCCGTTCTCGGGCTCGTCGTAGGGGTGGGGAGGCCGGAGCGTTTGGATCTCCCGCCCTGTGCCCGGATCGACGATCTTGATGCCTCCCTCGACGAGGAAGGCGAGCGAATGCCCGTCCGGAGACCACGCCGGGAAGGTGCCCTTGCCGAGCGTTCGGCGCTCGCGGCCTCCCGCGTCGATGAGGACGATCTCGTACCCGTCGGCCGTGTCGCGTTGGAGCGCGATCGTCTTTCCGTCCGGCGACCAGGCCGGCTGTCGCTCGCACGCCCTCGTCTTGGAGAGCCGGCGGAGCCCGGTCCCGTCCGCACGCCCGGTGTAGAGGTCGCTACACGTCCGGCTGCGAGCCCCGTCCGCGAACGTCAGGCGGGTTCCGTCCGGCGACCAGTCGGCGCCGTCGCCGCCCGCGAACCGTCCAACCCGCCGCAGGCCGACGGCCTTCGGAAACGCTCCCCGCGCATCCAGCCGGGCGACGTACAGACCGGCCGGCGTAGAGACGAGCAGGCGACGCCCGTCGGGCGACCACCGCGGGTTCCAGCGTCGTTCGCGCCCAAGCGGGAGGAGCGCGGTGCGCGCCGTGCCGTCCGCGAGAACGAGCCAGATCCGCGGGCGGTCGTCGCGACCCTCGTGGACGTAGGCGATGAGATCCGAGCGGCTGGGCCGGTGCGCTCCTGCCGCGAGCAGCGAGACGAGGAAGGCGAGCGCCGCCGGCGCGAGGAGCCCGATCGCGAGCGGCCGCGAGCCTCGCGCGCGAGCCCGTCCGGATCTCATCCGGAGAGCTTCCAGCCGTCGTTCAGGGAGAAGGAAAAGTAGGAGCCCCAGCTCTCTTCACGCGCTGCGAATGCCCGCTGCAACGGCTCGCAGTCCCAGCCGCCGCGTCCGTTCTCCCACCCGGGGAAGATCGTCAGCGCCGCCTGGTAGGGCTTCGTGTCTCCACCGCTCTTCCAGCCCCCGAGTTCCCACTCGCGCACCGCGTCCATCGACGGTGACGCCAGCTCGCTCAGCCTCGAGAGGTCCGCCTCGCTCAGCTTCTTCCCTTTCGGCAGCGGAACCTTGCAGCTCGAGACGACCCCGTCGCCGCGGGTGTCGCGAGGGTACGCCTTCGCTCGTGCCGCAGACTCGACGGCCCACCGATCCAGGCCGAGCGCCGCCCCCTCCCAGTTCCGGGCCTGATCCGTGCGAGCGATGCCGACCGGCGCCGGTCTGACCGGGAACGAGCGGCCCACGACGTTCAGGCAGGGCGTCGCGGCGGAGCAGCCTGGCGAGCCCTCCGAGTTGCGGTCGGCCTCGAAGTCCCAGCGGACGCGGATCCGGCCGTCCGCCGCCGAGTGATCCGTGGTCAGCACGGCCGTGCCGTCCGGCTGGCCGTCCAGGACCGCCTTGGCGAAGACACGGCCGTCAGGCCCTTCGAACACCGCCATCCGCACATAGCCGCCGCCGCGCACCAGGGCGGTGAACTTCGGCTCCTTGACGAACGGCGTTCCGCCCTCGTTCGTCTTGGCGTAGGTGGTGACGAGCGCCCACAGGCTGATCGACGAGCGCCAGACGGTGTACCGGTAGCGGACGCGGGCGATCGCATGCCCGCCGGGGCCGGCTCCCGTGTTGCCGTACTGGTCGCGAAGCCACACGTCCATGGTGTAGTCGACGCGGCTCGGGGAAACGCGCGTCGGACCGAACCAGTTTCGCGCGTAGACGCCGTAGCCGCCGTTCGCGGGCGCGCACATCCGCCCCTCGATCACCTGCGGCGTTCGCCCGACTCCGATCTCCACGACACTCGTGGTCGGGTCGTCCCCGGCAGGTGTCGCCTCCACCTGCCCCCGGGCGTGATGCCACCCGAAGGTACCGAGCCCGCCGTTCACCGCGTTGATGAACCCCGGCGTCCACGTGTCGCTGCGGCCCCGGTAGTCGTCCACGATCGCCACTCCCGCCCGCTCGAGGCGCGCGAGGTAGCCCGGCCCGACCGTGAACCGGCGCCCGCCGGACGTCGCGTCGAGACAGCGCTTGTAGATCGTCCAGACGCCATCGGCGTTGCGGAACCGGATGGCGGTCGCGTTCTGGCTCCACGTCACCGCTGGAATGCTCGCCGGATTGCCGGTGACGTCGGGGCAGTTCCAGGGATCGCCCGGGAGCGTCGAGGTCGACTCGGCCGGCTCGGGCGCTCCCTGCGCGGATGAGGTCGGCGTGCCCGACACGGGGACGGGCGGCGGGCACGAGCCAGGCACGGAGCCGTCGTTCGGAGCGTCCGGGTCCGAGCTGTCCACCGGCGCCGGGTCGGCGGGAAGGACAGGCGCGTCCGCGGAGAAGGCCGGCGCCTCGTCCGCGTCGCACTGGGGCGGTTCCTCGTCGCCGGCCGACTGGCAGACCGAGGCGGTGGCCGCGATGATCTCGACCAGAACGTCCCCGAGCGCCGTCGAGCTCGTCGACTCCGTCGCCTTTCCTCCGGTCAAGCCGGCCCACCAGTTCCAGTACGGAAGGTAGGAGAGGACGCCGTGGTAGAGCACGAAGGCGAGCGTGTAGCCGCCCCTCTTGAACTCATCCAGCTGGCGCTGCCAGTCGATGCCGGCACCGGTGGGACCCGGGTCGACACCGGTGTTCCAGGGGGAAGGCCGGTTCACGATCTCGGCCGGCACGCCGGCGTTCAGGTCGTCGTCGTGCGGGACGTCGTCTGCCACGAGCACCACCAACCGCTTGGCGTCGACCGACCACCCCACTGCGGCGTCGTGCATGGTCTCGTGGAGCGCGGTTCCGTACGCCTCTGGGAGGTCGCCGCCCCCGTCGGCGGTGAGCGGCGCGAGCGCTGCCTGCACGGCGAGCCGGTCCGTCGTCAGCGGCTGCTCCACGCGCCAGACGGGGTCGTCACCGTAGTCCTTGATCTGCGCCAAGCCGAAGCGGAGGTTCGGCAGGCGGCCCTCGAGGCTGGCCATCACGTCGGCCGCCTGCGACTTCGCCTCGTCCAAGGCGCCGATCATGCTGCCCGTGGTGTCGAAGACGAAGAGCACGTCCGTGGCAGCAGGGGCCGTGGTTCCCGCGGTCGGGACCTCGGCGAGGAGCGTCACGGTCGTGAGAAGGGCTGACGCTGCCGCAGCGGCGAGCGTGTGGACTCGGCGGAACGCCATCGCGCACCTCCCGGTTTGCGCGGCCGGCGGGCGGACGGCGCGGGTTGCTTGAGTTCAGCGTCGCTTCCGGAGTCAGAGCAGGCTGGCCGGCCAGCGTGTCGTTGTCAATACATACAACGGAGTATTCGGAGGTGGAGCCGGCTCCGGACGAGCTGGAACGGCCGGGGGCGGCGGACGGCTTCCTTCGGGCGGGCCGGCCGCCCGAGCGCGTGCAGGGTCGCTGGCCTCGGTTGGCGTCGAGCGCTCGCGCGCGAACGGGCGCTGCGGGCGGTCGCGTAGCTCCGTCTTGGCGCGACGACGTCGTGTCAGGGGCGGCGGAGGTTGCCGGCGTGCACATGCGCGGGACGCGGATGTGCGGGACGCGCGCGGAGGCGGCCAGCGTCGGCCGCCGCGATCGTGCGGACGAGTGGGAGCCGTGGGGGAGCGCCGCCGCTCCCCCGCGTGGACGACCTCAGTCGATGCTCAGCGGCACGGGCCGGATCTGCCCGCGGATCTCGCCCGCCTGGTTGCGGGGCGTGTGCACGTTCACGTACGCGCGCCCGGACTCGAGCGCCGCGAGCGCGGCGGGCTGAAGCGTCGCCGTCCCCCGGGCGCCGTTCCGGCACGGGCCGCAGAGCGGCACGAGCACGGGCCCCGGCCTCCCTCTGGGCGCGGCGTGGAGGTGCGCCGCGACCGCGCGCCCGGTGAGGCCGGAGAAGCGCAGGCGCCATGTCATCGTCCCGGACGTCCCCAGCTTCGCGAACGTCGCGGTGAACGTCCCCCTCGCGCGTCGCACGTTGCCCCTCGGCCGCGGACGCTCCTGCCGGGCATCGAGCGTCGTGCTCACCGCTGCGGTGATCGCGAGCTGGCCGCGGATCTCGCCGGCCGGGTTGGTGGGGGTGTGGATGTTCACATACGTGTTCCCGGCCTCGAGCGCGTCGAGCGCCGCCTCGGGGAGGTTGCCGGTCCCGGACGCCGAGCTCTGGCATGGCGCGCAGAGCGGGAGGACGACCGGCCCGGAGGACCCGGCGGCGGCCTGGTGGATGTGCGCCGCGACCGCGTTGCCCGTCAGGCCGCTGAACGACATCTGCCACGAGACGGAGGCGCCCGTGCCGCTTCTCGTGACGGTCGCGCTGAACGTGCCGCGCGCTCCAGCGACGTCTCCGCTTGGCGCGGGCACCTCCTGGGCCGCGTCCATCGTCGTGCGGACCTGGATCGTGGTCGCCTGCGGCCTCGCCGAGGCGCCGAGCGTGGCCGCGAGGGTGACTGCGGCCGCGGCGGCCGCGACCTGCATGAGTGCTGTTCGTTGCACGAGCTGACCTCCTGGTCGGACGTTGTCGTCCTCCCGTACGTCCGACCGAGATCGACGGTTTGGGCGGGCCGCGTCCTACGACGCCTGACGAGACAGGGACGCACGGGGCCTCGCCAAGCGGACGACGGGGCTCGAACCCGCGACACCTGGCTTGGGAAGCCAGTGCTCTACCAACTGAGCTACGTCCGCGCGCCGGTGATTGTAGCTCGGCCTTGACAGTGTCTTCATCTCCCCGGCGTAGGCTTCCCGACCGTGCGCGCGGCGCTCGCTCTCCTCTCGCTCGCCCTCGCCGGCGCCTGCGCGGCGGCCTCCGCGCCGGCGGCGGAGCGCGGGGACGCGTCCGTCTTCGCCGGGCTCGGGACGTGGGTGGACATCTACGACGGCGCCGTGTACGCGGCGCCGGAGCGGGCGGCGGCGCGCATGGCCGCGCGGGGGGTGGAGGTGGTGTGGGTGGAGACTGCGAACGCCCGCGCGTCCGCGGACGTCGTGAACCCCTTGCAGCTCGGCCGGCTCGTCGAGGCGCTGCATGCGCGCGGGATCCGCGTCGTCGCCTGGTACCTGCCGGGGCACGTGCGCCCGGCGCTCGACTCGAGGCGCGCGCTCGCGATGCTCTCGTTCCGGACCGCGGGCGGCGAGGCCTTCGACGGCGTGGCGCTCAACATCGAGTCCACCCGCCTCCGGAACGTCGGCCTGCGCAGCAGGCGGGCGGTGGCGCTCGCCCGCGGGCTGCGCGCCGCGGCGGGGGAGACGCCGGTCGCGATCGTCCCCTTCAACCCGCGCGGGCTCGAGCGCCGCCCGGGGACGTGGCCGCGCTTCCCCTGGCGGGAGCTCGCCGCCCAGGCCGACGCCTTCGCCCCCATGGCCTACACGGGCGGCGCGCTGCGCGGCTTCGACGCCACCTACGGGTACGTGACGCGGGCGCTGCGGCTCCTCCGCGCGCACACCGGCGACCCCGGGGTGCCGATCCACGTCATCGGCGGGGTCGCCGACCGGCTCGGCCCGGAGGAGCTCGCCGGCTTCGCCGCCGCCGTCGCGGACGACGGGGAGACGATCGGGGTCAGCCTGTACGACTGGCAGACGACCCCGGCCGCCGCCTGGCGCGTCCTCGCCTCGCTCACCCGCGGCTGACGGGCGGCCAGGCCTCCCGCAGCCGGTCGCGCGTCGCCAGCAGGTGCTCCGGGAGCACCTTCACGTCGGCGAGCACGGGCATGAAGTTCGTGTCGCCCGCCCAGCGGGGGACGACGTGCAGGTGCACGTGGTCGACGATCCCCGCGCCGGCCACCCGGCCCAGGTTCCAGCCCAGGTTGAAGCCGTCCGGCGCGTACACCCGCCCGAGCGCGTCCATTGCCGCCACCGCCAAGCGGTGCAGCTCGAGCACCTCGCCGTCGCCCAGCTCCGCGAGCGACCCGAGGTGGCGAAGCGGGGCGACCATGACGTGGCCGGAGGAGTATGGGAACTTGTTCAGGATGACGAGCGCCTTCTCGCCGCGCGCGACGAGGAGCGAGTCCGCGCCGAGCTCCCCGGACGCCTCCGCGCAGAACACGCAGCCCTCCGCCTCGTCGGCCTGCTGGATGTAGGCGAGACGCCAGGGCGCCCAGAGCGGCTTCGGCATGCGCGGGTTCTAGCACCGCCGCGAGGGCGCGCGTCCCTCGAGCGAGGGACGGCGACGGGGGTCAACACGACCATCGGCTCGGCGACCCCGGACCTCAAGCGAGCGCACCTTTCCGCCGATCAGGGTCAACTGTGACCCGATGGCAGAGACGAGAGGGAGAACACCATGACCACGGCACAGTTCGAGCAGATCGACGAGTCGGAGGCCGAGGCCATCCTCCGCTGGCGCTTCGAGGAGCTCGTCCGCGCCGGGTACGACATCGGCTCGGCGCTCGTGCTCGCCTCCCACGTCGAGGTGGATTTGCACCAGGCGTCCGCGCTCGCCCGGCGCGGGTGCCCGCCCGACACCGCGCTCCGCATCCTCCTCTGAGCTGAGCGTCCTCCCGGGCCGCGGCGCCCGATGCGGCGGGGCGCCCGGCCCGTTCCCCTCCTCGGGTCGGAGCGCGCCGCCTCAAGGCGGACGCGACCGGCCCGGTCCGGATCAGTCGCCGGCCACGAAGAAGAGCCAGGCGCCGTCCTCCCGGATGCCGACGCGCCAGCCCGTGTACGCGCCGAGCTCCGTGAAGCGGCGGATCTCCTCCTCGCCGTAGAGCCGCCGCAGGTCCTCGAGGTCCTCCGCCGTCCAGTCCGAGGGCGCCTTCGCGTACGCGGCCGGCCAGACGTAGACGTCGCCCTGCGTGGCGAAGCGCCCGCCGAGGACGAGCGGCAGGATGTCGCCCAGGATCGGCACGTGGCCCTCCTCCTCCTCGAGCCGGCGCCAGTAGCCGACGGGGTCGCCGCTCTCCCCGAAGGAGTAGGAGAAGGAGGCGGGGTCGAGGAGCGCCCGCAGGGCGTCGTAGTCGAGCGCCTGCGCCGCGCGGGCGATCGCGGCCCGCGCCTTCGCGACCGGCGGCGGCAGCTCGCCCGCGGCCCCGGGAGCCTCGCCGGCGGTCGGGGGCTCGGGCCTCGTCTCCGGCGCGGTCCCGATCTCCCGAGCGGGCTGGGTGGGCGCCGCCTCCGTCCGTGCGCTTCGCTCGGCGCCGCCGCACGCGACGAGGGCCAGGCCGGCCGCGGCCGCAGCGGCGAGGGCGAGCACCCTCGCCGCCCCCCGGGCCCGGGCGAGCTCGGAAAGCGTCCCGCTCCCGTCCCCGGCCGCCACCTCGAACGTCCCCTAGACCCGAGACGCGCGCCTCGCCGGGGCGGGTCAGAGCCAGCGCTTCCAGCGGAAGACGCCGACCATGCCGAGCAGGGTGGCGACCATCACGGCGAGGATGGCCCAGAAGGCGCCGCGCGTCCCCTCCCCGGGGAAGTGCACGTTCATGCCGAACAGGCTGGCGAGCAGGGTGAGCGGAAGCATGATCGTGGCGATCACGGTCAGGATGCGCAGCACATCGCCCTGCTTGTGGGCGATCACCGACTCGTTGGTCGACTCGAGCCCCTCCACGACCTCCTTGTAGTTGTCGAGCAGGTCCCAGATCCGCTCGGCCGCGTCCACGATGTCGTCGAAGTAGAGCTCGAGCTCCTCGGGCAGGAAGTGCTCGACCCGGTTGGCGAGCGCGTGCAGCGTCGCGCGCTCCGGCTTGATGATCTTGCGGTAGGAGATGATCTCCTGCTTGACGTTGGAGATGTCGCGGACGATCTCCTCCGAGCGGCCCTCGAACATCTCGTCCTCGATCACGTCCAGCTTGTGCGCGATCTTGTCGAGGATCGGGAAGCAGTAGTCGAAGAGGTCGTCCAGGATCTCGTACAGCAGCCGGCCGGAGCCGCGCGCGAAGAGCTGCTCGCGCAGCTCCGCGTCGGCCTCGCAGCGGGCGAAGAGCCGCGTCACCGGGAGCAGCTCGCGGTTGGGGATCGTGACGACGTAGTCGTGCCCGATGAAGATGTCCAGCTCGGCCGCGTTCAGGCGCTGCACGGCGTGGTCGAAGACCGGGAAGTGGAGGACGGCGAAGAGGTAGCCCTCCTCCTCGTAGTCGTCCACCTTCGGGCGCTGGCGCTTGGAGACGACGTCCTCGACGTCGAGCGGGTGCCAGCCGAACCGCTCCGCCAGCTCCTGCGCGGTGTCCGCGTCAGGCGCGACGACGTTGACCCAGGTGAGCCCGCTAGCGGTGAGCTCGTGAACCCGCGGCTCGGGGCGAGCGACGACCTGGCCCGCGGCGCGGGCCGTGCGGGACCGCCGGATGCGAGGCAGGCTGGGCACGGGTACTGAGGGGGTCGTCGGGCGTCCTGAGCATCGTTCGCGATTCTACCCGTCTCGCCTTCCCCGCTCCTTGCGGGGGCGTCTCAGGCGGCTGCGGGCAGCGGCGTCCGCCGCGCCCCGGCGGGAAGCGCCCCTTCCACGCGCAGCGCGAGCGCCCCGCCGAGCGCGCAGAGGGCCGCCGCGCCCAGCCAGAGGCCGCTCGGCCAGCGCTCGAGCGCGAACGCGCCGACGGCGGGGCCGAGCGCGAACCCGACCTGCCAGGAAAGCGCGTTCAGCGCCATGAACCGGCCGAGCAGGCGGGGCGGGG
>DATLYP010000149.1:0-27429 GCA_035574655.1 Gaiellaceae bacterium
CGGCGCCACCGAGGCCGACGACGTGGGCGACGGCGGCACCACCGGCTACGTCAACGTCGCCGTCGGCTCCAACCCGACCGTCGGCGAGGCCGCCGGCGCCGGCACCAACCTCGGCAACTACGAGACCTCGATCGCCTGCTCGGGCGACAGCTCCGCCAGCGCCAACAACGCCGGCCCGCTCTCCCTTGGGACTCTGCCGTCTGGCGCGGTCGTCGACTGCGTGATCACGAACACCTACGCCGTCCCCGTGGTCACGAACAACCTGCCCAGCCAGTCCGTCCAGTACACCGATGCGATCGCGCCTGTGACTGTCACGGCGACGGATCTCGACACCGTGGGATCTGGGCTCAGCGCGACGACGAGCTTCAACAAGAGCGGCGGAGCGTTCAGCAGCGGTCTTCCGACTGGACTCTCGCTTGCCGTCGCTTCGACCGTTGGAAACTCGCGCACTTGGACGCTGTCGGGTAACCCGCTGGTCGAAGCCGCGACCTACGTCGTACGGGTAACCGTGAGCGACGGGACCGGACCCGGGAGCCACTCCGACTTTACGGACATCACGATCATCGTGATGCAGGAGAACGCCGCCATCGAGTACACGGGCGAAACGATTGCGCAGATCAACAACAACCTGACGTTACGGGCGACGGTCTGGGACAGCGCAGCAAGCGGTTACGTCGGGACGAATGCCGAGCCGGGCGGCACGATCGGTGACATCACGAAGATGTGGGTGGAATTCGACATCTACTCGGGCCTCTCGTGCAGCGGCACGCCGACGAGTGTGTTGTTCGGCCAGGTCTCCGACACCGGCACGACCGGAGACGGCATCGGCACGGCCACCGCGCAATACACGTCCTCGAGCGAGAACACATACTGCGTCGTCGCGAGAGTCGTCGACGACAACAACACGGCGAACGGGGACACGAACCTCTGGTACACGGCGCCGAATGCCCAGACGGCAGTCATCGCCTTCTACCAGAACAGCGGTCAGTTCGTCACGGGCGGCGGTTGGATCGTGGATCCGGCCGGAGGTGGCAACGGCAAGGGCAACTTCGGCTTCAACGGACGCTACAACAAGAAGGGTCAGCCGCAAGGCCAGATGGTGTACGTGTACCGTGGCCTGTACAGCGGCGTCCTCGCCGACTACGTCATCAAGAGCAATTCGCTGACCGCGCTCAAGTTCAGCGGATCGTCGTATCCGTTCAGCGCCACGCTAGAGGGTAAGTGCACGATCCAGATCAACCGAGCAAGCGACGGCATGCAGCTCTACGGCGACGGCAACGCCACGTTCTCAGCGACGGTGGAGGACACGAACGCGAACTCCGGCGCCGGCTCTGATTCGTACGGGATCCTGCGGGTCTACGACAAGAACGGCGTTCTCTACAAGACCGTCCCTAAGACATTGCTGGGCAACGGCAACGTGGTTATCCACAACAAGTAGCGCCTGGCGGAGGTGCTGCGAAACCTGAAGGGGGCGCCGGAAGGCGCCCCCACTCGCTCTAGGAAACGGGCTCGGGCGCCGCGGCCGGCGGGGCCCGCCGCGCGAGCAGGATCACGAGCGCCGGCGCGACCACCCCCACCGTCGCGCCCACCGCCACCGCGGCCACGCCCCACTCCGAGTACGCCGCGCCGCCGAGCAGCGCGAGCGCGGCCGCGAGCAGGCCGGCGATCAGATCGGTCGCGCCCACCAGCCGGCCGCGCTCGACCGGCGTCGCGTGCGACACGAGCTCGGCGGTCGCGGCCACGTAGGAGAGGTTCCAGCCGAGCCCGAGCAGGAAGAGCGAGAGCGACATGCCGGCGATCGACTCGACCCAGGCGAGCATCACCGTCGAGACGGACATGATCGCCAGCCCCCCGATCAGGCACTGCCGGCGCCCGACGCGGTCGATCAGCTCGCCGATGACCAGCACGAGGGCGTACATGCCGACGATGTGCAGGCTGATCACGGTGAAGACGTCGGCCTGCTCGTGCCGGTGCCCGATGACGACGTAGCCGCTCAGGTTCATCACCGCCACCATCACCGCGAAGCTCGCGAGCGCCGCGAGCACCGCCGAGGGGACCCCCGGCCGCAGGAGCAGGTCGCGGAGCGGAGCGGGCGGGGCGGGCGGCGCCGCGTTCTCGTCCGCGAGATCGAGCTCGAGCGCGATCGTGCGCGGGTCCGGGCGGATGAGCAGCGCGACGACGAGCCCGCCGAGAGCGATCGCGCCCGCGGCGAGCCAGGGCACGACCAGCGCGTCGAGCTCCAGCTCCTTCCCCACGAACAGCGGCCGGAAGACGAGCGGCCCGAGCGCGGCCCCGAAGAGCGCCCCGAAGAGGACGTAGGAGATCGCGCGCGCCTTCCGCTCCTCCGGGTACATGTCCGCGACCGCCGTTCGCGCGAGGAGCACGGCCCCGTTCATCCCGCCGACGCCCAGGAAGCCGAGGATCACGAGCAGCGCCGAGTCGACCACGCAGCCGAGCGCGGTCAGGAGGCAGCCAGCCATCCCCACGACGAACCCGCCCGCGATCACGGGCACGCGGCCGAGCCGGTCCATGAGCCGCCCGGCCGGCAGCGCCGCGAGGGCGCCCGCGGTGAGGAAGATCGCCGGGCCGAGGCCGAGGATGGACTCGATCCCGGTGACGAGGACGAGCGTGATCGTGGCGACCGCGACCGCGAGCTGGAGCACGCCCGAGAGCAGCACCAAGCAGACGCTGAGGAGAAGGGTGTTGCGCCGGACCGGGTACGAGATCGCCACGATCGCGCCATTCAATCACCGGCGTCGCGCCCCACGGCCGGACGCGCACGTTGAACTCTCCCTCCCCGCGGGCTGCCGTCCAGGCCGAGACAGGTGGGAGGTGGACGATCCGCGCGACGGGCGTCACGGGCGTAGCGCCGGCGTCGCCGCTGATCGAACGTCCCGCGCTCGAACGTCGGCTCGACGGGGCGTTCGGCAAGCGGTTGACGGTCCTCGTGGCCGGGGCGGGATACGGCAAGACCACGCTGCTCGCCTCCTGGTCCGAGGAGCTCCGGTGCGCCTGGCACACGATCCGGGGGGAGGACGCGAAGCTCCCCGTGCTCGCGCAGCGGATCGGCGACGCGCTCCGTACCGCGGTACCGGAGCTCGTGGAGGACCCCCTGCAGGCGGCGGTGGGGAGCGAGGTCGCGAGCGCGGATGCGTTCGCCGCGTACCTGTGCGAGAAGCTCGAGCAGCACGCGCGCCACGACGTCGTCCTCGTGCTCGACGACCTCCACCAGCTCGGCGACCCCCCGGCGTCGCGCCTCGTCGAGGCGCTCTGCCTGCACGCGCCGCCGACCCTCCACCTCGTCCTCGCCTCCCGGGCGGAGCCGCCCTTCCGGACTGCCCGCCTTCGCGGCCGCGGCGACCTGCTCGAGCTGGCCGCGGGCGACCTCGCCTTCACCCGCGACGAGGTGGCGGCGCTCGTCGCCCGGACGCTCGGCGAGGAGGAGCAGGAGCTCGCAGGGGCGCTCCACGACGCCACCGGGGGCTGGCCCGCGGAAGTGCGGCTCGCGGTCGAGGCGCTCCAGCACGTGCCGCGGGGAGCTCGGCGGGAGGCGCTCGAGCGGCTCCAGCGGCCCCAGGGGCCGCTGTTCCAGTACGTCGCGGAGGAGGTGTTCGACGCGGAGCCGGCCGAGGCCCGCGACCTCCTGCGGCGCATCGCCTGGCTCGACCGCGTCGACCCCGCCCTCTGCGAGGCGCTCGGGGTTCACGGCGCCCGCGAGATCCTCGCCGCCCTGGCCAGGCGAGGGCTCCTCGTCCAGGCGGAGGGAGAAGGTGCGGACCTCTACACGCTGCATGCCCTGCTGCGCGACTTCCTCCTGCAGCGGATGCCGGTCCCCGCCCGGGAGCTGCGGCGTCTGCGGCTGCGCGCCGCCCGCTGGTTCGGCGAACAGGGACGGCACGCCGATGCGCTCCGCTGCAGCGTCGCCGCCCGCGACCGGGCGGGGATCGTCCGCCTCCTCTCGCGGCAGGGAGCCGGCCTGCTCGCGGGCGGGACGGTGGAGGACGTCGTCCGCGCGGTCGAGCTCGTCCCGGCACCCGAGCGGGATGCGCACCTCGAGCAGATCGCCGGAGAGGCGCATGCCCTGGGCGACTGGGACGCGGCGCTCGCCTGCTACCGCCGGGCGGCAGGTGAGGAGGAGGAGCTGTCGCCCGGACTCGCGTGGCGCATCGGCCGCATCCACTTCGACCGCGGCGAGCCGGAGCGCGCGCTCCAGGAGTACCTGCGCGGGCGCGTCGACGGCCGCGATCCCCGGGAGGAGGCGCTCCTCTTGGGGGGAGTCGCCTCCGCGCAGCTCAGCCGCGGTCATCTCGACGAGGCGCGGGAGGCGGCGGCGCATGCGCTCGAGCGCGCGCAGGCAGCCGGCGACGCCCGCGCGCTCGCGGCCGCGCACAACGTCTGCATGGTGCTGGCGCTGCGGACGGATCCCGCGCATGCGGAGGAGCACTACCGGCTCGGGCTCGAGGCGGCCGAGGCGGCCGGCGACGTGCTGCAGACGATCCGCATCCGCTCGAACCACGTCGCGCACCTGCTGCAGCAGGGACGGTACGACGAGTCGCTCGCCGAGCTCGAGCCCGTGATCCGGCTCGCGGAGGTGGCCGGGGTTCCCCTCGCGCTCGCGTTCGCTCTCTTAAAGCGGGGGGAGACGCGCTTCTACCTCGGAGAGCTCGACCTCGCGATCGCGAACTTCGAGGCGGCCAGGTCGATCTACGAGCGCTACGGGTCGAGTCGCGCCTTCCGCGCGCTGATGGAGATCGGCGAGGTCTACCGCGAGCGCGGCGACCGTGCGCTCGCACGCTCGGCCCTCGAGCTCGCGGCGCGCGGCGCCGAGCAGGCCGACGACGTCCAGGTGCTCGCGTACGCGGAGGCGAACCTGGCGCGCGTGCTCGCCGTCGACGACCTCGAGCGCGCGACGCTTCTCGCCGAGAAGGCGGTGGAACGGGGCCGCGCCTCGGGCCACGCGGTCGTCTTCGCGCTCCTGTCCCGCGGCTGGGTCTTGCTCGCCCTCGGAGAGCGCGGCCTCGCGGCGGCCGCGGCCGCGGAGGCGGCTGCCGCGGCGCGCGAGCGAGGTGACCGCGCAGGGCTTGCGGAGTCGCTCGAGCTCGAGGCGCTCTCGTCTCCGGAGCCGTCCGGTGCGACCCGGCCGCTGGAGGAGGCGCTGGCCATCTGGCGCGAGATCGGGAGCCCGCTCGGGGAGGCCAAGGTCGCGCTCGCCCTCGCCCGCCTGGCCCGCGACCGCCAGCGCGAGTCGCTCGCGCTAGGCCGTCTCCGGGGGCACGGCGTCCGGGTGGACGGCGCCTCGGCGGGCCTCCTCGCCGCGCTCCCGCCCGCCGATCCCGTGCCGCTGCAGATCCGAGCGCTCGGCGGCTTCTCCGTCCTCCGCGAGGGCCGCCCTATGCTGTCGCGGGAGTGGCGGTCGAAGAAGGCGCGCGACCTCCTCCAGATCCTCGTCGCCCGCCGCGGGCGGCTGGTTCCTCGCGAGGTGGTGATGGAGGCGCTGTGGCCGCGCGGCGACCCGAGCCGGCTCGGGCACCGCCTGTCGGTGGCGCTGAGCGCGCTCCGCGGCGTGCTCGACCCCGAGCGGCGCCATCATCCCGAGCGCTTCGTCCGCGGCGAGCGGCAGGCGATCTCGCTCGACCTGGCTCACGTCGCGGTCGACCTCGAGGACTTCCTCGCGGGCGCCCGCACGGGCCTCGCCCTCCGAGCCGAGGGGCGGCGGGCGGAGGCGCGCGAGCTCCTGCTCGCCGCCGAGGCCGCGTACGCGGGCGACCTGCTCGAGGACGTCTACGAGGAGTGGGCGGTGCCGCCCCGGGAGGACGCGCGAGACGCCTACCTCGCCGTCGCCCGCGCCCTCGCCGAGGAGGCCGCCGAGGCGGGCGATCCGGACGCGGCCGCGCGCTACCTGCTGCGCATCCTCGAGCGCGACGCCTACGACGAGCGCGCCCACCTCGAGCTCGTGCGCGTGCTCGCCCGCGCCGGCCGGCACGGCAGCGCGCGGCGCCAGTACGGGACGTACGTGGCGCGCATGGAGGAGATCGGCGTCGAGCCGTCGCCCTTCCCGGCCGCACACGCCTGACACCTGTCTGACGGTTTTCTGACGCTCGCCGAGAGGCTGTCTGGAGACGCTGCCCGCACGGAAGGGAGAACACCATGAAACGCGCGCGGACCTCCATGGCGATCGCCGCCGGCGTGGCGAGCCTGGCGCTCGTCGGGCTCGTGCCCGCCGCCGGAGCGCACATCGTCGTTCCAACCGTCACCGCCCAGCACGCGTTCATAGGAGACCCGCTGTTCGGGCTGGACACGAGCGAGGGCACCCTCTTCGGGATTCGCCCCGACGAACGGACGGCGATGGCGAGCACGACGAAGCTGATGACGCTCGACGTGACCCTGCACGCGGTCGCAGACGGCGTCGTCTACCTGAACGACCAAGTGAGCGTGGACGACTTCGCGGCCTCCCTGGAGCCGCCGAACAGCGTCATGGCCGACGACAACGATCCCGGGTGCATGTTCGACGCGAACGGCAACGCGATTAGCTTGGACCAGTTCGGAAATGCCCAACCCTGGCAGGTCGGGAGCGCTTGCGTGACGCTCGAGCCGGGCGAGGTGGTCAGCCTCGAGACGCTGATCCGCGGGATGATGTACCCGTCCGGGAACGACGCGTCCTGGGCGATCGCCTACCACGTGGCAAAGGCCTACGGCGAGGACACGAACGGCGACAAGGTCATCGACGGGCGCGACTTCGTCGAGCGGATGAACCAGCACGCCGTCGAGATCGGGCTCGCCGACACGCACTTCACAAGCGCGAACGGCTGGGACGATCCTCCAAGCTCCGTGAACCCGAACCCGGCTCCCGAGGACCTCGACCACTACACGACCGCCCGCGAGCTCGCCGAGATCATCAACCACGGCCTCGAGGCGCACCCGCACTTCGGCGAGGTCATCGGGTTCGAGGGGGCCTACACGGACACGTCGCAGGGCCCGAACGGGACCAAGACGTACAGCTGGAACTGGGGCTTCCCCTACCCGGGTTGGGAAGGCCTGAAGGGGGGAGGGACGACAAACTGCAACGGCCCGAACCAGGGCTGCCAGGCGATCAGCGCCAAGAGGATCGGCCGGCGCGTCGTGGTTGCCTTCATGCAAGGGGTGTTCGGTGAGGAGCGGGCGATGTTCGACTACGGCTTCGGCACGATCTTCCATCCCGACGAGCGCGGAGCGAGCGTGGGCGTCGGCACTGCCGAGCGGCACGACCTCGCGTGCCATTCGAGCAGCCGCTGTCTGAGCGCGGTGCTTCCAACGACCGGACCGATCAAGCTCGTCTCCTGGGGGCCCGACGTCGACAGCTCGACGATCGCCAAGCTGGACGAGGAGGTTCTCCCCCGATCCGAGTCGCCGCCGAGGGGCGCGGGCGGAGGCCAGGGCCGGTCGGCGACGTGGCGGTTGCGTACATGCCGTTCGGGGAGATCGTCCTCGCGTCTCGTAAGGGGTCGAACGTCAACCTCTCGCGGTGGTCGCAGGACGGGTTCGGAGCGCTCGCGCTCCGCGCCTCCGGAGTCAAGGCCGGGCCGGCGGTCACCATGGACCTGCAGCCCGTCTACAGCGACGTGTTCCTCACCGCGTTCACCGATCCGGACGGCGCGCTCGTTCTGAAGTCGTGGCGACTGTCCGGATCCGGGCTCACCGAGCTGGACACCCACAAGGACGCGTCACGCGTGTACGACGAGGTGTCGATGGCCGGCCCGCTCCAACCCGACATCTTCACCGGGCATCGCGCGGTCACCGCGGCGCGAACGCAGGGGCCCGAGCTCCTCGTGCACGGTGTCTGGGGGGTCGATCCGGCATCGGGCGAGATCAGCCTCCTGGGCGAGCTCGCGCAGGCGGGAATTCGGGAGAACATCGAGATCTCGCCGTTCCTCGTGAACAGGACCTTCGAGGGCGAGCTCTTCACGCCCGCGTACTACGCGACGGCGTTCCGGACGGTTGGTGAGCTGGAGATTCGCTTCTACCGGGTCGGCGTGGACGGGGGCCCGGTCAACGCGGGCGTCGTCAACACCGGCATCGAAGCGGTCGATCTCGGCGTCGCCCCGCTCGGCGTCGCCGGGGTCATGACGGCCGTACGGGACGGGGAGAACGACGTCCAGCTCGTCGCCTGGGACGCGCGCCGCAACGCGAACGGCTCCATCAGCCCGGATCAGGTGTCGTCGCACGACGCACCCCACGCGACCTCGCTCGACTTGGCGCAGGTGCCGTCGACGCACGCCGAGGGCGACTACGTGACCGCTGTCACCGACCCCTTGGGGGGCGCGCTCCGGCTGCGGGCGTATCGGTCCGGGGACAGGCCGTACTGAGCTCGAGGACGCGGCGGACAGCCGGCTCGTGCGGCTGTCCGCCGCTCCGCGATGCGGGTCTGTCTCCTGTCTGACGGTTTTCTGACGCGCGGCGGGAGGCTGCAGGGGTGAGCGAGTCATCGACGCGAGAGGAGGGACAGATGCGCGCGTACGTCGCCAGCCAGCGCGCGGCGCTGCTCGCAGCGCTGACGGCGGCCGCGGCCGCCGCCCTGAGCGGGGCGGGAGCGGCCGGAGCGGCCTTCCCGGGAGAGAACGGGAAGATCGCCTTCACGAGCAACCGCGACGGCAACCTCGAGGTGTACGTCATGAACGCGGACGGCTCCGGGCAGGCGAACCTGAGCGACAACGCGGCGGCCGACCTCCAGCCCGCCTGGTCGCCGGACGGGTCGAAGATCGCCTTCACGAGCGACCGCGACGGCAACCTCGAGGTCTACGTCATGAACGCGGCGGACGGCTCCGGGCAGGCGAACCTGAGCCAGAACGACGCGACGCTCAACTTCGACCCCGCCTGGTCGCCGGACGGGTCGAAGATCGCCTTCACGAGGTCTTTCAACGCCTCCGCCCAACAGGTCTACGTCATGAACGCGGACGGCTCCGGGCAGACGAACCTGAGCAACGAGGGGGCCTTCGACGAGGACCCCGCCTGGCAGACGCTGCCCTCGGCCGACCTCGCCCTCGGCCTGGCGGCGAGCCCCGACGTCGTCCGGAAGGGCCGCCCGCTCACGTACACGATCACGGTGCAGAACGCCGGGCCCTCGAACGCCGCGGACGTGGTCGTCACCGACCCGCTCCCGCCGGAGACGCGCTTCGTCAGCGCGCAGCCGAGCAAAGGGAGCTGCCTGACGCCGCCGGTCGGATCGACGGGGACGGTCGTCTGCGATCTCGGCTTCCTGCCGAACGGCGAGGACGAGACGGCGCAGATCGTCGTCAGGGTCGTCGTCAGGAAGACGACCGTCTCCAACACGGCGAGCGTGGCGAGCAGCACGCCCGATCCCAACCCGGCGAACAACTCGGCGACGATCGCGACCACGGTGAAGTAGGAGAGCGCCGCCGGAGGAGGGGGCGCGAAGGCCTCCTCCTCCGGCGGACACGCCCAGACCTCGAGCACGAGGTGCGGAGATGGAGACATTCGTCGTGCGCATCTGGACGCCGGAGAACCGCACCGGCGCGGAGGAGCCACCACGACTGCACGGCGTGGTCGAGCGCGCAGGAACGCGCGAGCGCTGGCGCTTCAAGGACGAGGAGGAGCTGCTCCGCATCCTGCGCACGAACGCCGCTGCGGGTGCCGCGCCTCGCTCGCTGCGTCCGGGCGCCGCCACGAGCCCTGAGCGAGCTCAGTAGGCAGGCTGCAGGCCCTCGAGCATCGGGAAGCGGCGGACGTTGGTCGTGAGCAGATCGGCGTCGAGGAGCAGCGCGGTCGCCGCGATCAGGTAGTCGGCGTCGCCGATCCCCGCGAACGCGGCCCGGTAGCGGCGGGCGAGCGAGCCGGCAGCCCGAGCCACGGGGCCTCGAACACCGGAACCCAGGTCAGCGTCGAACCCAGGTCCTCCAGGGGCTCGAGCTCGTCTCCACGAACGCCCGCGAGCAGCTCGAAGCGGACGACCTCGCTCGCCGCGATCCGCTCCTCGCCCTCGAGCAGCCGGCGGATGAGCGCACGCGCCGGCTCGGCGCCGCGCAGGTGGTCGATGGCGACCGTCGTGTCGAGCAGCTTCAGGACGAGCGCTGCAGCGTCTGGGGTCGCCAGACGGGCGAGCGCTCGCCGGAAGGCGACTCCGGTCGAGCAGTCCGTGCTCTTCGCTCCCGACGCGGCGCGACACGCGCGAGTGGGCGGCTGCCGGCGCCGCGACAAACGCCTCCCCGATACGATGTCGGCAAGCGTCAGTGGGGAGCTCGGGGCAACCGGGCTGAGAGGGCGGCTGGAGCGCGCCGCCGACCCGTCGAACCTGATCCGGGTAATACCGGCGGAGGAAGGAGCGCGTGGCAGAGGACGTCGTGGTCGTGGTCGCGGGCGGGGAGGCGCCGCGCCCGGAGGCGGCGCGGGCCGTGCCACCCGGGGCGCCGGTCGTCGCCGCCGACGGAGGGCTCGAGCACGCGCGCGCGCTCGGGCTCGAGGTCGCCCTCGCCGTCGGGGACTTCGACTCGGCCTCGCCCGAGGCGGTGGCGGCCGCCGAGGTGGCAGGCATCCGCGTCGAGCAGCATCCGGCGGAGAAGGACGCGACCGACCTCGAGCTCGCGCTGGACGCGGCGCTCGCGCTCGCGCCGCAGCGGATCCTCGTCCTGGCCGGAGACCGCGGCCGCCTCGACCACCTGCTCTCGCTCGTGCACGTGCTCGGGCTGGAGCGCTATGCCGGGGCGGAGCTCGACGCCTGGATCGGCCCCGCGCAGGTGCACGTGATCCGCGGGGAGCGGACGCTCGGCGGCACGCCGGGCGAGCTCGTCTCCCTGCTCGCGCTGCACGGCGCGGCCGAGGGCGTCACCACCGAGGGGCTCGCCTACCCGCTCGCGGGCGAGCGCCTGGAGGCGGGCTCGAGCCGCGGCGTCTCCAACCTCTTCGTCGCGGCGACTGCCCGCGTCGCCGTCGCGCGCGGCCTCCTCCTCGCGGTGCGCCCGGGTCCCGAGGAAAGGAGCTAGCCATGCGAGCACCGACGATCGTCCGCCTCGCGCTCGCCAGCCTCGCCGCCCTCCTGCTTGCGGCGGGCTGCGGCGGCGGCGGGGAGAAGCCGACCCGGGTCGTCCTCGTCACGCACGACTCGTTCGTGATCTCGAAGGACGCGCGGCGCGCGTTCGAGAAGGAGAGCGGCTTCAAGCTGCGCATCCTCCAAGCCGGCGACGCCGGGGAGATGGTGACGAAAGCGCTCCTCACCGCGGGGAACCCGCAAGGGGACGCGCTCTTCGGGATCGACAACAACCTGCTCACCCGCGGCCTCGAGGGCGACCTCTTCGAGCCCTACGAGTCGCCCGGCCTGGAGAACGTGGACGAGCGCTTCGTCCTCGACCCCGAGCACCGGGTGACCCCGATCGACCACGGCGAGGTGTGCCTCAACTACGACAAGGCCTGGTTCGCGGAGCGCGGGATCGCGCCGCCCCGCTCGCTCGACGACCTCGCGAAGCCCCGCTACAAGCGCCTGCTCGTGGTCGAGAACCCCGCCACCTCCACCCCCGGCCTGGCCTTCATGCTCGCCACGATCGCGCGCTACGGCGAGGACCGCTGGCTCGACTACTGGCGCGCGCTGCGCGCCAACGACGTGCTCGTCGTGGACGGCTGGGAGGAGGCGTACACGGCCCGCTTCTCCGGCGCCGCGGGCAGCAAGGGCGACCGGCCGATCGTCGTCTCCTACGCCTCGAGCCCGCCCGCGGAGGTGATCTTCCGCACGCCCCGGCCGAAGGAGGCGCCGACCGCGGTCGTCGAGGACTCCTGCTTCCGGCAGATCGAGTTCGCGGGCGTCCTCCGCGGCGCCAGGAACGAGGAGGGGGCGCGAAAGCTGATCGACTTCATGCTCTCCCGTCGCTTCCAGGAGGACATCCCGCTTACCATGTTCGTCTTCCCCGTCAACCGGGAGGCCAAGCTGCCGCCCGAGTTCGTCAAGTACGCGGTCGTCCCCGAGAACCCGCTCGAGCTTCCGCCCGAGCAGATCGAGCGAAACCGGGAGCGCTGGCTCGACGAGTGGACACGGGTCGTGCTCCGCTGAGCGAGCGCGCCTGGCGGCTGCTCGCGTACGGGGGGCCGCTCGCCTTCCTCGCCCTCTTCTTCGCCTACCCGCTCGCCGCGATCGTGGAGCGGGGGCTGCGCTCGGAGGCGGGACAGAGCGCGCTCGACGCGCTCGCCGACCCCCTGCTGCGGGACGTGCTCTGGTTCACGGTCTGGCAGGCGCTCGCCTCCACCGCGCTCACGCTCGCGCTCGCCCTCCCCGCCTCCTACGCGCTCGGGCGCTTCGACTTCCCGGGCCGCGCGCTCGCGCGCGCGCTCGTCGTCGTCCCCTTCGTCCTGCCGACGGTGGTGGTCGCGCTCGCCTTCCTCGCCGTCCTCCCCGAGCGGCTCGAGCGCGGCTGGCTGCCCGTGCTCCTCGCCCACGCCTTCTTCAACGTGGCGGTCGTGGTGCGGATCGTGGGCACGTTCTGGGCGAGCCTCGACCGGCGGGTGTCGGAGGCGGCGGCCACGCTCGGCGCCGGCCCCGCCCGCCGCTTCCGGGAGGTGACGCTGCCGCTGCTCGCGTCCGCGCTCGCCGCCGCCGCGGTCGTCGTCTTCCTCTTCTGCTTCACCTCCTTCGGGATCGTCCTCATCCTCGGCGGGCCCGGGTACGCGACGCTCGAGGCGGAGATCTACAACCAGGCGGTGCGGCTCTACGACCTGCGCACCGCCGCCCTGCTCGCGCTCGTCCAGCTCGCCTTCGTCGCCGCCGTCGTCTGGGTCGCGATGCGCTTGGAGGCGCGCACGGCGGGGACGGGCGGGCAGCGCGCCGAGCGCGACGTGCTCCGCCGCCCGCGCACGCTCGGCGAGCGGGCCACCGTCGCCGCCGCCCTGGGCGGGCTCGCCCTCTTCCTCGGGGCGCCGGTCGCCGCCCTCGTCCGGCGCTCGCTCGAGCTGGGCGGCGGGTGGTCGCTCGAGGCCTACCGGGCGCTCGCGCGGCCGACCGCGGCGCTGCTCGCGGCTCCCTGGGAGGCGGTCGCCAACTCGCTCCTGTACGCGGCCGGGGCGACCGCGATCGCGCTCCTCGTGGGCGGGCTGGCCGCGTTCGCGGTCGCCTCCCCCCGCGGCTCGCCGCTCCTCGACGGCCTGCTCATGCTCCCGCTCGGGGCCTCCGCGGCCATGCTCGGCTTCGGCTTCGTCATCGCCTTCGACACGCCGCCGCTCGACTTCCGGGCCGAGCCCTGGATCGTGCCCGTGGCGCAGGCGCTCGTCGCCATCCCCTTCGTCGTGCGCGTCGTCGCCCCCACCCTGCGCGCGATCGACCCTCGCCAGCGGGAGGCGGCGGCCGTGCTCGGCGCGCCCCCCGGGCGGGTGCGGCGGGAGATCGACCTCGCGATCGCCTCCCGCGCGCTCGCCGTCGCCGCCGGCTTCGCGTTCGCGATCTCGCTCGGCGAGTTCGGGGCGACCGTCTTCCTCGCCCGCCCGGACGCGCCCACCCTCCCCGTCGCCATCTTCCGCTTCCTCGGCCGGCCCGGGGAGCTGAACGCGGCGCAGGCGAGCGCGCTGGCGGTGATCCTGATGGCGGTGACCGCGCTCTCCGTCTTCCTCGTCGACCGGGTCCGCGTCCGGCGCGGAGGGTGGGTGTGAGCGCGCTCCGGGTGGAGGACGTGACCGTCCGTTTCGACGCGACGCTCGCGCTCGACCGGGCCTCGCTCGAGGTGGCGGACGGGGAGGTGGTGAGCGTGCTCGGGCCGAGCGGCTGCGGGAAGACGACGCTCCTGCGCGTGATCGCGGGCCTCGAGCGCCCGGACGCGGGCCGCGTGCTCCTGGACGGGCGCGACCTCGCGCCCGTGCCCCCGCACCGGCGGGGGATCGGGCTCGTCTTCCAGGACCACGCCCTCTTCCACCACCGGGACGTCTTCGGCAACGTCGCCTTCGGGCTGCGCATGCGCGGCGACCCGCGGGAGGCGATCGAGCGCCGCGTCCGCGAGCTGCTCGCCCTCGTCGGCCTCGCCGGCTTCGAGCGCCGCTCGATCGGGACGCTGTCGGGCGGCGAGCAGCAGCGTGTGGCGCTCGCGCGCGCGCTCGCCCCCGAGCCGCGCGTGCTCCTCCTCGACGAGCCGCTCGGCTCCCTCGACCGCCGCCTGCGCGACCGGCTGCTCGAGGACCTCGCGCGCATCTTCGCGGAGCTCTCCGTGACCGCGCTCTACGTCACCCACGACCAGGCGGAGGCGTTCGCACTCGGCGACCGGGTGGCGGTGATGCGCGCGGGGCGGATCGTGCAGACGGGCACGGCGGACGAGCTCTGGGCGCGCCCCGCGGACGAGGACGTCGCCCGCTTCCTCGGCCTGCGCAACGTCTGGGAGGGCCGGGTGGTGCGGCCGGAGGCGGTGCGCGTGGCGCGGGCCGCGGACGGCGCGCGCGGCGACGGCGTCGTCGAGGCGGCCGTCCGCCAGGGCCCGACCGTCCGCCTCCTCGTCCGGCTCGACGACGGCCGCACGCTGGAGGCGGCGGTCGCCGCCCTCGACCACCCCGCCCCCGGCGAGCGGGTGCGCGTGGAGATCGACCCGCACGGCATCGTTTCCCTGTGACCGTCCGCCGCCACGTGCTCGTCCACGGCCGCGTCCAAGGCGTCTTCTTCCGCGACACCGCCCGCCGGCGCGCCCAGGAGGCCGGGGTCGCGGGCTGGATCCGCAACAACTGGGACGGCACCGTGGAGGCCGTGTTCGAGGGCGAGCCGGAGGCGGTGGAGCGACTCGTCGCCTTCTGCCGGGAGGGGCCGCGGGGGGCGCGCGTCGACCGGGTGGAGGTGCGGGAGGAGGAGCCGGAGGGGCTGCGCGGCTTCTCCGTCTTCTGATCCTCCTAAGCGCCCGCCCCCTCCTCCTCGAGCACGGCGCGGATCGCCTCCATCGCCACGGACGCCCTCGGGTAGCCGACGTAGACGGCGAGGAGCGTGCAGAGCGCCTCGAGCTCGTCCGGCGTCACCCCGTGGTCGAGCGCCCAGCGCGTGTGGACCCGCAGGCGCTCCTCGACGCCGCCCTGCGCGGCAAGGGCCGCGACCACGACCAGGCTGCGGTCCCGGAGCGAGAGGCAATCGTCGACCCAGGCCGCGCCCGCCGCGTGGATCGCCTCAGAAGCCATGCGGGCGCCGAGCGTGCGCTCGAGCCGGCCGACCGCCTCCTCCTCGGAGAGCCGGAGCTGGCTCGCGTACGCGGCTCGGCCGCGCGCGAGGCGGTCGGGCCCGTCAGCCACGAAGCTCGTGGTGGAAGCAGAGGACGGCAAAGCGGATCCACTCGGGCGCGTCCCAGGAGGCATACGCAGCGCGGATCTCCGGCTCTAGGAGCTCCACGACCTCCTCCGCGGAGCGCCCCTCGGCGGAGGCCGCGCGCACGCGCTCGCGCACGTCCTCCAGGTACGAGCGCACAGCGCGGACGAGCTCCACGCCCCCGACCTCCCCATGGCCGGGCACCACGACCTCCGGCTCGAGCGCCTCGAGCCGGGCGAGCACCTCGATCCAGGCGAGGCCGCTGACGTCCGCGTCGTCGGGGGGAAACCAGGGGAAGATCGGGAAGAAGCGCGTCTCCACGAGGTCGCCCGCGAACAGCACGCGGCGCTCGGGGAGAAAGACGACCTCGTCGCCGAGCGTGTGCGCCTTCCCGAACGTGCGCAGCTCCGCCGTTACACCCCCCAGATCGAGGCTCGCCCGGTCGTCGTACACCTCCGGCGCCGGGACGAGCTCCACCCCCTCGAGCTGCTCGGCCACAGCCTCGCCGAACCCGCGGAACATCTCCAGGTACGGCGCCCCCTTGCGCTCGAGCTCGTCCCGCTGGGAGCGGTTGCAGACGTAGCGCGCCTCCGAAAAGGCCTGGGCGCCGAACGCGTGCTCCGGGTGGAAGTGCGTGGTCGTCAGGACGAGCGGCCGATCGGTGAGCGCGCGGGCCTTCTCGAGCACGCGGCGGCCGTTGCGAGGGCCCATCCCCGTGTCCACGACGAGCGCCTCCCGTTCCCCGAGCACAAAGCCGACGTTCGGGACGAGCGGGACACGCCCGTCCGGGATGACGAACACCCCCTCCGCCACCTCCTCGGGCTCCACGTCGGCGACCACGGGCGGCGGGGGCGCTTGGATCTCGGTCATCTTGGTACCTCCTTCTCCGTTGGTGAGGGCTGGAGCCTGCTCCGCGTCATCGCCGCGAGCACGAGCGCAGGCGTGAGGTTCGGTCCGCGCAGCTCGTCGACCACCGCGCCCCGCTCGAGGACGAGGATCCGGTCCGAGAGCTGAACGAGTTCCTCGAGGTCCGTGGAGACGAGGAGCACGGCCGCGCCCGCGCGCGCGAGGCTCACGATCTGCGCATGGATCTCGGGCCGGGTGAGCACGTCCACGCCTGCCGTCGGGTCGTCGAGCAGCAGCACACGTGCCTCGGAGGCGACGGCTCGCGCGACGAGCGCCTTCTGCTGGTTCCCGCCCGAGAGCTCGGCGATGCGCTGCTCCGGGCGGGCGGAGAGACCCACGCGCCGGAGCACCGAGGCGACCGCTGCGCGCTCGCGGCGTGCCCGGACGAACGGGCCCGCAGCGTGACGCGGGAGCGAAGAGAGGCTCACGTTGTGCCGGACCGAAGAGCTCGGAAATGTTCCAAGGCTCCGATCGCCCGGCAGAAAAGCGACTCCCGAGGAGACGGCGGCTGGGGTGGAGCCTGGACGGAGCACTTGGGCCCCGAGCTGGATCCGGCCGCGGTGCGGCAGAGCGCCGGCGAGCGCGAGCAGGAGCTCCCGGGCACCGGAGCCGACGAGCCCGGCCACGCCGACGATCTCGCCCGCTCTGAGGTCGACGTCGACGCCGCGTAGCCGCTCGTCGGCGAGCCCCCTGGCCGAGAGGATCACCACGCCCGGCTCGGAGCGGGCTTCGCGTGCACTCTGTCGCCGACCCGTGCCCGCGACGAGCAGCTCCACGAGCCGGTCGTGCGTCGCCTGCTCGCCCGGGAGCTCGGCGACGACCCGCCCGTCGCGCAGCACCGTCACCGCATCGCAGATGCGCTCGACCTCCCCGAGGTGGTGCGACACGTAGAGGACGGCGACGCCCCGGTCGGTCAGCGTGCGCACGGTCCGCAGCAGCAGCTCGACCTCGAGAGGCGACACCGTGGCGGTGGGCTCGTCGAAGATCACGAGCCGAGCGTCGCGCGAGAGCGCGCGGGCGATCATCACGAGCCGTTGCTCGATCAGGGTGAGCTCGCCGGCACGCGCGTCCTCGTGGATCGGCAGCGAGAGCGAGTCCAGAACGCGGCGTGCCGCCCGCCGCAGCTCCAGCGGACGGAGCCTCCCCAGCCGGCCGCACGGCTCGTGTCCGAGCATGATGTTCTCCGCGACGGTCATCCCGGGCGCGATCTCCAGCTCCTGGGGGACGGAGGCGATGCCGGCGGCGAGCGACGCCTGTGGGCGGCCGAGCCGCAGGCGCCTGCCGCCGACGAGCACCTCGCCCCGAGTCGGAGTGACCATTCCGGTGAGGATCTTCACGAGCGTGGACTTGCCCGCCCCGTTGGCGCCGACGAGCCCGCGCAGCTCCCCAGCGCGGAGCTCGAGCGTCGCGTCCGCGAGCGCGAGCACGCCCCCGTAGGCCTTGGTGAGGCCTCGCGCCTGCAGCCAGCCGGCCCCTTCAGCGCCCAACGGCGCCCCTTCGCCGGAGGGCGATGCCGGCCACGGCCACGACGAGCACGAGACCCTGGACGAGCTGGGTCGTCCAGGAGGGCTGGTTCATCATCGTCAGTCCGGTCGTCAGCATCCCCAAGAGGAGCACGCCCAGGTAGCTGCCGAGGACGTTGAAGCGCAGGCCGCCGCCGAGGGAGAGGCCGAGGAACGCGGCGGCGTACGCGGGCAGGAGGTAGCCCGTGCCCAGGTTCGGGTAGTACTGCGCGCCCGAGGAGGTGACGAGCACGGCGGCCAGGCCGGCGGTGAGACCTGCCAGCACGAAGGCGAGCACCTTTACACGCTCGACGGGGACGCCGGCGAGCCGGGCCGCCGTCGGGTTGTCCCCGACGGCCGTGGCATGCCTGCCGTAGACCGTCGTCCGCAGCAGGACGAGGAACAGCAACGCCACGCCGCCGGCGATGATCGCGCGGAGGGGGACGCCGGCGACGCGCGTGGTGGCGATCTCGAGGTAGGAGGGCGAGAGCCCCTCGAAGATGGCGGTCCTCGTGATCGCGAGCTCGATCGCGGTGGCGATCGAGCCGACGGCCAGCGTCGCGATGAAGGAGGGGATGCGCAGGTAGGCGACGGCGACGCCGTTCGCGAGCCCGGCCGCCGCTCCCGCTGCCAGCGCCACCGCGACGGCCGCGCCCGCGCCCCAGCCGTGGAACGCCATGACCGACACGCCCGCAGCGCCGGCCAAGCCGGCGACGAAGCCGACGGAGAGGTCGAACTCGTTGATGAGCAGGATGACGGTGACGCCGATCGCCAGCACGCAGAGCACGGAGGAGTCGTCGAGGATCGCCCGCGCGTTGTCCCAGGTCAGGAACGCGTCCGGCCGCGCGGCCGAGAAGAAGACGAAGGCTGCGAGGAAGGCGAGGACGAGGCTCCAGCGCTCGGCGAGGCGGCGCGCGGAGAGGCGGCCCCGCTCGGCGCGCGGTAACGGCGCGGCTCGCCGTTCGGTCGCCGTGCTCATGCTGCGTTCCGCCTCCTTCCGACGAGCGCGCCCGGAGCCCCGCTCGGGCTCCGGGCGCCTCAGTCCGCGCTCACCTGGCAGGAAGGTTGTATAGCCTCTT
This sequence comes from Gaiellaceae bacterium, assembly GCA_035574655.1. Taxonomy (GTDB): domain Bacteria; phylum Actinomycetota; class Thermoleophilia; order Gaiellales; family Gaiellaceae; genus GMQP-bins7. The sequence goes on from DATLYP010000149.1 coordinate 18,723, forward strand.
CCACTTCGCGATGAACGGCGCGAGCATCCGCTTGGTCGGGTACGGGTAGCCCTTGCTCGCGTTCGAGCGGTCCACGAGCGTCTGCCGGTACGCATAGCGGGCCGGCATCCGCCTGGAGATCGGGTCGCCGGTGGCGAAGTAGGCGGCGAGCTCGTCGATCGCCACGATGCTCCCCTTCTGGTACTCGGCCACCTCCAGCACGGCGATGCCCGTCCGGGCCTGGGCGATCGAGGACGGGATCCCGTGGAGCGAGTACACCTTGAGGTTCTTGCCCGACGCACGGATTGCCGGGATGGCCCCGGTCGGACCGAAGTCGCAGCAGCTCCAGATCGCGTCGAGGCCGGGGTTGGCCCGGATCATGTCCCCGACCGCGCGCTGCACGTCCGCGACCGCGTTCTGCACGTCGGTGTCGTGGCTCGCGACGATCCTCCAGCCGTGGCGCCTCGCAGCGGCCTTGATCAGATCGCCGGCGATCTTCGCGTTCAGGAACTGCGGCAGGTTGATCGTCCCGATCTCCGAGCCGCGCGGCAGGTCACGCGCCATGCGCGCCTCGAGTACGGCGAACTCCTTCCGCGGCACCAAGAAGTACTCGGCGGTGTGCAGCGGCGACGAGTGGACGGAGGTATGCGTGTTGATGACGGGGATGCGCGCCCGCCGGGCGGCGAGCAGCCCGCTGCGGATGACGGCGGGCTCAATCGTCGTCAACACGATCGCATCGACCCTGGAGTTGACGAGGCTGGTCATCCCCGAGGCCATCTTCGCCGGGTCGCCGAGGGGATCGACCTGGACCGTCTTCCACCCGAGCGCCTGCGCTGCGGCGACGGTCGCGTCGGTGCCGAGCTTGATGATCTCGGCGGCGTTGATCGGCCCCATTACCCCGATCGTCTTCCGGGGAAGGTTCGTCTTCGCGCCCGCCTCGGACCGGCCCGCCCGGTCGCTCGAGGCAGAGGCGCCCACCGACGTCGCGAGGATCGCGACCGCGGTGGCGACGGAGGCGGTCAGGAGCCGGGTCCGGTGCCAGTTGGCCATGTGCGCCCCTTTCTCGCGGAGTGTCGCCCGACCCTGGGCGACGCGGCCCCGATCATAGGGCACCCCAAAAAGTTGATCAACTTGCCGCGATGTTGGACGTGCGGATGCGGGGAAGCTGCCCCCGCGGAGCCGTCCAGCGCACGCGTGCAGGCCGCGCGATGCGCCCGTCGGAGGCCGCGTGGATCTCGATCCCGTTCGCGGCCGCGACCCGGAGGAGCACCCCGAAGCGGTGGCCCGGCTCGGCGTCCAGCACCATGCCGATCGCCATGTCGATCAGGTGCAGCTCGTAGATCCCACGCGCAAGCGGCCCGTCGCCGGCCTCCAAGGCGCGGAGCAGCTCGCGGTCGATCGCGACCAAGTCCTCTGGGACGCGCGGCCGGGACATGTACGCGCGCTGGTGGCGGAAGAGGTGTCGGTGCACCCGGACGACGAGGTCGGCGATGAACGGGCTCGAGTAGTCGGCGGCCGCCACCATGTGGAAGTCGCGATGCGCGACCTGGAACTCGGCGGCGCGGTCGACGATCGCCTCCATGCGGTCGAGCTCCTCGTGCATCCGCGCCAGCTCCTCGTCGCTCAGTCGGCCGGCCAGGGCGGCGAGGAGCGGAGGCTCGAGGATCAGGCGCACCGCGTACAGCTCCTCGGCGTAGGAGATGGCTGCGGGCGCGACGCGGACGCCGCGGTTCGGCGTGGAGACCACGAGGCCCTCCCCCTCGAGCCGGTGCAGCGCCTGGCGCACCGGCATCCGTCCCGTGCCCAGGCGGCGCGCGAGCGCTCCGTGCTTGAGCCGCTCCCCCGGTGCAAAGGCCCCTTCGACGATGAGGTCGCGGAGCTGCCGGTAGACGCCGTCGACAGCGTCACCGGGCCGCTGCTGATCGGCGGCTCGCTTATCCGCGGGGAGACCGTCGCTCACGCCCGGATCCTTCCAGGGAGACGGCCTCGGAGGCAGGCCTCTCAGAGGTTGCGTGCCTGGCCCGAGCCCGCCCCCGCTACCCCTCCTCGCGCTCGTCCCAGCCCGCCTGCTCCCCCTCCTCCTCCTCCTCGAGCCCGCCGAGAGTCTCCTCGAGGTCGCTCAAGAGGCTCTCCTCGCCCTCGTCCCAGTCGTTCTCGGCGCCGAAGCCCTCGTTCTCCCAGGGTTCGCTCATCGCAGCTTCCTCCTTCCCTACTCCCACTCGATCGTCGCCGGCGGCTTCGAGGAGATGTCGTACACGACGCGGTTCACGCCGGGGATCTCGTTGATGATGCGGCTGGAGATCGCCTCCAGCACCTCGTAGGGTAGGCGCGCCCAGTCCGCGGTCATCGCGTCCTCGGAGGTGACGGCGCGGACGACGATCGGGTACGCGTACGTGCGCTCGTCCCCCTGCACCCCAACCGAGCGGATCGCGGGCAGGACGGCGAAGCTCTGCCAGAGGTCGCGGTAGAGGCCGGCGCGGCGGATCTCCTCGAGCAGGATCGCGTCCGCGCGGCGCAGGATCGTGAGCCGCTCCTCGGTCACCTCGCCGACGATGCGGATCGCGAGCCCGGGGCCGGGGAACGGCTGCCGCCAGACCATGCGCTCGGGCAGCCCGAGCTCCTCCCCCACGCGCCGCACCTCGTCCTTGAAGAGCTGGCGCAGCGGCTCCACGAGCTCCATGCGCATGTCCGCGGGCAGGCCGCCCACGTTGTGGTGGGACTTGATCTTGGCCGCCACCCCGTCCTCGCGCCCGCCCGACTCGATCACGTCCGAGTACAGCGTGCCCTGGACGAGGAAGCGGACGTCGCCGAGCGCGCGCGCCTCCTCCTCGAAGACGCGGATGAACTCCTCGCCGACGATCTTGCGCTTCTGCTCCGGGTCGGCGACGCCCGCCAGCCGCGACAGGAAGCGGGCCTGCGCCCGCACGTGCACGAGCGGCACGCGGAAGTGGCCGGAGAACGTCTCCACCACCTGCTCCGCCTCGTTCTCGCGCAGCAGCCCGTGGTCGACGAAGACGCAGGTGAGCTGGTCGCCGACCGCCTTGTGCGCGAGCAGCGCCGCGACCGCCGAGTCGACGCCGCCGGAGAGGGCACACAGCACCCGCTCCGTGCCCACCCGCGCCCGGATCGCCGCCACCTGCTCCTCGATGACCGCGGCCGGCGTCCAGGTGGGGGCCGCCCCCGCCACCTCGTACAGGAAGTTCTTCAGCAGGTCCTGCCCGTAGGGGGTGTGCGCGACCTCCGGGTGGAACTGTACGCCGTACAGGCGGCGCTCCCGGTCCTCGAAGGCGGCGATCGGGGTGGAGGGGGAGGAGGCGGTGACGGCGGCCCCGGCGGGCGGCGCGGTGACCGAGTCGCGGTGGCTCATCCACACGGTCTGCTCGGCGGGGAGGTCGCGGAAGAGGTCGGAGGCGCTCGCGCGCAGCTCCGTCTTCCCGAACTCGGAGACGCCCGTCCGCTCCACCGCCCCGCCCAGGTCGCGGGCCATGAGCTGCATCCCGTAGCAGATGCCGAGCACGGGGACGCCGAGGGAGAAGAGGCGCGGGTCGACCTCCGGCGCCCCCTCGGCGTAGACGGAGGCGGGCCCCCCGGACAGGATGAGCGCGGCCGGCCGCCGGCGGGCGACCTCCTCGGCGGAGACCCGATGGCCCACGAGCTCCGAGTAGACCCGCGCCTCCCGCACGCGCCGGGCGATGAGCTGGCTGTACTGGCCGCCCAAGTCGACGACGAGGACCGGCCGCTCCTCCGGCCTCGCCTCCGGCGCCGGGAGAGGGAGGACCTCGCCCATCAGGCTCGGGGGTAGTTGGGCGCGTCCTTCGTGATCGTCACCCCGTGCGGGTGGCTCTCCTGCAGCCCGGCAGGGGTGATGCGCACGAACCGGGTCCGCTCCTTCATCTCCGCGATCGTCGCCGCGCCGCAGTAGCCCATCGCCTGCCGCAGCCCGCCCACGACCTGGTGGACGATGGGCGCGAGCGGCCCCTTGTAGGGGACGCGGCCCTCGATCCCCTCGGGGACGAGCTTGTCCACGTCCTCCACGTCCCCCTGGAAGTAGCGGTCCTTGGAGAAGGAGCGGGCCTTCATCGCCCCCAGCGAGCCCATGCCCCGGTACTCCTTGAACCGCTCCCCCTGGACGACGATCACGTCCCCGGGCGCCTCCTCCGTGCCGGCGAGCAGCGAGCCGAGCATGACCGCGTCCGCCCCGGCCGCGATCGCCTTCGCGATGTCGCCGGAGGAGCGGATGCCGCCGTCCGCGATCACCGGCACCCCCTGGCCGGCGAGCGCGCGGGCGACGTCCCACACCGCCGTCACCTGCGGCACGCCGACGCCGGCGACGATGCGGGTGGTGCAGGCGCTCCCCGGCCCCTGCCCCACCTTCACCGCGTCCGCCCCCGCGTCCACGAGCGCGCGGGCGCCCTCGGCCGTGGAGACGTTCCCCGCGATCACCTCCACCGCGTGCGCCGCCTTGATCCTCCGCACCACCTCGAGCACCCCGTGCGAGTGGCCGTGCGCGGTATCCACGACGAGCACGTCCACCTCCGCCTCGACCAAGGCGGCGGCGCGCTCGAGCGCGTCCGGCCCCACCCCGACCGCGGCCCCCACCCGGAGCCGGCCCTGCGCGTCCTTCGTCGCCTCGGGGTAGGCGATCCGCTTGGCGATGTCCTTGACCGTGATCAGCCCGCGCAGCCGGCCGGCCTCGTCGACGACTGGGAGCTTCTCCACCTTGTGCCGGTGCAGGATCTCCTCGGCCTCCTCGAGCGTCGTCCCGACCGGGGCCGTGACGAGCCCGCGGGAGGTCATGAGCGCGGAGACGGGCTGCGAGGTGTCCGTCTCGAAGCGCAGGTCGCGGTTCGTGAGGATGCCGACCAGCACGCCCTCCTCGTCCGTGATCGGCACGCCCGAGATCCGGTAGCGCTCCATGAGCGCGAGCGCCTCGGCGACGGTGTCCTCGGGGCGGAGCGTGATCGGGTCGACGATCATCCCCGACTCCGAGCGCTTCACCTTGTCCACCTCGGCCACCTGGTCGGCGATCGAGAGGTTGCGGTGGACGACCCCGATCCCGCCCGCCCGCGCGAGCGCGATCGCGAGCCGCGATTCCGTGACCGTGTCCATCGCCGCCGAGACGATCGGGACGCGCAGCTCGATCGCGGGAGTGAGCCGGGTGGCGGTGGAGACGTCGTTCGGGAGCACGCGCGACTCGGCGGGGACGAGCAGCACGTCGTCGAAGGTGAGCCCCTCCTTCCCGAACTTGCGCTCGAAGGCGACGAGCCGCTCGATCTCCTCCTGCCGAAGCTCGGTCTCCATGGGCCGACGTTAGCAGGGCGCCTCGACGGTGATCACGGGGTCGAGACGCCGAGAAGCTCGAGCCGCCGCCGCACCCCCGCGGCGCCCGTCGCGTCGCCCTTCGCCCCGTGGATCGACACGATCTCGCCGGCGACCCGGGGGCCTGGGCGCGGTCGCCGGCGGCGGTGCGGGCCGCTCCTGGAACGCGCGCCACTCTCGCGCGCACGACCTCGGGATCGCTCGACTCGCCGAGCGCGGCCGAGCCCGCGGGGTCGTAGAAGAGGACGGTGACGGCCTTGCGCGGCTCGCGCGCCGGCACGGCCGCGGAGAGCGCCCTGCCCCAGCACGAGCAGAAGCGCGCCTCCTCCGCGTTCTCGCGCCCGCGGCTCGCGCAGGCCGGCATGCAGCGAGTCTCGGAGCCGGCCGGCGGGACCTCTACGAGCCGACCGGCTCGAGCTCGGCGAGCTCGATCTCGGACGCGAGCGAGGCGGCGAGGGCGCGGTCGAAGCGCCCGGCGCCGAGCTCGCGCACGGAGGCGGCGCCCGCGGCGACGGCGAGCCGGAGCGCCTCCTCGGCCGGCCGGTCCTCGACGAGGGCGGCGAGGAACTGGGCGAGGAGCACGTCCCCCGAGCCCACGCGGGAGACGGGCTCCACGTGGGGCGCGAAGGCGCGCAGGAGCCGCGGCCGGCGCCCGAAGCGGAGCAGGGCGAAGCACCCGTTCTCGAGCGTGATCAGGACGTTGCGGGCGCCCAGCTCGCCGATCGCGTCCAGCGCCATGCGGAAGTCCTCGTCGTCCTCGAGCTCTTGGCCGACGAGCTGCTCCGCCTCCCGCTGGTTCGGGGAGACGAGGAAGGGGCCGGCCTCGACGCCGATCCGCAGCGGCTCGCCCTCGGTGTCGAGCACCACCCGCACCTCGCGCCGGGAGAGCTCCCGGATCGCCTCCGCGTAGAAGGAGTCGGGCACCTTGCGCGGCAGCGAGCCCGCGAGCACGACGAAGTCGGCGCCGCGGGAGAGGTAGCGGAGCTTCTCGAGCAGCGTCTCGAGCTCGGCGGCGGTCACGGCCGGCCCCCACTCGTTGATCTCCGTGTACGTGCCCGCGGTCGGGTCGACGACCGCGGTCGACGTGCGCGACTCGCCGCCGATGCGCACGAAGTCGTTCAGGATCGCCTCCCCGGTCAGCTCCTCCACGATGCGCGTCCCCGTGCGCCCGCCCGCGAGCCCGGTCGCGACCACCGGCACGTCCAGCCGCTTCAGCGCGCGGGCGACGTTGATCCCCTTCCCGCCCGCGAGCGTGAGGACGTCGGTGGCCCGGTGGCGGAAGCCGATCTGGAAGACGGGGACGGTCAGCGTGCGGTCGAGGGCGGCGTTGACGGTGACGGTGACGATCACGCGACGAGCCCCCAGAGGTTGGCGGCGGTCTCCCGCAGGTACCAGAGAGCCTTCCCGGCGAGGCCGGGCTCGGAAACCGCCTCCGCGGCGACGAGCGGCGAGGAGGCGAGCGGGCGCCCGCGCGCCAGCACCTCCACCCGCCCCAGCCGCTCGCCCCGGCGCACGGGCAGCGCGGCCGTGTGGATCGCGGTCACCCGCTCGACCAGCGGCGTGCCCGCCCGTACCGTGCGCAGGACGCTGCGGGGGGCGACGAGCTCCACCGGAGGGAGGCCCCAGCCGGTCTCGGCCTCCGCGTAGACGCGGCCGCGCTCGATCGCCGCCACCCGCCGGTACCGGTCGAGCCCCCAGGCGAGGAGCGCGCGCAGCGCCGCGTCGCGCGCCTCCCGGCTCGCAGCGCCGAGCACCGTCCCGTAGACGGTCACCCCGCGGCCGCGGGCGGCGCCCGCCTGCGACCAGCCCGCCCGCGCCGTGTGCCCCGTCTTCCCGCCCAGGAAGAGCCGCCACCGGGAGAGGAGGTCGTCCGTGGAGGGGAGCTCCCGTCCGCCGGGGAGCGTGACCGAGGAGCGGGCGAGCGCGTCGCGGAGGAAGGGGACGCCGAGCGCGTGCCGGAGGAGAAGCGTCGCGTCGCGGGCGCTCGAGAGGTGCCCGGGCGCGTCCAGGCCGTGCGGGTTGGCGAAGCGCGTGTCCGCCAAGCCGAGCGCCGCCGCCTGCGCGTTCATCAGGGCAACGAAGCGGGCGAGCGAGCCCCCGCCCACGTGCAGGGCGAGCGCGTCCGCGGCGTCGTTCGCGCTCGCGACCAGCATCGCGCGCAGCAGCTGCGCCACGGTCAGCCGCTCGCCGGGACGCAGGAAGGCGGTCGACCCGCCGACGCGGGCCGCCCGCCGCGCCACGGTCACCGTGTCCGCGAGCCGGGCGCGCTCGAGGACGACGAGCGCCGTCATCAGCTTCGTGATGCTCGCGATCGCGCGCGGCTCCCGCGCGTTGCGCGCCGCGAGCACCGCGCCGTCCTCCCCGAGCAGGTAGTACGCGTCCGCGTCCACGCGCAGCGGCTGCGCGGAGGCCGCCGCCGCGGGCGGGCTGGATGCCGCGGCGGGCGCCGCGAGAAGGGCGGCGAGGGCGGCGACGGCGAGCAGTGCCCTGCGCATTGCCGGAGCGAAACTCTACTTCAGCGCTCCCGGGCGGCCGCTACCAGCCGGAGACCGCCCAGACCTGCGCGGCGAGCCGCTCGGCGGCGGCTGCGGCGGCGCCGCGCCAGTCGTCCTCGCCCTCCCGGAAGGCGTAGATGACCGAGCGGGAGGCGGTGACGAGGGCGCTCGCCGGCCCGCTCGTGAACGCCCGGGCGACGTCGGCCGGCGTCGCCCCCTGCGCGCCGACCCCGGGCAGGAGCAGCGGGGTCTGCGGCATCAGCCGCCGCGCCTCGGAGACGGCGCGCGGGTTGGTGGCGCCGACGACCGCGCCTACGCTCGAGAGGCCGGCCTCGCCCACGATCCCCTCCCCCCACGTGTGCACCAGCGCCGCGAGGTACTGCCAGAGGGGCCGCCCGTCGGAGAGGGCGAGGTCCTGCACGTCCGCCGCTCCCGCGTTCGAGGTGCGGACGAGGAAGAAGACGCCCGCCCCGTGCCGGCGGCAGGCGGCGAGGAACGGCTCCACCGCGTCCTCGCCCAGGTAGGGGCTCGCGGTCATCGCGTCCGCGAGCGCCGCCCCGTCGTCCGCGGGCTCCAGGTAGGCGGCGGCGTAGGCGCGGGCGGTGGGGCCGACGTCGCCCCGCTTCGCGTCGAGAAGCACGAGCAGGCCGGCCGCGCGCGCGTAGGCGCACACCTCCTCGAGCGCCCGCATCCCGTCCGCCCCGAGCTGCTCGAAGAACGCCGCCTGCGGCTTGACCGCGACCGCGTAGGGCCCCACGGCGTCGACGATCCCCCGACAGAAGCGGGCGACGGCGGCGGCGGCGCCCGGCCGGCCGAGCAGCGCCTCCCCGCGCAGCTCCATGGGGAGCACGTCCACCCGCGGGTCGAGCCCGACGACGAGCTGGCTGCGCTTGCGCTCGACGGCGGCGGCGAGC
>DATLYP010000150.1:0-8809 GCA_035574655.1 Gaiellaceae bacterium
GTGCGCGAGCCGGTGGGCGGCGCCGCGGGGGGCTCCGACTGATGGCGCGCGACCTCGGCGAGCTGAACCGGGAGGACTTCTCCCGCTACAAGGACGACGTGCGGCGGGAGGGCAAGCCCTTCTTCCCGCGCGCGCTCTTCCACGACACGGTCATGTCGCTCGTCGTCGTCGCCGTGATCGTGGCGCTCGCCTGCATCTGGTACTTCGACGCGGAGGGGACGGAGCCGGGGATCCTCGGCCCCTGGTACACGGACCCGGCGGCGCCCGGCACGACCGACTTCATCCCGCGCCCCGACTGGTACTTCTACTTCCTCTTCTACCTGCTCCGGATCTTCGAGTGGCCGGAGACGGTCGTCATCGCCACCGTCGGCATCCCGACGATTGCGCTCGTCCTCCTGCTCGCGCTTCCCTTCTACGACCGACGGCGGGAGCGGCGGCCCACCCGCCGCCCGGTGGCCATGGTCGCCGCCGCCCTCACCGCCGTCTCCATGGGCGTCCTCACCTACAAGGGGGCGACCGCGACCGAGGCGCTCGGGTCCGAGCTCGTCGGCCTCGTCCCCGAGTGGGCGCAGGAGCAGGGCTTCCAGGGGAACGAGCAGGCGACGGAGGGCGCCACCCTCTTCGCCCAGACCGGCTGCCTCCAGTGCCACACCTACCTCGGGCAGGGCTCGGGGACGCTCGGCGCCCCCGACCTCTCCTCCGTGGGGGAGCGCTACGAGCCCGACCAGCTCGTCCGCTACCTCTCCAACCCGGCGCAGTTCGGGAACACGGTCATGGGCTCCTACGCGTACCTGGGACAGGAGAACCTGGAGCGCCTGGCCGCCTTCCTGGAGGCGTCCAAGGGCGGCGAGTAGGCGGCTCGGCCGGCCCCGCGGCCGGTTAGCCTTCCCCGCGTGCACGTCTTCCTCGGCGTGACCGGCGCGTCCGGCGCCCCCTACGCCGAGCGGCTCCTGCAAGCGCTCGCGGCGGTCGACTGCGAGATCGGGCTCTGCGCCTCCCGCTCCGGGGTCGAGGTGCTCGCCACGGAGCTCTACGGGGACCCGTCGCTCGCGCGCGAGGAGGTGCTCGAGCGCTTCGTGGGCACGGCCGCCGAGCAGGTGACGGTGGTGGACGAGCTCGACTTCCGCAGCCGCTACGCGAGCGGCTCCGCCCGCGTGGACGCGTACGTGATCTGCCCCTGCTCGATGGCGACGGTGGGGATGCTCGCCGCGGGGGCGATGCAGAACCTCATCCACCGGGCCGCCTCGGTGGCGCTCAAGGAGCGGCGGCGGCTCGTGCTCGTGCCGCGGGAGACGCCCCTCTCCTCCATCCACCTGCGCGGGCTCGCCGCCCTGCACGAGGCCGGAGCGGTGATCCTCTTCGCGGCGCCCGGCTTCTACCACCGGCCGCAGACGATCGGCGACCTCGTCGACTTCGTCGTCGCCCGCATCCTCGACCACGTGGGGATCGACAACGCGCTCGTCGCCCGCTGGGGGGAGGGGTGAGCCTCCTCGCGCGGACGGGTGGGAGGCCGCCGCGGGCGGGCGTCCGCTCGGGCGTGCTCGCCCCCGAGGCGGTGCGCCGCATGTTCGACCGGATCGCGCCCGTGTACGACGCGATGAACCGGCTGATGACGGCCGGCCTCGACCGGCGCTGGCGCAGGCTCGCGGCGCGGGAGGCCGTGTGGCCGGGCGACCGCGTGCTCGACGCCTGCTGCGGGACGGGCGACCTCGCGCTCGAGGCGGAGCGCCGGGGCGGCCGCGTCGTCGGCCTCGACCTCTCCCAGCGGATGCTGGAGCGCGCCAAGCGCAAGTCGGGGACGATCGAGTGGGTGCAGGGCGACGTGCTCGCGCTCCCCTTCGCGGACGCCTCCTTCGACGCGGTCACCGTCGGCTTCGGCGTCCGCAACCTCGCCGACCTGGACGCGGGCCTGCGCGAGCTGCGCCGCGTGCTGCGGCCGGGCGGGCGCCTGGCCGTGCTCGAGATCACGCGGCCCCGCGGGCTCCTGCGCCCCTTCTTCCGCCTCTGGTTCGACGCGCTCGTCCCGCTCGCCGGGCGCCTCCTCCCGGGCGGGGAGGCATACGCCTACCTGCCCGCGAGCGTGCGCCGCTTCCCCGGCCCGGACGACCTCTCGCGGCTGCTCGAGCGGGCGGGGTTGCGGGACGTCCGCTACCGGCTGCTCGGGGGCGGGATCGTCGCCCTGCACACGGCGGTCCGCGGGTGAACGCCCAGGCGGTGCTCGAGGAGGCGCGGCCGTTCCTGGAGGAGCTCGAGCGGCGCCTTGAGGCCGCGGTCGCCGGCTACCCGGGTCTCGTCGCCGCCGTGGGCCGAAGCGCCGTCGGGGCGGGAGGGAAGCGCTTGCGCCCGCTCCTCGTCCACCTGACCGCGGCCGAGCGGGACGGCGCGCTGCGGGCGGGGGTCGCCGTCGAGCTCGCGCACGTGGCGACGCTCGTGCACGACGACCTGATCGACGGCGCGCAGCTGCGCCGCGGCCGCTCCTCCGTCTGGCAGGAGCACGGCGAGGAGGCCGCCAGGGCCGGGGGCGACTACCTCTTCTCGCGCGCGTTCGCCGAGCTCGCGGCCGCCGGCGACCTGGAGGGCGTGCGGATCCTCGCCCGGGCCTGCCTCGCGGCCGCGCGCGGCGAGGCGATGCAGCGGCTGCAGGCGCACGATCCGGACACGCCCGTGGAGGCCTACCTGGAGCGGATCGCCCTGAAGACCGGCAAGCTCTTCGAGGCAGCCTGCCTGCTCGGCTCCCGCGACCCGCGCCTGGGCGCGTTCGGGCTCGCGCTCGGGATCGCGTTCCAGATCGCCGACGACATCCTCGACTGCGTGGGGGACACGATCGAGACGGGCAAGATCCCGGGCGCCGACCTGCGCGAGGGCGTGCCCACGCTGCCCCTCCTCCTCGCCGCGCGCGAGGACGCCGCCGTGCGGCGGGCGCTCGCGGGGGGGCCGCGGGAGGGCGTGCTGGTCCGGGTGGCGGAGACGGGCGCGCTCGCCCGCTCCCGGGAGGTGGCGCTGGACTACGCTAGGAAGGCGCGCGGCCTCCTCCGCGACGAGCCGGAGCTCGAGGCGCTCACGCACATCGTCATCGACCGGGAGCGGTAGGGAGCCTGAGCAAGCGACGTGAACGGGGGTAACGCAGCGGTTGCGAGCACGCCGCCGCGCAGCTTCGGACGGCCGGAGCGCAGGGGCGGGCGAAGCCCCTTGGACGAGATCCGGGAGAAGGTGGAGGCGGGCGAGCGGCTCGACTTCGACGACGGGGTGGCGCTGCTCGAGTCCGACGACCTGCTCGCGCTCGGCGAGCTGGCCGACCTCGCGCGGCGGCTCCGCGGGGGGACGGACGAGGTCTACTTCGTCCAGAACCTGTACGTGAACCAGACGAACGTCTGCCGCGTGAAGTGCAAGTTCTGCGCCTTCGCGGCGACCCGCCGGCAGCCGCACGCCTACACCTACACGCCGGAGGAGCTCCTGGAGGACGTCCTCCGCCAGCGCGAGCGCACCGGCTTCACCGAGATCCACATGGTGAACGGGGAGAACCCGCACGTGGACTTCGCCTTCTACCGGGACACGATCGCGCTCCTGCACGAGGCGCTGCCGGACGTGCACCTCAAGTGCTACACGGCCTCCGAGATCCACCACATGACGACCCTCTCCGGGCTGACGCACGAGCAGGTGCTGCGCGAGCTCAAGGCGGCCGGCCTCGGCTCCCTGCCCGGCGGCGGGGCCGAGATCTTCGCCGAGCGGGTGCGCCGGCTGGTCGCGCCCGGCAAGGAGCCCCCCGAGGTCTGGTTCCACGTGCACGACACCGCCCACCGGCTCGGCATCCCCACCCACTGCACGATGCTCTACGGGCACGTGGAGACGTACGAGGAGCGGGTCGACCACATCCTCCGCCTCCGCGAGCAGCAGGACCGCAGCGGAGGGTTCCTCGCCTTCATCCCGCTCGCCTTCCACCCCGAGAACACCGTCTTCGAGCGGCGCGGCTGGCGGCACACGACGGGCGCCGAGGACCTGAAGATGCTCGCCTTCTCGCGCCTGATGCTGGACAACGTGCCGCACGTGAAGGCGTACTGGATCATGATGGGGATGCCGCTCGCCGCCGTCGCGCTCCACTTCGGCGCCGACGACGTGCAGGGCACCGTCGTCCGCGAGGAGATCTTCCACGCCGCCGGCGCGCGCACGGAGACCGAGCAGAAGGTGGAGGAGCTCGTACGCTTCATCAGGGCGGCCGGCCGCATCCCCGTCCAGCGCGACACGCTGTACAACGCGCTTCGCCGGTGGGAGTGACGGACGGCGACGAGACGCGGGCGCGGGCCGCCGCGGAGGGCGCGTGAGCCGCCTGCCCAGGCGGCCGCCCGAGGAGCGCTCGGGCGGGACGCCGCTCCTCGTCTGGGCGATCTACGCACTCGGCATCCTCGCCGTCGCCGTCTTCGTCTTCTCCGGGCTGTTCATGCTCGGCGCCTACCTCGCCTCGGAGGACGTGCCGGTGACCTACGACGTCTCCACCCCTGCGCTCGTCCTCTGGGGCGGGCTCGCCGCCCTCGCCCTCGCCACCTTCCTCCGCCGGAGGCGGCGATGAGCGGACGGCTCCGGCTCGGCCGGATCAGCTACGTGAACATGGCGCCCGTCTTCTACGGGCTGGAGGCGGACGTGGAGGAGGTGACGGGCGTCCCCACCGAGCTCTCCCGGCTCCTGCTCGCAGGCGAGATCGACGTGGCGCCCATCCCCTCGATCGACTACGCGCGCCACGCCGACCGCCTGCGCGTCCTGCCGCGCCTGTGCGTCTCCTCGGAGGGGGCCGTGGACTCGATCCAGCTCGTCACCCGGCTGCCGCTCGGCCAGGTGCGCTCGGTGGCGGTGACGCCGGAGAGCGCGACCTCGGCCGTGCTCGTGCGCGTGCTGCTCCCGCGGGCGGAGCTCGTCCCCCTGGGGATGGAGGCCGACGCGACCCTGCTCATCGGCGACGCCGCCCTGCGCAGCGCCTTCGAGGACCCGACCCCCCACTTCGACCTCGGCCGTATGTGGCGGGAGCGCACCGGCCTGCCCATGGTCTTCGCCGTCTGGGCGGCGCCCGAGCCGGTCGCGGACGGGCTCCTCGACTTGGAGCACGCGCTCGTCGCCTCCGTCCGGCTCGCGCGCGCGGAGCCGGAGCGGCTCGCCCGGCAGGCGAGCGAGACGTACGGCTACCCGCCGGGCTTCCTCGCCCGCTACTTCGAGAAGCTCCGCTACAGCTTCGGCCCGCGGGAGCGCGCGGGCCTCTATACCTTCCTGGAGATGGCCCGCGACGCCGGCGAGCTGGAGCACGTGCCCGAGCTGCGCTTCGTGCGCGAGGAGGCCGCCGTATGACCGTCACCGCGGAGCCGGTGCGCACCGTGCGCGAGATCCTGGACAAGGCGCTCGCCGGGGAGCGGATCACGGACGAGGAGGCGGTCACGCTTCTGCGCTCTCGCGAGCTCGTCCCCATCGGCCGGGTCGCGAACGAGATCCGCAACCGCCTCAACGACCCCGCGCGGGTGACGTTCATCATCGACCGCAACGTCAACTACACGAACGTCTGCGTCACCGATTGCGACTTCTGCGCCTTCTACCGTCGCCCCGGGGACAGGCGGGAGGCGTACCTGCTCCCCAAGCCCGTCATCTACAAGAAGATCGAGGAGACGCTCGCGCTCGGGGGGACGGGCCTGCTCATGCAGGGGGGCCACCACCCCGATCTCGGGATCGACTACTACGAGGACCTCTTTCGCTCGATCAAGGCGCGCTACCCCATCCACCTGCACGCGCTCTCCCCGCCCGAGATCCAGCACATCGCCCGCCGCTCCAAGCTCACGGTCGCGGAGACGCTCGCCCGGCTGCGCGACGCCGGCCTCGACTCCCTCCCCGGCGGCGGGGCCGAGATCCTCGTCGACCGCGTGCGCCGGCTGATCGCGCCCAAGAAGACGACGACGCGGGAGTGGCTGGAGGTGATGCGGCAGGCGCACCTGCTCGGCATCTCGACCACGGCGACGATGATGTACGGGCACGTGGAGACGCTCGAGGAGCGCGTCGAGCACATGCGCCGCATCCGCGACCTGCAGGACGAGACGCGCGGCTTCCGCGCCTTCATCTCCTGGACGTTCCAGCGCGACGGCAACCGGCTGCAGGAGCTCGTGCCGGAGGAGCGCCGGCCGACCTCCTTCGACTACCTGCTCACGCAGGCCGTCTCCCGTATCTACCTGGACAACGTGCCGCACATCCAGTCCTCGTGGGTGACGCAGGGGATGAAGGTGGGGCAGGTGGCGCTCGCCTTCGGCGCCGACGACATGGGCTCGGTGATGATCGAGGAGAACGTCGTCTCCGCCGCCGGCACCACCTACCGCACGACGACCGAGGAGCTCGTGCACCTGATCCGCTCGCTGGGCAAGACGCCCGTCCAGCGGGACACGCTCTACCGCACCGTCAAGGTCTTCTGACGGCTCCGCCCGGCGGGCGCTCCTCTACAGTCGGGGGCGCGTGGAGACCGACCACACGCTCGTCGAGCGGCGCCTCCTGGACGGGCTGCTCGTCCCCGGGGCGGTGGCGCTCGACGCGGGCTGCGGGCGCACCACGCGCCTCCGCTTCTACCGCGACCGGATCGCCCGGCTCGTGGGCGTGGACGCGGACGAGGCGGCTGGGCGCGAGAACCCCTACCTGGACGAGTTCGTGCGCGCCGACCTCGACGAGGGCCTTCCCTTCCCCGCCGCCGCCTTCGACCTCGTGTACGCGAACTTCGTCCTCGAGCACCTCTCCCGGCCGGAGCGGGCGTTCGCCGAGTGGCGGCGCGTCCTGCGGGCGGGCGGCGCGCTCGTCCTGCTCACGAGCAACCGGGCGAGCCCGTTCCTCGCCGCCGGCGACCGGCTGCCCGAGCGGGTGCGGCTGCTCCTGAAGCGCCGCGGCGCGGGGGCCGAGGAGCGCGACGTCTACCCCACCCGCTACCGGACGAACACGCCCGAGCGCCTGCTGCGAGCCGCCCGGGAGGCGGGCTTCCAGCCGGTCGCGGTCGTGTACGTGGGGACGCTGCACCGCTACGCGGCGCGGGCGCCGGCCGCCGCGCGCCTGCTGCGCGGGCTGGAAGGCCTCCTGCCCGAGCGGCGCCGCTCCACGATCGTGGCCGCCTTCCGGTGAGCGGGGCGGGCTCGGGCCCTGCACGGCCGCGGCTCGCGCGGCGCGCTGTCCGCTAGCCTGCCGCGGCGTGCGCCGCCTGCTGGTCTCGCTGGCCCTCGCGGCGACCGGCGCCCTCCTTCCCTCCGCCCCTGCGCAGGCGCAGCCGCTTCCGCTCTTCCCCGGCGTCAGCTACGAGCGCGACGTGCAGCTCACGCCGCACGGCCCGGTCGCGATCCACGTCGTTCGCGGGCCCAGGCCGGTCGGCCTCTACCGGCTGCGGCCCGCGCTCTCGAACGAGGCGGTGCTGGGGCGGGAGACGGTCTCCTCCATGCAGCGGCGGCTCGCCTCGGAGGCGACCATGGTCGGCGTCAACGGCGACTACTCCCGGTTCGCGGACGGCAAGCCGAGCGGCCTCCTGATCCGGGACGGCGTGCTGATCACCCCTCCGCACAGGGCCCGCTCGAGCCTGGGGATCGGGCTGGACGGGCAGCTCGACGTACGCCGGGTGGCGCTCTCTGCGACCTGGCGGGGGGCCGGGGAGGGGCATCGGCTGGACGAGCTGAACGGCGTGCCGGGGCGGAACGGGGCCGCGCTCTTCACCTCCGACTGGGGGCCGGCGACCCCGCGGATCCCGGGCGCGTACGCCGCCGTGCTCTCGCCCTTCCCGCCCGCCGCGCCGAACGCCGAGCTCGCCGCGCCCGTCGCCGCCACCGCCCACGCGGGACCGGTCGGGCTCCGTCCGGGGACGGCGGTCCTGGTCGCGCGCGGGGACGCGGCCGCCCGCCTGCAGGCGGAGGCGCCCGTCGGCGCGACCGTGACCGTGCGCCTGGCGCTCGAGCCCGGCTGGGAGGCCGTCTCCGACGCCGTCGGCGGCGGGCCCGTGCTCGTCCGCGACGGGAGGCCCGTCTTCCGGGCAGGCGAGGCCTTCACCACCTCGCAGATCGTCCCCCGCCACCCCCGCACGGCGATCGGCCAGCGGGCGGACGGCCGCCTGCTCCTCGTCGTCGTGGACGGGCGCAGGCGCGGCTACTCGGTGGGGATGACGAGCTTCGAGCTCGCGCTGACGATGCTGCGTCTGGGCGCGGTGCGGGCGATGCAGCTCGACGGCGGCGGCTCGTCGACGCTCGCCTTCGAGGGCAGGGTCCTGAACGCCCCCTCCGACGGCCGGGAGCGGCCGATCGCGAACGCGCTCATGCTCCAGTACTACGGGGTGTACGCCCTCCCGCCGGCCGAGGAGGTCGTCTCCCCGAACGGCGACGGGGTCGCGGAGACGCAGCGGCTCGCCTTCAAGCTCGTCCGCCCCTCGCAGGCGACCGTCACCCTGACCGCGCCCGGCGGCGCGATCGCCTTCCAGGAGACGCAGCCGCGCGCGCCGGGCGTGCACCGGGTGCCCTTCCCGCCCTCCGGCCCCGCGCCGCCGCCCGCGCGGAGCGGTCAGGAGCCGCCGGCTCCGCTCCCCCTCGCCGAGGGGCGGTGGACGCTCACCGTGTCCGCGACGGACGAGCAGGGGCTCGTCTCGACGGCGTCGCGCCGCTTCTGGGTGAACGGGACGCTCGGCTTCCTGCGCCTGGAGCCCGCCCTCCTGCGCCTGCCGCCCGGAGGCGGCTCCGTCGCCGTCCGCTGGCGGCAGTCGCGCGCCGCCCGGGTGCGGGTCACGGTGGAGACGCGCGCGGGCGCGCTCGTCCGCACGCTCGCCGCGCGCCGG
>DATLYP010000151.1:0-7419 GCA_035574655.1 Gaiellaceae bacterium
CCGGAAGCCGAGCGCGAGCGAGAGCGGCGGCCGGCCGGGCCGGAGCCCGACCTCCCGCCCGCGGCCCTCCTCGCGCCCGCCGCCGTCCGAGGAGGCGACGGCGAACGCGACGACGGCGACGGAGGCGGCCGCCGCGAGGGCGGCGAGGGCGAGGACGCGGCCGCGGGCGGACACCGCCGCGACGATAGCCGGCGGGGGTCGCGCCTCCGTCGCTATTGTTCGGAAAGTAATGCCGACCTACCGGGAGCTGCTCGCGCGCGTGAAGGAGGAGATCGAGGAGATCTCCGCCGTCGAGGCGCGCGCCCTGCTCGAGCAGCCCGACCCGCCCCTCTTCGTGGACGTGCGCGAGCCCGACGAGTGGGAGGAGGGGCACATCCCGGGCGCGGTCTACACGGGTCGCGGGCGCCTCGAGCAGCGGATCGAGGGGCTCGTCCCCGACAAGAGCCGGCCGCTCGTCGTCTACTGCTCCGGCGGCGCCCGCTCCGCCTTCGCGACGAAGACCCTGCAGGAGCTCGGCTACGAGCACGTCCTCAACCTCGCGGGCGGCTTCACCGACTGGAAGCGGAACGGCTTCGAGGTCGCGCTCCCGCGCACGCTCACCCCCGAGCAGCGCGCCCGCTACAGCCGGCACCTGCTCATCCCCGAGGTGGGCGAGGAGGGCCAGCTGAAGCTGCTCGACGCGCGCGTCCTCCTCGTGGGGGCGGGCGGCCTCGGCTCCCCCGCCTCCCTGTACCTGGCCGCGGCCGGCGTCGGCACGCTCGGGATCGTGGACGGGGACGTGGTCGACGCCTCCAACCTGCAGCGGCAGGTCATCCACGCCACCGACCGCCTGGGCGAGCCGAAGGTCGCCTCCGCGAAGCGCACGCTCGAGGCGCTCAACCCGGACGTGACCGTGGTGCCCTACGAGGAGCGGCTCACCTCCGAGAACATCGAGCGGATCCTCGCCGACGGCTGGGACGTGATCGTGGACGGCGCCGACAACTTCCCCACCCGCTACCTCGTCAACGACGCCTCCATCTGGCACGGGGTCCCGGTCGTGCACGGCTCGATCTTCCGCTTCGAGGGGCAGGTGACCGTCTTCAAGCCGGGGGAGGGCCCCTGCTACCGCTGCCTCTTCCCGCAGCCGCCGCCGCCCGAGCTCGCCCCGAGCTGCGCCGAGGGCGGCGTGCTCGGCGTGCTGCCGGGGATCGTCGGCTCCGTCCAGGCGAACGAGGCGCTGAAGCTGCTCCTCGGGGTCGGCGAGACGCTCGTCGGGCGGCTGCTCCTCTTCGACGCGCTCGGGACGACCCTGGACGAGGTGGCGATCCGGCGCGACCCCGCCTGCCCGGTGTGCGGCGAGCAGCCGACGATCACCGACTACGTGGACTACGTCGAGTTCTGCAACGCCCCGCTCGCGCTCGACTGATGCCCGCGGTGCGGATCCCCCCCACCCTCCGCGCCGAGGTCGGCGGCGCCCGCGAGCTCGAGGCGCAGGGCGCCACCGTCGGCGAGGTGCTCGAGGACCTCGTCCGCCGCTACCCGGCGCTCGAGCCGCAGCTCCTGCCCGACGGGGAGCTCGCCCCCTTCGTCAACGTGTACCTGCGCGGCGAGGACATCCGCACCCTCGACGGCCCCGACACCCCGGTGGGCGAGGACGAGACGCTGATCCTGCTGCCGGCGATGGCCGGTGGCGGCTAGGACGCACGCCTCCTCCCTGCTCGACCTGGTCGGGCAGACGCCGCTCGTCGAGCTCCCCCGGCTCTCGCCGAAGGAGTCCGTGCGCCTGTACGCGAAGCTCGAGGGCCAGAACCCGACGGGCTCCCTCAAGGACCGGATCGCGAAGGCGATGATCGACGCGGCCGAGGCCTCGGGCGAGCTCGAGCCGGGGCGGCGGCTGCTCGAGCCGACGAGCGGCAACACCGGGATCGCGCTCGCGCTCGTCGCCAAGCTGCGCGGGTACCCGCTCACCTGCGTCATGCCCGCGAACGTGACCGAGGAGCGGCGCCGGCTGCTCCGCCTGTACGGGGCGGAGATCGTGGAGTCGCCGGCCTCGGAGGGCTCGAACGGGGCGGTGCGGCTCGCGCTCGAGCTCGCCGAGCGCGACCCCTCCTTCTTCATGCCCTTCCAGTACGGGAACGAGGCCAACCCGCGGGCGCACTACGAGGGAACGGGCGCGGAGATCGCCGCCGCCCTCGACCGCGTGGACGTGCTCGTCGCCGGCCTCGGCACGGGGGGCACGCTGATGGGCGCCGGCGAGCGGCTGCGGGAGACGTTCCCCGACCTGCTCGTCGTCGCCGCCGAGCCCCTCCCCGGGGACGAGGTGATGGGGCTGCGCTCGCTCGAGGAGGGCTACGTGCCGCCCATCCTGGACGTGGCCAAGCTCGACCGGAAGCTCCTCGTCTCGAACGCGGAGTCGGTCGCCGGCGTGCGCCTGCTGCTCGAGCGGGAGGGGATCTTCGGCGGCGTCTCCTCGGGCGCGGTCGTGCACGCGGCGCTCCGGGTCGCGCGCGAGCTCGAGGAGGGGGTCGTCGTCTGCGTCCTCGCGGACGGGGGCTGGAAGTACCTCTCCGCCGGCTTCTGGGAGGCCCCCGACGTGGAGGAGGCGATGGCGAGCGCGGTCTGGTGGTGATCCCGGACGAGGTCCGGCGCGCGCTCGCGGAGCACGCGCGCGAGGAGCTCCCGAACGAGGCCTGCGGGCTCGTCCTGCTCCGGGACGGGGTGGCCGAGCGCTACCTGCGGGGCCGGAACGCGGCCGCCTCCCCCTACCGCTTCGAGCTCGACGTCGACCCGGAGGCCTGGTTCCTCGAGGACGAGGGGTACGAGCTCGCCGTCTTCCACTCGCACGTCTCCTCCCCGCCCCGCCCCTCGCGCACCGACGTCGAGTCGATCGGGCTCTGGAAGGGGAGGCCCTACCTGATCTACACCGTGCGCACGGGCGAGCTCGCCGCCTGGCGGATCGGGGACGGCTCCATCGAGCCGATCGCGCTCGCCGCTCCGCCCGGCTGAGGGCCGGCGCGCGGAGAGCCTGCCCCGGCGCCGGCCCGCCCGGCAGGCCAGCCGGGCGGGCCTGCGCGGACGGCTCGTCAGCGGATGCGGAAGGAGCCCCGCATCGAGGCCGCGTGCGGGTCGCAGACGTACGTGTACAGGCCCTTGCGGAGGGTGATCGTGAACGTCTTGCGGCCCTGGCCCGGGACGCTCGTCTTCACGTTCACGCCCGGGCCGCGCAGGTGGAAGTTGTGGATCGGGGAGCGGTCGCTGACGACGAGCGTGTACCGGCCCGGCTTCGTCGGCTTCGGGGTCAGGGTGATCGTGAAGCCGGGGCCAACCGTCGCGCGCAGCGTCCGCGTCTGCCCGGGGGCGGGCGCCGCGGCGAGCGCGAGGGACGCGCCGGCGAGGACAAGGACGGCTGCGGTGCGGTGCCTCATGGTCACTCCTCGGGTCGGGGTCGACCGGAGAGTAGGGGAGAAGGCGCCGGCCGGTTCGCGGAACGCTCTAGGCTGCGCGGGGCATGGAGGTGCGCGAGCTCGCCCCCGGTCTCTGGCGGTGGACCGCCTTCCACGAGGAGTGGAAGGAGGAGGTCGGCTCCCTCTACCTGGAGACGGAGGACGGCGTCGTCCTCGTCGACCCGCTCGTCCCCGCGGACGAGGAGGAGCGCTTCTGGCGGGCGCTCGACCGGGACGTCGCCCGGGCGGGCGGGACGGTGCACGTGCTCGTCACCGTCTTCTGGCACACGCGCAGCACGGCCGGCCTGGTCGAGCGCTACGGCGCCCGCGTGTGGACGACCCGCCGCGGCCGCGCCCCGGTCGAGCGGCGCGCGGGGCGGGTGACCGACGCCTACCGCCCCGGGGAGCCGCTCCCGGGCGGGATCGAGGCGCGCCCGACGGCGCGGGCGGGGGAGGTCGTCCTCTGGCTTCCCCGCCACGCCGCGCTCGTCCCCGGCGACGTCCTGCTCGGGGACGGGGCGGGCGGGCTCCGGCTCTGCCCGCCGTCCTGGCTTCCCGCCGGCAGGACCCTCGCCGAGCTCGCCGCCTCGCTCCGACCGCTGCTCGCGCTCCCCGTCGAGCGCGTCCTCGTCTCCCACGGGGAGCCCGTGCTCTCGGGCGGGCGGGACGCCCTCGCCGCGGCCCTCCGCGTCGAATAAGTTCCGACCATGCCCTGGAGCTGGATCGCGCTCGGGGTCGGCGTCCTGCTCGTCCTGCTCGCGGTCCTCGGCTACAACCGGCTCGTCCGCCTGCGCAACGAGGTGGAGACGGGCTGGGCGAACATCGACGTGCAGCTCGAGCGGCGAGCCGACCTGATCCCGAACCTCGTCGAGGCCGTGCGGGGATACGCCGCTCACGAACGCGCCCTCTTCGAGGAGGTCACCAAGGCGCGCACCGCGCTCCGAGAGGCCTCCACCCCCGCGAGCGCCGCTGAGGCGAACGGCGTGCTCTCGGCAGCCATCGGACGGCTGTTCGCGGTCGCCGAGGCGTACCCCGAGCTGAAGGCGTCCGAAAGCTTCCTGCGCCTCCAAGACGACCTGACCGACACCGAGGACAAGATCGCGGCCGCGCGCCGCTACTACAACGCGACCGTGATGCGCTTCAACACCGCGGTGCAGAGCGTCCCCTGGGTCTTCCTCGCCCGGCCGCTCGGCTTTCGGGCGCGCGAGTTCTTCGCCGCGGAGGAGGACACCGACGTCCCGCAGGTCGCGTTCTCTGCAACGAGGACGTGACGCTCCAGGAGCAGATCCGCTCGAATCGGCTACGGAGCGCGATCGTCGTCTTCGGCTTCGTGCTCCTGCTGCTCGTCCTCGTCGGCCTCGTCGCAGCGGCGCTCGAGGTCGCGCTTGGGATCGCGGCCCTCGTGCTCGCAGGCGTCTACGCCCTGGTCGCGGTCGTCCGCGCGCGGAGCATGGTCGCCCGCATGACGGGCGCACGCGAGGCGGACGAAGCGGAGATCCGTCCCCTGCGACGGCTCGTCGAGAACGTCGCGATCGCCGCCGGGCTCCCGGTCACGCCCGAGGTGCGGATCGTGGACGACCCGGCGCCGAACGCGTTCGCCGCCGGGCTCCGCCCCGAGCGGAGCTACGTGGGCGTCACGAGAGGCCTCCTGGAGACGATGCCGAAGCGCGAGCTTGAGGCCGTGATCGCCCACGAGGTCGCCCACATCCGCAATCGGGACACGTACCTGATGACGATGGCGGTCGTCTTCGCGGGCGTCATCGCGCTCATCGCCGACATCGGCTTCCGGGCGATGGCCCGCGGGGGGCGCGGTCGACAGAGAGCCGCGCTCGTCGCCGTGGCGGCCGTCGTCGGCTTCGCCCTCGCGCCGTACGCGGCAGCGCTCCTGCGCATGAGCCTCTCGCGCCGCCGGGAGTTCCTCGCCGACGCCGGCGGGGCGGAGATCCTCAACGACCCGGAGGCCATGGCGCTCGCGCTGCGCCGGCTCGAGGTCGACCCCACGACCGTCCGGTACGCGGACGCCTCCACTGCCCATCTCTGGATCGAGAGCCCGACCGACCGGGTCGACTCCGAGCGGCCGGGCGTCCGCGCGCTCGCACGCTGGTTCAACACCCACCCGCCGCTCGCAGCCCGCATCGCCGCCCTCGAGGAGGCGGGCGGATTCCGCCTCCCGGAGGTCCTCCCTCCGGCCCGGCCGTTCGCCGCCGAGCTCGGCCTCGCGTAAGCCGCCGTCTCGAACGGGGGTGTTGCCCCTTCCCGTTTCCGCCGAAAGCGGCTGATAATGGGGGTTGCCGTGAAGGGGCTCCGCCTCCGCCGCCGGCGCGCCGCGCCGGCCTCGCCGCTCGAGCGGGCGCTCGCGTCCGCGCTCGTCGACGGCCGCTGGCAGGTCCCGGACCGCTTCAACTTCACGGGCGACGTGGTCGAGCCGCTCGCGGAGAACCCCAAGCGGGTCGCGGTCACCTGCCTCAGCCGGGACGGGGTGATCGAGCCGCGCACCTTCCTCCAGCTCGCCGAGGGCGCCTCCCGCTGGGCCGCGTACCTGCGCGACGAGGGCGCCCGGCCGGGAGACTCCGTCCTCATCCTCCTCGGCACGAGCCACGACTGGCTGGAGGTTCTGCTCGCCTGCCTCAAGGCGGGGCTGATCGCGGTCCCCTGCGCGCCGGGCGTGCTCCCCGGGGAGCTCGAGCGCTGGATCGCCGCCTCGGGCGCCTCGCTCCTCGTCAGCGACCGCGGCGCCGAGCGCCTGCTCGGGGAGCTCTCCCTCCGCCCGGCCGTGCGCTATCTGGACGAGCTGCCGCCCGTCCGGCGCGGGCACACGCTGGAGCGGGCTCCCACGCACGCGACCGCCGCCCGCGACGTCGCGCTCGTCGTCCCCACGGCGGGGACGGAGGGCGACCCCCGCCCCGTCGCGCACACGCACGGAGCGACCTTCGCCTGCCGCGTCCAGGCCGAGCGCTGGCTCGACGCCTCCCCCGGCGACGTCGTCTGGTGCACGGGCGCCTCCTCCTCCCTGGAGGCGCTCTGGAACGGGGTGTTCGGCCCGCTCGCCCGGGGGGCGGAGACGGTCTTCCACGACGGCGCGTTCGACCCGGAGGAGCGCCTCGACCACCTGCGCCGGCTGGGCGTGACCGTCCTCTGCCAGGCGCCCGCCGAGTACCGCGCGCTCGCCGAGCTCCCGGAGCGCGAGCTGCGCCGCCTCCGGCCCCCGCACCTGCGCCGCCTCGTCTCCACGGGCGACGCCCTCGACCCGGAGACGGCCGCCGTCTTCGCGGAGGCGTGGGGGCTGACGATCCACGAGGGCTACGGGCAGGCGGAGACCGGGATCGTCCTCGCGAACGGCGCCGACGCCGGCTTCCGGCCCGGGTCGCTCGGCCTCCCGCTCCCGGGCCACCACGTGGCCGTCGTCGACGAGCAGGGGAGCGAGCTCCCGCCCGGGCTGGAGGGGAACCTGGCCGTGCGCGGCCGCCCGCCCACCCTCTTCGCCGGCTACTGGGAGCGTCCCGAAGAGACCCGGGAGGCGTTCAGCGGCGACTGGTACCTCACGGGCGACCTGGCGAGGCGAGACGAGGACGGGTTCTTCTGGTTCGTCGCCCGCTCCGCCGACCTGGTCGTGAGCCGCGGGCGGTCGTTCGGCCCGCACGAGGTGGAGCGCGTCCTCGAGACGCACCCTGCGGTCCGGGAGAGCGGCGTCGTCGGCATCCGCGACCTCGAGCGCGGCGGCCACTTCGTGCGCGCGTTCGTGGTGCCGCCGGCGGGCGTCGAGGGCTCGGAGCAGCTGGAGATCGAGCTGCGGGAGCACGTCGAGGCGGCGCTGCCCGCGCAGCAGGTGCCGCGCGAGATCGAGTTCGTGGACGAGCTGCCGCGGACGGGGAGCGGCAAGCTGCGGCGCGCGGAGCTGCGCGAGCGGCCCGTCGCCCGCCGCCCGCTCTGGGACCTCGGCCACACGGAGCCGAGCCCCGTGACCGACGCTCCCCTCGTCCCGGCGCCGCCGCCCCCC
>DATLYP010000152.1:0-15396 GCA_035574655.1 Gaiellaceae bacterium
CCGCGCAGCTCGGCGCGCTCGCCGCGGCGGGCCTCGCCGAGGTTCCCTGCGCCCGCCGCCCTCGGGTGGCGGTGCTGGCGACGGGGAGCGAGCTGCGCCCCCCCGGCGAGCGGCTCGCGCCCGGACAGATCTACGAGTCGAACAGGCCGCTCGTCGCCGCCCTTCTCGGCCGCGCGGGCGCGGAGGTGGAGGTACTCCCGCTCGTCCCGGACAGCGCGGAGGAGCACCGGAAGGCGCTCGCCGCCGGGCTGGAGGCGGACGTGCTCGTGACCTCGGGCGGCGTCTCCATGGGGCGTCACGATCTCGTGCGGCGCGTGCAGGCGGAGCTCGGGGTGGAGGACGTGTTCTGGGGGGTGGCGGTGAAGCCTGGCAAGCCGCTCTCGTTCGGCGTCCGCGGCCGGACGCTCGTGCTCGGGCTGCCCGGAAACCCCGTGTCGGCGCTCGTGTGCTCCCTGCTCTTCGCTGCGCCTGCGGTGCTCGCGCTGCAAGGGGCGCGTGAGCCCGGCCCCGTCTTCCTCCCCGGCCGGACGACGGCCGCGCTGCGCGCGAACGAGCACCGGGACGAGCTCGTGCGGGCGCGGATCGTGGGGGTGGACGAGGAGAGCGTGCTGCTGGAGCCGCTCGCGGGGCAGGAGTCGCACATGATCGTGCGGGCGGCGTCCGCGGACGCGCTCCTCTACGTCCCCCGCGGGGCGGGCGAGCTCGCCCCGGGGACGCCCGTGCGCTACCTCGCGCTCGCGTAGCGGCGCCGCGCGAGGCGCAGGAGGGCGCTCGCGACGGCGCGCAGCCGCGCCGGGGGAGGGTGCGCGCCGCCCGCGTACGGGCGGTACCGGCCGAACGCGAGCGCCCCGAGCTGACCGGCGGACGCGGCCCAGGCGAGCCCGAGCAGGACGGAGGTCAGCGGCAGGTAGCCCACCGTCGCGAGCGCGACTGCGTAGAAGGCGGCCTCGAGCACGCCCACGCGCAGCTCTTGGGCGAGCACGAGGAGCCCGGCCGCGGGGCCCGCGAGCCCGAGGAGGTAGAGCGCGGCGCGCGCCCCCGGGCCGCGCGCGGCGGGCAGCCAGAGCCACGCGTACAGCGAGGGCAGGACGAAGAGGAGAGCGTACGGCCGGACGAGGGCGAGCGCGACGGCCGTCACGGCGAGCCAGGCGAGCGCGACCGTGTGCCCGGCGAGCCGCTCCTCCGCCGTCGCCGCCGTCGCCGAGGCCAGCGGGCGCCGCGCCAGCGCCCAGCCGCCCGCGAGGAGGAGCAAGAGGAGGGTAAGACCCGCCGCCGGCGGATGAAACGCCGCCGGCACATGCGTCGGGGGCGGGAGGGCGGCGCCGGTCGGGAAGATCCCCCCGAGCGCCCCCAGCCAGAGCAGGAGGCCCGCGAAGAGCCAGAAGCCGAGGCGGGCCCGGAGGGCTCGCGCGGCCGGCGTGAGCGGCAGCCTGCGCCGTCGCGAGCGTGCGAGCAGGTCGAGCACGCCCAGCGCGAAGGGGGCGACGGCGGCGACCAGCGTCAGCCGCACCGTCCACCCGCTGGCGGCCTGCTCCCCGAGGAAGAGGCTGTCCGGGGTGCGGAACGCGCGCCCCACCGTGGCGTCGATGGAGCCGACGAGCGCCTCCGTCGCCCGCCCCATCTGCCCCAGCCGCTGCTGCGAGAGCGCTCCCGGCGGATCTCCGGCCGGCACGCGGGGCTCGCCGGGCTCCTGCGTCGTCAGCGTGAGGGCCGCGATCCCGCGTTCCAAGAGCGGCCCCTGCTCGCCGGCGGCGAACGGGATGCCCAGGTCCACGAGCTGCGCGGGAAGGGCGGGAAGCGCCGGCGCGACGCCCGCCTGCTCGCCGATGCGCGCCGCGGCGGTGGCGACAAGGGCCCGGGCTGGCGAGCGGGCGCCCTTGCCGGCAAGGACGAGTCGGGGCCTCCCGGGGCCGCCGACGCCGCCCAGGACGACGGCGGCGAGCGCGTCCCTCGCGTGCGGGGAGGTAGCGGCGAAGCGGACGGCGCCGGCGCCGCCCCAGGCTCCCGCGTCGGTGGACACGAGCACGAGCGTGCGCTCGGGCAGGGGCGCCGGCCCCGTCTCCTGGGAGGCGAAGCCGCGCGCGAGCTCGATGAGAACCGCGGTGCCCGAGGCGTTGTCTCCGGGCGCGCCCGCACCCGCGTTGTCGCGATGGGCGACAACGATGATCGCCTGCGGAGAGCGGCCGGGGACGACGGTGACCACGTTGCGGAGCGCCACTTTGCCCAGCCCGGGCACATGCGCGCGCCACGTGTCGGTCCGCGCGCTCAGGCCGAGCTCGCGCATCGTGTCCGCGTACCAGGCGGCGGCGAGCTCAGCCTCCGGGGTGCCGGGCACCCGGGCGGGGTGCTCGGCGGAGAGGCGCCCGGCGAGCTCCGCGGCAGCCTCCGGGTCGAACAGCGGCTCGAGCGCCGGGCGCGGCAGGGGCCGTGTTTCCGAAATGGAGAACAGCAGCGCGAGCAGCGCAGGGGCGACGGCGAGAAAGGAGACGCGGACGAGCCGCGTGTTCAGCGGGCGATCGAGGGTGCCGGGACGCGGCCGCCGCCGGCGCCTGCGGGGCCGAGCCGCTTCCATCGCGGGGCTATAGTAGGCGGAGCGCGCGCGCCGTGGCTCGAAACCGAGGCCGGGCCCGGGTCGCGGCCGCTGCACCTTGCGAGCATGGCGACTCCTCCCACCATCCTCCTCGTGGACGACGAGGAATCGATCCAGACGCTGCTCACGTACCCGCTGGAGAGGGACGGCTACCGGGTCGTGCAGGCGCGCGACGGGGAGGAGGCGCTCCGCCGCTTCGGGGAGGAGGACGTCGACCTCGTCGTCCTCGACATCATGCTCCCGCGGCTGGACGGGCTCGAGGTGTGCAAGCGCCTGCGGGCCGGGAGCAACGTCCCGATCATCATGCTCACGGCGCGGGGCGAGGAGCTGGACAAGGTGCTGGGCCTGGAGCTGGGCGCGGACGACTACATCACGAAGCCCTTCTCCATCCGCGAGTTCCGCAGCCGTGTCCGTGCGCTCCTGCGCCGGGCGGCGGCGCCGTACACGAGCCGGGAGCGGGAGGAGGTGATCGAGCGGGGGGAGCTGCGCATCGACGTCCCACGGCGGACGGTGGAGGTGCGGGGCACGCCCGTCCAGCTCACCTTCATCGAGTTCGAGATGCTCGTCCTCCTCGCCTCCAACCCCGGCATCGTCTTCTCCCGGCGCGAGCTGCTCGAACGCCTGCGCGGGAGCGCCGACTACCGCGAGCCGCGCACGATCGACGTGCACGTGCGCCATCTGCGGGAGAAGATCGAGCGCGACCCGAGCAACCCGGAGCTGATCCTGACGATCCGCGGCGCCGGCTACCGCTTCCGCCCCGAGTGAGGGTGCCCGGCGGCATCCGGCTGCGGATCGCGCTCGCGCTCGTGGCCATCGTCGCGGGGGCGCTCGGGGCGGCGTACGCGGTGGTCGTGCCCTCGCTCGAGCGGCGTCTCGTGGACGCCCGGCTCGACGAGCTCGAGGAGCGCGCCGTCCCACTGGCGCGGCTGCTGCCCGAGAACCGCTTCGCCTGGCCGGATGCGGTCGAGCAGCTCTCCCTGGCGACGAACGCGCGCGTGGTCGCCTTCGACGTCCTCTCGCGTGCGCGACCGGCGCTTGCCGCCGTCGCCGACTCGCGGCGCCGCACCTCCCGCGACGTGGTCGACAACGCGGCCGCGCTCGCGGCCGCCGCGAACGGGGAGGTGGAACGGGGCCGGGTCGTCGAGGCCGGGACGGAGTACGCGGAGGTGGCCGTGCCGGTGCGGGGGAACGCCGTCCTCCTCTTCCGCTCCTCCCTCGCCGACTCGCTCGCCACTGTGGGCGTCGTCCAGCGGAGGCTGCTCGTGGCGAGCGCGTTCGCGCTCGCGCTCGCGCTCGTCTTGGGGCTCACGGCGGCCGGGATGCTGGCCCACCGGCTCCGGCGTCTGGAGACGGCGGCCGAGCGCATCGCGGCCGGCGACTTCAGCCGCCCGATCGTCGACCACGGAGGGGACGAGCTGGGCGAGCTCGCGCGGGCGTTCGACCGCATGCGCGTGCAGCTCGCGCAGCTGGAGAACGCGCGCCGCGAGTTCGTCGCGAACGCGTCGCACGAGCTGCGCACCCCCGTCTTCTCGCTCGGAGGCTTCCTGGAGCTGCTCGCCGACGAGGAGCTGGACGAGGAGACACGGCGCCGCTTCCTGCGCACCATGCAGGAGCAGGTGGAACGGTTGGCGAAGCTGACCGGCGACCTGCTCGACCTCTCGCGGGTCGACGCGGGCCAGCTGCGGGTCGCCCGGGAGCCGGTCGCGCTGCACGAGGCGGCGGCCGCCCTCGCAGCCGAGCTCGGGCATGTGGCGGAGGCCTCGGAGCGCTCCCTGCAGGCGGACGCGGGCGACGAGGTGTGGGCGCTCGGCGACGAGGAGCGTGTGCTGCAGGTGGGCCGGACGCTCGTCTCCAACGCGCTCACGCACACCCCCGCGGGCGCTCGCGTCACGGTGCGCGCGCGCAGGCGCGGCGACCGGGCCGAGCTGTCCGTCGAGGACGACGGGCCGCCGATTCCGGCTGAGCACCGGGAGGCGATCTTCGAGCGCTTCTACCGCGTCGAGGGCGGGGTCGCCTCCGGGAGCGGGCTCGGGCTCGCGATCGCGCGCGAGCTCGCTCGGCTGATGGGCGGCGAGGTCCGGCTCGAGTCGAGCGGAGAGGGCAACGTGTTCACGCTCGAGCTGCCGGGCGAGCCCGTCCCCGAGCGGGCGGCCGCGTTTTCACGTGAAAACGGGCGTCGCGGCTGAGCCGTCTACGATCCCGCCCGTGAGCCCGGCTCGCCCCCGCCCGACGCGCCCCGCGCCTGTCCCGTGAGCGGCCTCTCCCACGTGGACGACGCCGGCCGCGTCCGCATGGTGGACGTGGGCGCGAAGCCGTTCTCCCGGCGGCGGGCCGTCGCGCGCGCCCGCGTGCGCATGGCGGCGGCGACGGCAGGCGCGCTGCGCGAGCTGCCGAAGGGGGACGCCCTCGTCGCGGCCCAGCTCGCGGGGATCATGGCCGCCAAGCGGACGAGCGAGCTCGTCCCCCTCTGCCACCCGCTTCCCCTCTCCCACGTGGACGTCCGGCTGCAGGTGGCCGAGACGGCGGTCGAGATCGAGGCGACAGCCGAGACGACCGCGCAAACCGGCGTCGAGATGGAGGCGCTCGTCGCCGCGAGCGTCGCCGCGCTCACCGTCTACGACATGGCGAAGGGGATCGATCAGGGGCTGGAGATCGAGTCCGTGCGCCTCGTCGAGAAGACGAAGGAGCCGGCGTGAGGGCGGCCGTGCTCACCGTCTCCGACGGCGTGCACGCCGGCGCGCGGGAGGACGCGAGCGGCGCGGTGCTCGAGGAGCTCCTGCGTGCGGAGGGCTTCGAGGTGGAGCGGGAGGTGGTGCCCGACGAGCGCGCGGCGATCGTGCGCGCCCTCGAGCGGCTCGCGGAGCGGGCGTCGCTCGTCCTGACCACCGGGGGCACCGGCCTCGCCCCGCGCGACGTGACCCCGGAGGCGACCCGTCAGGTCCTCGACCGGGAGGCGCCCGGGATCGCGGAGGCGATCCGCGCGGACGCGCGCGCGCGCACCCCGCACGGGCTCCTCTCGCGCGGGCTCGCGGGCCTGCGCGGCGCGGCGCTGATCGTCAACCTGCCCGGCTCCCCGGGCGGCTGCCGGGACGGGTTCGCGGTCCTGCGGCCGGCGCTGCGGCACGCGCTCGAGCTCGCCGCGGGCGCGCGCGAGCCAGCGCACCGGCAGACGTGACGGCGTGAGCACCGCGACCGCTCCCCTTCCCCGGCGTCTCGCCTCGCTCGTCCGCATCGAGCACACGGTCTTCGCGCTCCCCTTCGCCTACGTGGGCGCCTTCCTGGCGGTGGACGGGTGGCCGGGCCTGCGCGACCTCTTCTGGGTGACGGCCGCGATGGTCGGCGCGCGCACGCTCGCGATGGCGCTCAACCGGCTCGTGGACGCCGACCTGGACGCGCGCAACCCGCGCACCGCCGGCCGCGAGCTTCCGACCGGGGCGCTGACCCGCGCGCACGTTCTCGCCCTCTCGGCGGCGGCGCTCGGCCTCTTCTTGCTCGCCGTCTTCCAGCTCGACCCGATCGTGCGCTGGCTGTGGCCGATCCCGCTCGCCCTCTTCGCCGTCTACCCCTTCCTCAAGCGCTTCACCTGGCTCTGCCACCTCTGGCTCGGCGCCTGCCTCGGGCTGGCTCCCGTGGGCGCCTGGCTTGCCGTGTCCGGGGAGGCGCCCTGGGAGGCGTGGGCGCTCGCCGCCGCCGTGCTCCTCTGGGTCGCCGGCTTCGACCTCTTCTACTCGCTCTTCGATCTCGAGCACGACCGCGCGGCCGGGCTCCATTCCTGGGCCGTCCGCTTCGGCGAGGCGGGCGTCTTCCGCGGCGCGCGCGCCTTCCACGCCGGCACCGTGCTCCTGCTCGTGGCCGCCGGCCTGGGGCTCGGGCGAGGCGCCGCCTACTGGCTGGGCGTGGCGGCCGCGGCCGCGCTCCTCGCCTACGAGCACGCGCTCGTGCGCCCGGGCGATCTGCGCCGGCTGGACGCGGCCTTCTTCACCGTGAACGGCGTGATCAGCGTCGTCTTCTTCCTCTTCGTCGCGCTCGACGCGCTCGCGTGATCCGCGCCCGCGGCCTGGAGAAGCGGTACGGGCGTCGCGTGGCGCTCGCGCCCGTCGACCTCGACCTCCCGCGCGGCGCCGCGCTCCTCGTCACCGGGCCGAACGGGTCGGGGAAGACGACCCTGCTCCGGCTCGTGGCGGGGCTCACGGCGCCCACCCGGGGGACGCTCGAGGTGGACGCGGAGCGCGGGCGGATCGGCTACCTCGCGCACGAGCCGTTGCTCTACCGGGAGCTGACGGCGCTCGAGAACCTGGAGCTGTACGGGCGCCTCTACCGCGTGCGCGAGCGCCGCGAGCGGGCGGGGATGCTGCTCGAGCGGTTCGGCCTCTGGGAGGCGCGGAACGAGCGCGTCGCCGCCTACTCGCGGGGCATGACGCAGCGGCTCGCCCTCTGCCGCGCGCTCCTGCACGACCCCGACCTGCTCGTCCTCGACGAGCCCTACTCCGCGCTCGACGAGGAGGGGGCGGCGCTCCTCGACGGGGTGCTGGCGGCGCTCGCTGGCGCGCGCACCCTCGTCGTCTCCACCCACGACCCCGGACGACTGCGGCCGCTCGCGACCGCGGGGCTCGCGCTCGCATGACGTACCTCGCGGCCGTGGCCGCCCTCACCCAGAAGGACCTGCGGGTCGAGCTGCGCGCGCGGGAGACGCTGCCCGCGCTCCTCCTCTTCGTCCTCTCCACGCTCGTCGTCTTCCACTTCGCCCTGCCGGAGGGCGCGGGCGAGGGCGCCGCCTACGGGCTCCTCTGGGTGGCGATCGTCTTCACCGCCCTCCTGGGGCTCGCGCGCGCCTGGGTCCCCGAGCAGGAGCACCGCGTGCTCGACGGGCTCGTGCTCGCCCCTTGCGACCGGAGCGCGATCTGGCTCGGCAAGACGCTCGCCGTGCTCGCCTTCCTGCTCGCCGCCCAGGCGGTCGCCCTGCCGGCGTTCGCGCTCTTCTTCGCCCCCCTCGACGGCGCCGCGCTCGCCGGCGTGCTCCTCGCCGACCTCGGCATCTGCGCCGTGGGCTCGCTCATGTCCGCGATGGCCGCGGCCGGCCGCGCGCGGGAGCTGCTCCTGCCGCTGCTCGTCCTGCCGCTCGCGATCCCCCTCGTGGTGGGCGGCGTCGGCTCGGCGGTCGCGCCCGAGCCCGACCGCCACCTCCTCTTCCTCGTCCTCTACGACGGGCTCTTCGGGGTACTCTCGTGGGCGTCCTTCGAGTACGTGGTGACCGAGTGACCGCCTCCCTGCGCAGCCTTCCCGGCCTCGCCCTGCTCGCCGCGGTCGGCATGGGGGCGGCGCTCGTGCTCGCCCTCCTCGTCGCGCCCGAGGACGCGGACCAGGGCGTCTCGCAGCGGATCTTCTACATCCACGTGCCGGTCGCGCTGACCGCCTACCTCTGCTTCGGGCTGGGCGCGTGGAAGGCGCTCCGTCTCCTCTGGACCGGGGAGCAGCGCTACGACTTGGAGAGCTACGTCGCGATCCACCAGGGAACGATCTTCGGTCTGTTGACTCTTGTCACCGGATCGATCTGGGCGAAGGCCTCCTGGGGCGTCTGGTGGACGTGGAGCTCGAACCAGCTCGTCCTCTTCCTCGTCCTCGTCCTCTTCTACTGCGCGTACTTCATGCTCCGCTTCTCGCTCGAGGAGGGGCCGCGGCGGGCCCGCTCCTCCGCCGTGTACGCGCTCTTCGGGGTCGTCCTGATCCCGGTCAGCTTCCTCGCCATCCGCCTCGCCGAAGACTTCATCCACCCGACCGTCTTCACCCGGGAGGGCCCGCAGATGACCGGGACGATGTTCGCGGCCTTCTGCGCCGCCTGGGCTGCGGTCACCCTGCTCGCGTACGTGCTCTACCGGGTCGAGCTCGCGGGGAAGCGGCTCGACGCCGATCTGCGCGAGCTCCGCGAGGCGCTCCAGTGAGCGGCGGCGAGTACCTCGCCGCGGCGTACGCCGTCGTCTTCGCCGTCGTGCTCGGGTACGTGGCGATCATCGCCGCCAAGCTGCAGCGCCTGCAGCGGGAGACGCGGAAGCTGCTCGAGCTCGCCCGGGCGCAGCCGGGCGAGGAGCGCCGGAGCGCCGTCTATGCTGGAGGCGTGAGCGAGGCGACCGCCTCCGAGGAGCCGCCCTCCGCGTGACCCGTCCCACCCGGCTCGGGAGGCCGCTGCCGTTGCAGCTTCCCACCGCCTTCCTCCGCGTCCGGCCGCGCGGCGCCTCTCGCTGCGGGGAGGCGCGGGCAGGGGCGCGGCGTCCGTGCCCGCCCCGGCGACGCCGGCGGCGGTAGGGGCTCCCGCCCGCGGTACGCTCGCGGCGCGTGTTCATCACGTTCCTGAGCGACTTCGGGCTGCAGGACGACTTCGTCGGCACCTGTCACGGGGTGATCAAACGGATCGCGCCCGAGGCGCAGATCATCGACATCACGCACGGGATCCCCCCGCAGGCGGTGCTGCAGGGGGCGATCGTGCTCGCGAACACGATCGGCTTCATGCCGGTCGGGGTGCACATGGCGATCGTCGATCCCGGCGTGGGAGGACCCCGCCGGCCGCTCGCGCTCCGCGACCGCGAGGGGCGGCTGTACGTGGGGCCGGACAACGGGCTCCTCCTGCCCGCCGCCGAGAAGGCGGGCATCGTGGCCGCGCACGAGCTCGCGAACCCGCGCTACGCGCTGGAGACGATCTCGCGCACCTTCCATGGCCGCGACCTCTTCAGCCCGGCGGCGGCGCACCTCGCGCTCGGCGTGCCGCTCGAGGAGTTCGGACCCCCGGTGGATCCGGAGAGCCTGGTCACGCTCGACCTTCCCCGCCCCCTCTTCGAGGAGGGGGCGGTGCTCGCGACCGTGCTCTACGTCGATCGCTTCGGCAACATCGTGCTCAACCTGACGCGGGACGACGTGGAGCGGATCGGGATCGTCTCCGGCACCCGGGTGGAGCTCGAGCTGGCGGGCGAGCGCTACTACGCGGTCACCGCGCGCACGTTCGCGGACGCCCGCCCCGGGGACGTGATCCTGTACGAGGACAGCTACCGGAACATGTCCGTCGCGATCTCGCGCGGGAACGCGGCGCGCATGCTGCACGCGGCGCCCGGGCAGCGGATGCGGGTGCGACCGCTCCTCTGACCGCTACGAGAGCGGCGGGCGCCGGCCTGCCCACGGTCGCGCCTCCTCGACCTGGGCGGCGAGGCGCAGGAGGAGCGCGTCGCCGGCGGGAGGGCCGATCGCCTGCACCCCAATCGGAAGCCCATCCGCGCTCCAGCGGAGGGGAAGGGACACCGCCGGCAGCCCGGTGACGTTCGCCACCGAGGTGAAGGGGGTGAACGCCGTGTTCCGGCGGAGCTGCCCGTACGGGTCCTCCGCCTCGTCCTGCCAGCCGATCGGCACGGGCGGCAGGGCGAGCGTGGGGGTGAGGACGACGTCCACCTCCTGCCAGAAGGGGACGACGCGGCGGCAGAACTCCTGCAGGCGGGCGACGGCCCGCGCGTAGGCGGCGGCGGAGGCGGTCTCGGCGGACTCGAGGAGGGCGCGGTTGAGCGGCGTGAGAAGCGTCCGGTCCTCGACCGGGTAGAGCGCGGGGCCCACCTGCCAGATCTCGATGAACGTGCCCGCCAGCTGGGGCTCGAGCCACGGGGGCGTCCGCTCCTCGACCTCGTGCCCGAGCTCCGCGAGGAGCGCGGCCGCGTCCGCGAGCGCGGCCGCGCACTCCGGGTCGACCGGGACGGGCACGGGCGGCTCGACGGTGGCGGCGACCCGCAGCCTGCCCGGCGGTGCCCCGACCTCCTCCGCGAAGGGCCGCTCGGGGGGCGGCGCCCACCAGGGGTCGCCGGGCTCGTAGCCGGCGAAGACGTCGAGCAGGGCGGCTGCGTCGGCGACGCTGCGCGCGATCGGCCCCGAGGTCGAGAGCCCCTCCAGGGAATGCCGGGGGGCGGCGGAGACGCGCCCTCGCGAGGGCTTGAGCCCGAACACGCCGCAGCAGGAGGCGGGGATGCGGATGGAGCCGCCCCCGTCCGTCCCGTGCGCGACCGGGAGAAGGCCGGCCGCGAGCGCGGCGGCCGCGCCGCCGCTCGAGCCGCCGGGGGTGCGTCCCGGGTTCCAGGGGTTGCGCGTGGCGCCGTTCAGGTCCGACTCGGTGAACGCGGTCGTCCCGAACTCGGGCGTGTTCGTCTTCCCGAGGATCACGAACCCCGCCTCCCGCATCCTGCGGACGACGGCGGCGTCGACGTCGGGCACGAAGCGGGCGAAGGCGCGCGAGGAGAACGTGGTCCGGATGCCGGCCGTCGGCGTCAGGTCCTTGACGCCGATGGGGACGCCCCGGAAGGGGGCGTCGCCGGCCGCGGCGTCGGCGCGGCGCGCCTCCTCGAGCGCCTCCTCGCCGCGAACGGTGACGAACGCGTTCAGCTCCGGCTCGAGCCGGTCGATCCGCTCCAAGTAGAGCTCGACGAGCTCGGCGGAGGAGACCTCGCCCGTCCGGATCAGGCGCGCCTGCTCGACCGCGGGGAGGAAGGCGAGCTCCATCCCGGCGACCGTACCAGGGCGCCTGCCTCGGCTCAGATCCAGTCGAAGTTGTCCTGTAGCAGCGGCACCAGGAAGTAGAGCGCGAAGGCGGCGCTCGCCACCCACATGAAGGGGTGCACCTCGCGCCAGCGGCCCTCGGCGGCGCGGACGACGACGTAGGCGATGAAGCCGAAGCCGATGCCGTCCGCGATCGAGAAGGAGAAGGGCATGACCATGATCGTGAGCGCCGCCGCCAAACCGACGCCGAGGTCGGTGAAGTCGATCCCGGCCAGCCTGCGCGGCCGTGCGCTCTCCGGGGCGGCCGCCTGCCCGGTCCCGCCCGCCGGCGCGGGCGACGTCCGCACCTCCGCGCGCTCCGCCTCCTCCTCCGTCTCGGTGAGCGCCGTCATCATCAGGAAGCCGACGATGATCAGCGCGGGCGCCGTCGCCTCCGGAGGCACCATGCCGATGATCGGCGCGAAGAACATGAAGGGGAAGAAGAGGAGCCCGCAGACGACGGAGACCCAGCCCGTGCGGCCGCCGACGCTGATCCCCGAGGCGGACTCGATGTACGTCGTCGCCGAGGACGCGGAGGAGGCGCCGCCTGCGACCGCGGCCAGGGAGTCGACGAGGAGCGGCTTCCGGATGTCGGGCAGCCGCCCCTGCTCGTCGAGGTAGCCCGCCGGCTTACCGACCCCGACAAGGGTGCCCATCGTGTCGAAGAAGTCGGCCATGAAGAGCGAGAACGCCCAGACGACGGCGGAGATGAAGGCGAGCTCGGTGAAGGCGTCGAGGTTGAAGTTCCCGAGCAGCTGCAGGTCGGGGGACTCGTAGACGTCGTCGGGGATCGTGGCCCCGGCCCGGAAGCCCGCGTCCTCGCCGGAGAGCTCGTTGATGAAGGTGGCGAGCGCGGTGGCCGCGATGATCCCGATCAGGAGGTCGCCGCGGACGCCGCGGGCGCGGAGCGCCACCGTGAGGACGAGGCCGAAGAAGGCGACGAGGATAGGCCAGGTCGTGAAGCGGCCGAGGTCGACCACGGGCGTCCCCCGGACGACGATGCCCGAGTTGACGAAGCCGATGAAGGCGATGAAGAGGCCGATGCCGATCGCGATCGCCTTCTTCAGGTCGAGCGGGATCGCCTCCATCACCTTCTCCCGCAGGCCGGTGAGGACGAAGATCGTCACGGCGAGGCCCTCGACGACGATGAGCCCCATCGCGGCCGGGTAGGAGAGGCCCTCGCCGACGACGAGGCTGTAGGCGACGGTGGCGTTCAGCCCCAGGCCGGGCGCGATCGCGTACGCGTAGTTCGTGTACAAGCCCATCGCGATGGTCATCACGCCGGCCACCAAGCAGGTGACGGCGAGCACCGCCTCGAACGGGATCGTGTCCGTTCCCGGAGGGACCTCGACCCCCGCGAAGCTCAGGATCTGCGGGTTCACGAAGATGATGTAGGACATGACGATGAAGGTGGTGACGCCCGCGAGGGTGTCCCGCGCCAGCGTCGTCCCCCGCTCCGCGAAGCGGAACTTGCGTCCCAGCCAGCCGTTCTCGAGACGTCCCGCGACCTCGCTCATCGTTCCTCCCAGGGCGACCAGTGATCGGAGGGGACGATCCTACGGTGCGCCGCGGGCGCGTCAAGCCCCGTGGGCGCAGTCGAGCGCAACAGCGGGGTCAGGTCCCAAGTGTTGCGCCCAGTCTCTGCTCGAGTTCGAAACGGCTCCGGCGCGCCTCCGCGCCGATGCCGACGACACCGCGGCGGCGGCGTGACGCAACGAATCGGACCTGACCCCGCTGTTGCGCTCCGAGAGGTGGCGAGGGCCGGAATCGAACCGGCGACACCACGGTTTTCAGCCGTGTGCTCTACCGACTGAGCTACCTCGCCGAGCCTCCCCGAGTGTAGCCCGCCCGGGCCGCTGTACGGTTCGCGCTCGTGAGCCGGAAGCGCGAGGTCGCGATCATCGGGGCGGAGCTCGACCTCGGCCAGGGGCGGCGCGGGGTGGACATGGGGCCCTCCGCGATCCGCTATGCGGGTCTGGAGGAGCGGTTGACGAGCCTGGGCTTCAGCGTGCGCGACCACGGGAACGTGGAGGCGGCGGTGGCGGAGGCGACGGCGCTGGAGGACGAGCGGGCGCGCTTCCTTCCCCAGATCAAGGCCACGTGCGAGCGGATCGCGGCCAAGGTCGTGGAGGAGGTGCGCGCGGGCGCGATGCCGCTCGTTCTCGGCGGCGACCACTCGGTCGCGCTCGGGACGCTCGGCGGCCTCGCCTCGGTGCACGGGCCGGGGGGCGTGCTCTGGATCGACGCCCACGCCGACATCAACACCCCGGAGACGAGCCCCACCGGGAACGTGCACGGGATGCCGCTCGCCGCCGCGCTCGGGCTGGCCGGCACGGCGTTCGAGAGCGAGGCGTGGCCCCTCCCGGCGGTCGACCCGCGCCGGGTGGCGATCGTCGGCCTGCGCTCGGCGGACGAGGGCGAGCGGCAGCTTCTGCACGAGACGGGCGTTCGCGCGTTCACGATGAGCGAGATCGACCGGGTGGGCCTGGAGAGGGTCGCGCACGAGGCCCTCGACCGGGTGGCCGGCGAGGGCTTCGTTCACGTCTCGCTCGACATGGATGCCCTCGACCCGGAGATCGCGCCCGGCGTCGGCACCCCGGTCAAGGGCGGCCTCACCTACCGCGAGGCGCACCTCCTGCTCGAGCTGGTCGCGGAGGCCGGCCTCGCCGCCTCGCTCGAGGTGGTCGAGGTGAACCCGATCCTCGACCGGGAGAACAGGACCGCGCTGACCGCGGTCGAGCTCGTGGCGAGCGCGCTCGGGAAGACGATCCTCTGAGCTCTCCTACGCGGCCACCCGGGCGAAGCGGGGGATGATCTCCTTCCCGTAGGCGGCGAGCGTCTCCTCTTGGCGGCGGGTCATCAGGTAGATGTTGAACTGGTCGACGCCGATCGCCTCGAGCTCCTTCAGCTTGGCGGTCGCCTGCTCGGGCGTGCCGAGGACGCAGAAGCGGTCGCAGATCTCGTCCGTCACGAACTCCCCGTGCTTGGCGCCCACGCGCGAGTGCTCGTCGTAGTCGTAGAAGCGGCGCGCCTGCACGTAGTCGGTGAGCGCGCGGGGGACGACGGTGCCGTCGGCGCCGTAGCGCTCGATCAGGTCCATGACGTGGTTGGAGACCATGGCCGGGAACCAGCGCACCTGCTCGCGGGCGTCGGCGAGGTCGTCGGAGATGTGGCTGGGGGCGCAGACGATGCAGCGGAGCGCGTCCGGGTCGCGGCCCGCATCCTCGGCCGCTCGCCGGGCCGTGTCCATGATCCAGCCGATGATGTCCGGATCCGCGAGCTGGATGATCACCCCGTCCCCGACGCGCCCGGCGACGCCGAGCGCCTTCGGCCCGTAGCCGGCGACCCACATGGGGATCTCGGGCAGCTCCGGACGCACCCACTTGAGCTGGAGCGTCTTCCCGTTCCACTCCACGGGGCGGCCGTTCATGAAGTCCTTGATCATCCGGCAGCGGCGCTCGAACTCGGCCACCTTGACCGGCTGCTGGCCGATGTAGCGGCGCGCGGAGTCGCCCCTGCCGATCCCCATCACCATCCGCCCCTCGCTGATGTCGTGCAGGGTCGCGTACGCGCTCGCGAGCACGGTCGGCTCCCGCGTGCCGGGGTTGGTCACGCAGTGGCCGAGCTTCATGCGGGAGGTCGCCTGGGCGGCGAGCGTGAGCAGGGGAAACGACTCCTGCCAGAGGACGTGCGAGTCGTACGTCCACCCGTACTCGAAACCGTGCGACTCGGCGAGCGCGATCAGCTCGACGAAGCGCCGGTAGGGCGGGTCGGGAAGCACGGTGACGCCGAACGTGAGGGCCATCTCTCGTCTCCTTCGCTCGTTCGGAAAGCCCCGATTATCCCGCGTCCAGGTCGGCTGCGCGCACGGCGAGGAGGGAGAACGCGCCCAGGAGCGCGAGCGCGGCGAAGGCGAGGCGGCCCTCGCCGGGGAGCGCGAAGGCGAGCCCTGCGAGCGGTGTCCCGGCGAGGATGGCGAGGATCGCGCAGCCGTTCACGAACGAGGCCGCCGCGGCCGGCGCGTCGGGGCGGAGGCGCTGCGCCGCGGCGAAGAGGGAGCCGAAGGGGAGGCCGGCGGCGAGCCCGAGAAGGAGCGCGGCCGCCGCGGAGAGCGGGAGCGGCCCCCCGAGCGCGAGCACGGACGCCCCCAGGGAGCTCCCTGCGAGGGCGGCGGCGACGAGGGCGCGCTCCCGGACGCGCCGGGCGAGAAGGCCGCCCGCCGGGCGCGTGGCGATCCCGGCGAAGAG
>DATLYP010000153.1:0-20414 GCA_035574655.1 Gaiellaceae bacterium
GTCTCGAGGACCTGCGCCTCGTCCACGGTGAAGTCCTTGCGCAGCACGGGCAGGCCCGTCGCACCGCGGGCGGCGTCGAGGTCCTCGAGCGATCCCTTGAAGCGCTCGGGCTCGGTGAGGACGGAGAGGCAGCTCGCGCCCTCCGCCTCGTAGCGGGCCCCCCACCCGGCGGGGTCGGCCTCCCGGATAAAGCCCGCCGAGGGCGAGGCGCGCTTTATCTCGGAGATCACGGCGAGCCCCGGCCCGCGCAGCGCGGCGGCGAAGTCCCGCTTCTCGAAGCCGAGGGCCTCCCGGCGCAGGGCGTCGAGGTCCGCGCCCGCGCGCAGCCCTTCGACGCGGCGGCGGGCGGCCGACGCGAGCTCGTCGAGGACGGTGGCGCGGCTCATACGGTCCCCGCAAGGCGGCGCGTCGCGCGGACGAAGCCCTCGAGCGCCTTCGCGGCGGCGCCGCTCTCTATGGAGTCGCGGGCGAGGCGCGCGCCCTCCTCGATGGTCTTCGCCTCCCCGGAGACGTAGACGGCGGCGGCGGCGTTCAGGAGGACCACGTCGCGGGCGGCGCCCGTCTCCTCGCCGGCGAGTATGTCGCGAAGGATGCGGGCGTTGAGGTGGGCGTCGCCGCCGAGCAGGCCGTCCGGGGAGTGGAGGGGCAGGCCGAAGTCCTCCGGCGAGATCTCGTACTCCCTTATCTCCCCGTCGGAGACCTCGGCGACGAAGGTCCTGTCCGCGACCGTGATCTCGTCCATCCCGTCCGCGCCGTGTACGACGAGCGCCTTCTCCGCCCCGAGCCTCTTCAGCGCCTCGGCGACCGGGCGCACGTAGGCCGCGGAGAAGACGCCGACGACCTGGCGTCTGGCGCCCGCCGGGTTCGTGAGCGGGCCGAGCAGGTTGAAGACGGTACGCGTGCCGAGCTCGCGCCGCACGGGCGCAGCGTGGCGCATGGCCGGGTGATGGGCCGGGGCGAACATGAAGCCGAAGCCGAGCCGGTCGATGGACTCGGCGATCCGCTCGGGAGGCTGCTCGAGCTCGAGGCCGAGCGCCTCCAGCACGTCCGCGGAGCCGGAGAGCGAGCTGACCGCGCGGTTCCCGTGCTTCGCGACCCCGGCCCCGGCGGCGGCGGCGACGAGCGCGGCCACCGGCACGTCGCTCATGCCCGCCGCGAGGTAGGTCGCGAAGAGCGAGGAGGCGAGCGCGACCCCGACCGCAAGAGGCACGAGCCGCGCCGAGCACGCCGGTCCGGCGGGGGCGAGCCGGCGCGCGAGCGCCCCGACCGCGAGGACGAACGCCGCCGCAAAGGCGAGCGAGAGCAGACGCCCGCCCCAGTCCCCTTCGACGACACGCCAGACGAGGCCCTGGGCGACGTAGAAGAGCGGGCGCTGCAGGTACAGGGGGCCGGCGTTCTCCCAGAGCCCGTGCCCGGCGGCGATCGAGCGCGACCAGGAGCCGAAGGCGAGCGAGTCCCAGAGGCGGTACGGCATGACGAGCGCGGCGAAGAGCGCGGCGGCGGCGAAGACCGCCGCGGGCACGCCGACGAGCAGCGCGGCGCCTGCCGTCCAGCCCGAGCGAGCCGTCCTCGGCCCGGTCACGGACAGCCCCTGCGCCGCTCGAACACGGCTCCCTCCTCGGTGGCGACCCGCTGTGCCCAGCAGCCTCGGGGGATCTCGCGCGCCCGCTCAGCGCTTGCGACGAGCCAGTCGGCGTCGGCGTCCCGTCCGTCCGACCCGAACGGGACGAGGGAGACGCTCCGCTCGAGCCTGGGCCCGAAGAACGGATAGCCGAAGTCGTTGTTCCCGAGGGCGAGCGCGACGCGCGCGTCGCGCGGCATGCGGGTGTCGGCGTAGGCGAGAAGCGGGAGGCTCGGCGGCGCGTAGATGGACTGCGCCTCCGCTCGCGTCATCGACCAGATGCTTGCCCCCCATGCGGTGAAGGGGAGCCCGGACGGCTTCTCTCCGGAGTTTGCGAGCGAGAGGAGCGCCGTCAGGGCCGCGACGCCGAGGATCGGCCAGGCGAGGGCGGGCCGCCTCAGGGCAAGGCCCCAGAGCGACGCTGAGCAGCCCACGGCGAAGAGGAAGAACCTGCCTTGCCAGGGGTGGTAGGTGAGCGTGAGGGCTGCGAGCAGAAGCGTCGCAGGGAGGGCGAGAGCGGCGACGATGGCGGTGCGAGGAAGCTCGCGGCGGCGAACGAGCCGCACGCCGGCCACCGGGGAGCAGGCCAGAAGGACCAGTCCGGCGGGGCCGTACCACGACGCCGTGTCGCTCGCGAACGTGGGCGAGAACGTGGGGCCGAGGTCGTCGCCGAGAACGGCCCGCGGCTCTCCGAGCGCGCTGTGGAGCTGCGTGAGGGCCGGGCGGGCGACGCGGAGCGAGAGCTCGAGCAGGAGCAGCGGTAACAGCCCTGCGCCGGCGATTCCGAGCACAAGCGCCGCACCGAGGCGCTTCCGGCGCCTGACGGTGAGCACGAGCGAGGCGAGGGCGAGCGCGGCGCCCGCGGGGAAGAGAAAGACCGTCTTGCCGGCCGCGCCCGAGACGTCGAGGAGGTCGACCACGAAGCCCCACGCGGTCACGAGGTTCTCCCGCGGGCGCAGGATCGCGGTGAGGCCGGGTGTCCCCGACTGGTCCCCGAGGGCGCTGCCGGTGTGGACAACGTTGACGAGATACCAGTAGGCGCCGGCCGCGCTCCCCAGCCCGAGCGCGGTAAGCCGTTCCCAGCGCGGCCGCGGTGAGCGCGCCAGGAGCGCGAGCACGAACACGAAGACCAGACCGTACGGAGCGGTGAACTTGGCCCCCACGGCGAGCGCGGCGGCGAGCGCCGCGAGCGCGAGGTCGGCCCGCGTGCTCCCGAGCGCGAACACGGCCGCGGCGAGAAGCAGTGAGGCGACCACGAGGTCGTTCTTCGCGCTCGCGGCCTGCAGGACGACGATCGGGAGCGTGAGGAAGAGCAGGCCGCCGTAGGCTGCTTCGCTCGCGCGCAGGCCAAGCGCGCGCGCGAGCACATAGACGCCCAAGGCGCAGGCAAGCGCGGCGACGAGCTGCACCGCGCCGGCCGCCCGTTCGTGGCCGGCCGTCCCGAGCGCGAATGCGAGTGCGATCTCGCCGTTCGGGGGATTGAAGTTGATGCGCTCGTCGTACGCGTGCTGGACGTAGGCGACCGCATGGGCCTGCAGCCAGAGGGCGGCTCGGGCGAGGTGGTAGACGAGCTGGTCCCAGCCGTTCGGCGGGGTACCGACGACGAGCGCGGCGACGTACGCGTACGCACCCAGCACGAGCGTTGCGAGCGCGGCGACGGGCCTGACGGCAAGCAGCGCCCGGATCGGCGCTCCGCCCCGGCGCGCGCCTCGCGGACCGCCGGCGAGGAGCCACGCGCCGCCGGAGGCGGCGGCGAGGAACGCCAGCCCGACGAGGAGCGCAGATCGCGTCAGCGAGTGCGAGGAGGAGAGGAGCAGCACCAGGCCGACGACCTCCCCGACGGCGAGCACGTACGCTGCCAGCAGCCTGCGCGCCGCTCCCGTGACGCGAAGCGCGCTCGCGAGGAGCAGCGCGCTTCCTCCGAGGAGGCCGAGGGAGACGAGCGCTGCCAGGAGCGCCACGGCGCGGAGTGTCGCACCCGAGGCGGAGGCCCTTGCCTCATGGCCTCGCGAACCGCCCCCGCGAGTAGCATCTCGCCGTGCCCGACCTCCTCGTGGACGGCCGGAGGATCACGCGCGACGGCCCTGCGTACGTGGTCGCCGAGATCGGCCACAACCACCAAGGCGACGTGGAGAAGGCGAAGGCGCTGATCCGCGCCGCGGCCCAGTGCGGCGTGGACGCCGTCAAGCTGCAGAAGCGCGACAACCGCCGTCTCTACACGCGCGCCCTCTACGAGCAGCCCTACGACCACGAGCACTCCTTCGGCGCCACCTACGGGGAGCACCGGGAGGCGCTCGAGCTCTCCCCCGGCGACTGGCTGGAGCTGCGCGA
The DNA here is from genome assembly GCA_035574655.1 of Gaiellaceae bacterium. GTDB lineage: Bacteria > Actinomycetota > Thermoleophilia > Gaiellales > Gaiellaceae > GMQP-bins7. The sequence goes on from DATLYP010000153.1 coordinate 3,953, forward strand.
GTTCGCGCGCGAGGAGGGCGTCACGCTCTTCGGGACGGCCTTCGACGAGCCGAGCGCCGACCTCCTCGCCGAGCTCGGCCTGCCCGCGTTCAAGATCGCCTCCGCGGACCTCCTCAACACGCCGCTCCTGCGGCACGTCGCCCGCTTCGGCAAGCCGATCTTCCTCTCCACCGGCGGGGGGACGCTCGAGGACGTGGAGCGGGCGGTCGAGACGATCCTCCCGATCAACCCGCAGCTGTGCCTGCTCCAGTGCACGGCCGCCTACCCGTGCGCGGTCGAGGACCTGAACCTGCGCGTGATCGAGACCTACCGGGAGCGCTTCCCCGACCTCGTGATCGGGCTCTCCGACCACCAGAGCGGGATCGCGATGGCCCTCGTCGGGTACATGCTCGGCGCGCGCGTGATCGAGAAGCACTTCACGCTCGACCACGCCTGGAAGGGCTCCGACCACGCCTTCTCGCTGATGCCGGAGGGGATGCGGCGCTTGGTGCGCGACCTGCGCCGAGTTCCCGCCGCGCTCGGCGACGGGGTGAAGCGGCCGCTCCCGAGCGAGCGCAAGCCGCTCGAGAAGATGGGCAAGAAGCTCGTCGCCGCCCGGCCGCTTCCCGCCGGGCACGTCCTCGCCCCGGGCGACCTCGAGGCGCGCTCCCCCGCCGACGGGGGCCTCCCCCCGTACGAGCTCGACCGGCTCCTCGGGCGCCGGCTCCTCCGCCCGCTCGCCCTCGAGGAGGAGATCACGCTCGAGGCGGTGGAGCCCGTGGAGGCGCCGGTCGCCGCCTCCGACGCGTGAGCCCGGCCGACCCCCTCTTCGACCTCTCCGGCCGCGTCGCCGTCGTCACGGGGGGCATGGGGAGGCTCGGGCGCGTCTACGTGCAGGGGCTGCTCGAGCGCGGCATGCGCGTCGCCGTCCTGGACATCGCCGAAGGCGACGTGCCCGAGGGCGCCCTCTCCTACCGGGTGGACGTCACCGCCCGCGCCCCCCTGGAGACCGCCGCCCGCGAGCTCGAGCGGGAGTGGGGCGTGCCCCACCTGCTCGTCAACAACGCCGCCCTCGACTCCCCGCCGGACGCCCCCGCCGAGGAGGTCGGCCCGTTCGAGACGTACCCGGAGGCGTCCTTCGACGCGGTGATGAACGTGAACGTCAAGGGCGTCGTCCTCTGCTGCCAGGTGTTCGGCGGGGCGATGGCCCGCGAGGGTCGCGGCTCGATCGTCAACGTCTCCTCCATCTACGGGCTCCTCTCCCCGGTGCAGGAGCTGTACGCCTTCCGGCGCGAGCGGGGCGAGACCTTCTTCAAGCCCGTCGCCTACTCGGTCTCCAAGTCCGCCATCCTCAACCTCACCCGCTACCTCGCCACCTACTGGGCGAGGCGGGGCGTGCGCGTGAACACGCTCACGCTCGGCGGCGTCTTCGACGAGCAGCCGCGCGAGTTCCTGGAGGCCTACGAGGCGCGCGTGCCGATGGGCCGCATGCTCGACCCGCGGGAGGCGCTCGGGGCCGTCGTCTTCCTCGCCTCGGACGCCTCCTCCTACGTCACCGGCGCCAACCTGGTCGTGGACGGCGGCTGGACGGCCTGGTGACTCGCGCGGGGTGGAGCGCCTCCACGGCGCCCAGGAAGCGCTCGGCGAGCTCGATCGCCTCCTCGGCGTTACGCGGCTCGATGGAGACCGCCTCGTAGTCTGCCCCGAGCCGCAGGGCAAGCGCGTCGCGCGCCGCGCCAGAGAGCGCCGAAGCCGCACAGCCGGACGGAGCGGAGCCTGGGGGCCGAACGCGTCCGCGAGCCGGGCGACCGCGTCCTGGAGGGCTTTCCGCTCGACCTCGCTCAGGGACGCATCCGAAAGGGCCGGCACCGGGCCACTGCTTCCCTGCTCCCGGCCGCGGCCGGGGCTATCCTCGCCCGCCGTGACGTCCGTGCCCGCGGAGATCCCGAACCTCGTCGGCGGCGAGGAGGCGCCCGCCGCGTCCGGCGAGTGGCTCGACAAGCTGCGTCCCGCGGACGGGTCCCTGCTCTGCCGCCTCGCCCGCTCGCGGGCCGAGGACGTGAGCCGGGCGGTCGCCGCCGCCCGCGCGGCCCAGCCCGCGTGGGCCGAGCGCTCCCCGGTGGAGCGGGGCGACCTGCTGCGGGAGCTCGCCCTCCTGCTTCGCGAGCACCGCCGGGAGGCGGCCGAGGTCGTCGTCGAGGAGCTCGGCAAGCCGCTCGAGCTCGCCTTGGCGGAGACGGACGCGGCGGCGGAGATGGGCTTCTTCGTCGCCGGGGAGGGCAGGCGCCTGTACGGGCGGACGACGACGGCGAGCATGCGCCATCGCACCGTGCTCACGCTCCGCCGGCCGCTCGGCGTCGCCGGCCTGATCACGAGCTTCAACACCCCGCTCCCGAACGTGGCCTGGAAGGCGTTCCCGGCTCTGCTCTGCGGCAACGGCGCCGTCCTCAAGCCCTCCGAGCACGCGCCCGCCTCCGCCTGGCTCTTCGGGGCGCTCGCCCGCGAGGCGGGGCTGCCGGACGGGATCCTGAACGTCGTCCACGGCCTGGGAGCGGAGGCGGGCGCCGCCCTCGTCGAGCACCCGGACGTCGACCTCGTCAGCTTCACCGGCTCGGCCGCGACCGGCCGCTGGATCAACGAGACCGCCGGGCGGCGCCTGGCGAAGGTGTGCCTCGAGCTCGGCGGCAAGAACGCGCTCGTCGTCTGCGACGACGCCGACCTCGAGGGCGCGGTGCGCTCCGCGCTCGCCTCCGCCTTCTCGAACGCGGGCCAACGGTGCGCGTCGGCGAGCCGGCTGGTCGTCTTCGACGCGGTCTACGACGCGTTCCGGGCGCGCCTCCGCGAAGGGGCGAGCGCGCTCCCCGTGGAGCCGGTCGTCTCGGAGGAGAGCCGGCGCCGCATTCTCGACGCCGTCCGCGCCGCCGTCGCCGAGGGCGCCACGGTCCTGTGCGGGGGCGAGCCGCCCGACCGGCCCGGCTGGTATCTCCCTCCCACCGTGCTCGAAGGCGTGGCCCCCGAGGCGGAGATCTCCTGCACCGAGCTCTTCGGCCCGGTGACGATCCTCTACCGCGTGCGCGACCTCGAGGAGGCGATCGACGTCGTCAACTCCTCGCCCTACGGCTTGACCGCCGCCGTGCACACGGCGAGCCTGCACCGGGCGCTTCGCTTCGCCGAGCAGGTGCAGGCTGGCGTCGTCGTCGTCAACGGCGGCACGCACGGCTCGGAGCCGCACATGGGGTTCGGTGGGGTGAAGCAGTCCGGGACGGGGTGGCGCGAGGCGGGGGTTGAGGCGCTCGACGTCTACTCCGATTGGAAGGCCGTGAACCTGATCGCCGACCCGCAGCAGGTATGAGCGCGACCGTGGCCGTGCTCGGCCCGGGCGCGGTGGGGGGCGCGCTCGCCGTGCGGCTCGCGCACGCGAACGTGCGCACGGTCTGCGTCGCCCACCCGGAGCTGGCGGGGATCATCGCCCTCGCCGGGATCGTGCTCGAGACGCAACGGGAGGGGACGCTCTCCGCTCGGCTGGAGGCCACGGAGCGGCTCCAGCGCCCCGTCGACCTGCTGCTCGTGACCGTGAAGGCGCCCGCGCTCGAGGACGCGGTCGAGCGGGTCGACCCCGTCGCCGTGGAGGGGGCCGTGGTCGTGCCCCTCCTGAACGGGCTCGAGCACATGGAGCGGCTGCGCGCCCGCTTCGACGGCCGCGTCGCCGCCGGCAGCGTCTCCCACTACCAGGCCTACCGGGTGGGCCGCGTCCAGATCGTGGAGGGGACGCCGCCCCCCGTCGTCACGATCGCCTCCGACGAGCTGCCCCGCGGGGAGCTCGAGCGGGCGGCCGACCTCCTCCGCGCCGCCCGGCTCGACGTCCGCGTGGGCGAGAGCGAGAAGCGGGTGCTGTGGCACAAGCTCGCCCGCATCGCGCCCCTCGCCGCGGCGAGCGCTGCGAGCGGGCGCAGCGTCGGCGAGCTGCGCGCCGACCCGGAATGGCGGCAGAGGCTGCAGGAGGCGATCGCCGAAGCCTGCCTGGTCGCGGCCGCCGACGGCGTCGCCCTGCGAGCGCCCGCCCAGTGGGCGATCGTCGAGCAGATGGCCGAGGAGACGCGGCCCTCCACCGCCCGCGATGTCGCCGCGGGCCGGCGCTCCGAGCTGGACGCGATCGTCGGCTGCGTCCTGCGCGCGGCGGAGCGGCACGGCGTCGATTGCCCGACGCTGCGCGAGCTCGCCGGCCTCGCCGGTCTGTGAGCCGGTGAGCGCCCCCTCGGCCGTCGCCTTCGTCCCCGCGCGCTCCGGCTCGGAGCGGGTGCCCGGGAAGAATGTGCGCCCCCTCGCCGGGCACCCGCTGCTCGCGTACGCGATCGAGACCGCGCGTCAGAGCGGCGTCTTCGCCCGCGTCGTCGTCTCCACCGACGCGGAGGCGATCGCGGACGTGGCGCGCTGGTACGGCGCCGACGTTCCCTTTCTGCGCCCCGCCGAGTACGCGACGGCGACCTCGCCGGACATCGAGTGGCTGCGCTACACGCTCGAGCGGCTGGAGGAGCGGTACGACCTCTTCGCGATCGTGCGCGCGACGAACCCCTTCCGCGGCCCCGACGCCGTCCGCCGCGGCCTCGCGCAGCTCCTCGCCACCCCCGAGGCGGACTCGGTGCGCGCTGTGGAGCTCGTGAAGCAGCACCCGGGCAAGATGTGGGTGCTGGCCGACGACGGCCGCACCATGCGCCCTCTGCTCGACCAGTCGCGCCTCGAGGTCGCCTGGCACGCCGGCCAGTACCAGGCGCTGCCGCCCGTCTACGTTCAGAACAGCGCCCTCGAGATCGCCTGGACGCGCGTCGTCTTCGAGACGGGGACGCGCGAGGGGCGCGTCGTCGCGCCCTTCCTCACCCGCGGCTACGAGGGGCTGAACCTCGACGACGAGGAGGACTGGGAGCGAGCGGAGCGCCTTCTCGCCGCCGGCCTCGCCTCGCTCCCCGCCGTCTCCCGCCCGGCGTACCGCGGCGGCGCGTAGCGATCGCTGCGGCGCAAGCGCAACGCGGGGTCAGGTCCCGATCGTTGCGCGCAACGGAAGGGACCTGACCCCGCGTTGCGCGAACGCCCTCGAGCCGCTCAGACGGCCCGCGCGATCTCCTCCAAGCTCTCCGGGTTCTCCAGGGTGGAGAGGTCGCCCGGGTCGAGCCCGAGGACGCGCGCGCGCACCGCCCGGCGCACGACCTTCGCGCTCCGGGTCTTCGGCAGCGCCGGCACGAAGAGCACCCGCTGCGGGCGGAACGCCTTTCCCAGCCGCTTGGCCACCGCCGCCGCGACCTCGTCCGCGCTCGGCTGCATGCCGGGCGTCGGGACGCAGAAGAGCCACGCTACCTCCCCCTTGACGTCGTGCGGGACCCCGATCGCGGCCGCCTCCGCCACCCCCGGGTGGTCGACCGCCGCGGACTCGAGCTCTGCAGGGCCGATCCGCTTGCCCGCGATGTTCAGCGTGTCGTCCGAGCGCCCGTGCAGGTACCAGTACCCGTCCTCGTCCACCGAGGCCCAGTCGCCGTGCGTCCAGACGCCCGGGAAGCGCCGCCAGTACGTCTCCAGGTAGCGCTCCGGGTCGCCCCAGATGCCGCGCGTCATCCCCGGCCAGGGCCGCTTGCAGACGAGCTCCCCGACCTCGCCGCGCACGGAGCGGCCCTGCTCGTCGAACACGTCCATGTCCTGCCCGAGCGCGGGGAAGCCGAGCGAGCAAGGCTTGGTCGGCGCCATCGGCGTCACGGAGAGGAAGCAGGCGCCCACCTCCGTGCCCCCGGAGATGTTCACGATCGGGATCCGGCCCCCGCCGCAGACGTGCTCGTTCAGCCAGTCGTAGGGTGCGCGGTTCCACGGCTCACCGGTCGTCGTCACCGCCTGCAGGGAGGAGAGGTCGGCGCGCGGCTCGCCCTTGGGGATGAGCGCGCGCACGAGCGTGGGGGAGACGCCGAGCATCGTCACCCGCTCCTCCTCGACGAGGCGCCACAACCGGTCTCCGGGCCAGTCGGGCGCGCCCTCCAGGAACACGACCGCGGCCCCGTTCGCGCCCGCGCCCACGACCGTCCACGGGCCCATGATCCAGCCCATGTCCGTGGCGAAGAGGACGCGGTCGCCCGGGTGCACATCCGACTGGTAGGCCGCCTCGCGGGCGATGGAGAGGAGGAAGCCGCCCTGCACGTGCACGGCGCCCTTCGGCCTGCCCGTCGTCCCCGACGTGTACGCGATCAGGTAGCGGGCCTCGCTGTCCGCCTCCAGCGGGGGCAGCTCGCCCGCCCGCCCGGCGACGAGCTCCTCCCAGCCGTGGTCGCGGCCCTCCGTCCACGGCGCGTCGATCCCGAGCCGGCGCCAGACGACCACGTGCTCCACCGTGGGCGCGGCGGCGACGGCCTCGTCCGCGATCGCCTTCATCGGCACGACCGCCCCCCGCCGCAGGGAGCCGTCGGCCGTGATCAGCGCCTTGGCGCCCGCGTCCGCGAGCCGGGAGGCGATCGCCGGGGCGGCGAAGCCGGAGAAGATCGGCACCTGGACCGCCCCCACGTGCGCGCACGCGTGGGCGGCGATCGCCGCCTCGGGCGACATGGGGAGGAAGATCCCGACCGCGTCCCCCTCGCGCACGCCGAGCGAGAGCAGCCCCTCGGCCAGCCGCCGCACCTCGCGCGAGAGCTCGGCCCAGGTCAGGGCGCGGCGGCTGCCGTCCTCGCCGCGGAAGACCGCCGCCTCCTCGTCCGGCCGCTCGCGCGCGAAGCGGTGGGCGCACGCCTCGGCCACGTTGACGCGCGCCCCCAGGAACCACGTCGCCCACTCGCTGCCCCGCGACAGGTCGACGACGGCGTCCCAGTCGCGGAAGAAGGGGATGCCGAGGTCGTCGCGCACCGCGCGCCAGAAGCGATCCGGGTCCTCGAGCGACAGGCGGTGCAGGGCGTGGTAGTCGGCGCAGCCGAGCGTGCGGGCGAGCCGGACGACGTTCGCCCGCTCGAGCTGCTCGGGGCTCGGCACCCAGGCCCAGGGCCCTCGCGCTGTGTTAGTATCCGCTAGCTTAGTGGTCACTAACTTCCAGGGGTGCGGGAGGTGCTGGATGTGAGGGCTCGGGTCTTCGCCCCGGAGACGCGGAAGTGGTTCACGCTCGCCGCCGTCTCCTTCGGCCTCTTCATGATCATGCTCGACAACACGGTGGTGAACGTCGCGCTGCCCGCGATCCAGCGCGACCTGGGGGTCGGGCTCTCCGAGCTCCAGTGGGTCGTCACCGGGTACGCGCTCACGTTCGCCGCGCTCATGCTCATCGGCGGGAAGGTGGCCGACGCGTACGGGCGGCGGCTGATCTTCGTCGTCGGGATGGCCGTCTTCACGCTCGCCTCCCTCTGGTGCGGCCTTGCCGAGTCGGGCGACATGCTGATCGCCGCGCGCGTGCTGCAGGGCGCCGGGGCGGCGCTGATGAACCCCGCCACCCTCTCCATCATCGCGGCCGCCTTCCCCCCGCAGCAGCGCGGCACGGCGATCGGGATCTGGGCCGGCGTGTCGGCGCTCGCCCTCGCCATCGGCCCGCTCGTCGGCGGCCTCCTCACCGAGCACCTGGACTGGAGCTGGATCTTCTTCGTCAACGTCCCGGTTGGAATTCTGGGCATCGCGGCCAGCTTCGTGCTGATCGACGAGTCGCGCGACGAGACGCACGAGCGCCTCGACCTGCCCGGCCTCGCCACCTCCGGGGTCGGCCTCTTCTCCCTCACCTACGCCCTGATCGAGGCCAACACGTACGGCTGGGGCTCGGCCCGGATCCTGGGCGCGTTCGCCGTCGCCGGCCTCGCCCTCGCCGCCTTCGCGGTGCTCGAGCGCCACCAGCGCGCGCCCATGCTCCCGCTCGAGCTCTTCCGCAACCGCACGTACACCGGCGCCAACCTGGTCGTCCTCCTCGTCGCGCTCGCCATGTTCGGCGTCTTCTTCTTCGTCTCCCTCTACACGCAGAACATCCTCGGCTACTCGCCGGTGGAGGCCGGGGCGGCCTTCCTGCCGATGACGCTGCTCGTCATCCTCATCGCCCCGATCGCCGGCCGCTGGACCGACCGGGTGGGCTCCCGCTGGTTCCTCACCGCGGGGATGACGCTCGTCTCCGCGCAGCTCCTCTACTTCTCGCAGCTCGGCCCGGACGCCACCTACTGGCAGCTGCTGCCCGCGCTCCTCGTGGGCGGGGTCGGGATGGCGTGCACGATGACCCCGAGCGCCGCGGCGGCCACGCGGGCGGTGCCCGTGGACAAGGCGGGCGTCGGCTCGGCCGTCCTCAACGCCGCCCGCCAGGTCGGGGGGTCGCTGGGGATCGCGGTGATGGGCGCGATCATGGCCCACGAGGCCGGCGGCCGGCTGACGGTGGAGGGGTTCATGGACGGGTTCGAGGCCGCGCTGCTCGTGGCGGCGGGGATCGCGCTCGTGGGGGCGGTCGTCGGCTGGGCGCTCGTCCGGATGCACGAAGACGTCCTCCCGCGCGCCCTCGAGCAGGAGGCGCCCGAGCCGGTGCGCTAGCGATGGGCGCGACCCGGCTCCCGGCGGCCGAGCGCCGGCGCGCGATCCTCGACGCGGCGCTCCGCGTCTTCTCCGAGGGAAGCTACGCGGGGTCGACGACGGCCGAGATCGCGCGGGCCGCGGGGGTCTCGGAGCCGATCCTCTATCGGCACTTCTCCTGCAAGCGGGAGCTCTACCTCGCCTGTCTGGACGAGGTCTGGCGCAGGCGGCGGGAGGCGGTCGAGCGCACGCTCCGCGAGCTCGGCCCGGAGGCAGGCTGGCGGGCGATGGGGCGGGAGACGCTGCGCGAGGGGAAGGTCTTCCTGCCCAGCCTGTGGATCCAGGCCATCGCGGAGGCGGGCGAGGACGCGGAGATCCGCCGCTACCTGCGGCGGCACATGCGCGAGGTGCACGACTTCTTCGCCGGCGTCCTCTGCCGGCTGCAGGAGGCGGGCACGGTCCACCCGGACCGCGACGCGGACGCCGAGGCGTGGATCTTCCTCGGCGGCATGCTGGCGCTCGCGATCGCCGACCGGCTCGGCGGGCCCGTCGGCCGGGCGGACGTGGAGCGCATCGGCGCGGAGCGCCGACGGTGGCTGGCCGGGTCGGAAGCGCGGGCTGGGGCCGCGGCGGAGGGGGGCGCGGGCGCGCACGCGTGAAAACGCCCCCGGCTGCGGCTCCGGGGGCGTTCTCGGTTTCGAGGCGACCCCCTCCGGGGCGACGGGAGGAAGGAATCGTGGCTCTGCGGCCCAGCCACGCTCTTCGCGCTCCCGTCGGCGGATCCGGCGGTGACGCCCTCGCATCCGACCTGGCGTCCGATCGGTGCGGTGTGGGGCTGACTATACGAGCCAGGTCTAGAAAAGTCAAGTAGCTCGGTCAAGTGATTTCGTCTATCGTTAGTTGACCGATGCCACGCCGCGCACATCCCCCGACGGGGGGAGGGCGCGAACGGAAGGGGCGGCTTCACTTGGACAGGCCCATGCAGGAGCAGAGCACCGTGAGCGCGCAGATCGGCGCGACCCGCCTCGGCGAGCGTCTTCGCGCGCTTCGCGTCGCCGCCGGGCTCACGCAGAGCGAGCTCGCGGCCGGCCGCTTCTCGAAGGAGTACATCAGCCAGATCGAGCGCGGCAAGACGCGGCCGACGGAGACGACGATCGCGTGGCTGGCCGAGCGGCTGGGCGTCGACCCGGCGTTCTTGGCGGAGGGCGTCTCCACCGAGGAGCGGACGAAGATCGAGGCCCTGCTCGCGCGCGCGGAGGCGCTGTCGGAGGCGCACCGGTACGCCGAGGCGGTCGAGGCCTTCCAGGAGGCGCGCGGCGTCCTCCGGGGCGCACCCTCGTCGGCGCTTGAGCTGCGGGCCCTGCTGGGAGAGGCGTGGGCGCTGACCCAGGGCGGGGAGGTGCGCAGCGCGATCGAGCTGCTCCTCGAGGCGCGGGCCTTGGCCGAGCGGCCCGAGTTCTCGGATGTGGACCGCGCCGAGGTCCTCTTCCGCCTCGGCGTGTGCCGATACAAGCTCGCCAGCATCTCGACGGCGGTCGGCCTCTTCGACGAGGCGCTCGCGCTCGCCGAGCGCTCGGGCTTCCCGTGCGACCTGCTGCGCGCCGACATCCTCGGCTGGCGCTCGCGCTGCCGGCGGCGGCTGCGCGACTACGTGGCCGCGCGGGAGGACGTCGAGCGCGCGCTCGAGCTCGCCCAGGGCCTGGGCGACCGGCGCGCGATCGCGAACACGTACTTCCAGGCCTCGCTGGTCGCGCAGCGGGAGGGGCGCTGGCTGCTCTCCCGCAACTACGCCCAGCGGGCCCGGGAGCTGTACCAGGAGCTCAACGACGAGCGCAACGTCGGGCGGCTCCTGCTCAACCTCGGCGGCCTGACGCTCCTGCTCGGAGACGAGGACAAGGCGGTCGAGTACCTCAACGCCTCCGTCGCCCGCGCGCTGGAGGCGGACTCGCCCGGGGACGCCGCCCAGGCGTACGAGGGCCTCGCCCAGGTGCACCTGCGCCGGGGCGAGTGGAAGAAGGCGGAGGAGCTCGCGCGCGGCGCGCTCGAGCTGCTGGAGGGACGGGAGGACTTTCTCGACGAGATCCCGCCGTCCAGGCTCGTCCTCGGGCGGGCGCTGATGGAGCAGGGGCTTCTCGACGAGGCGGAGGAGTGCCTCCGGGCGGCGGACGCGGCGGCCGAGCAGCTGGAGTCGCTGAGCCACCGCACGGAGGCATGGGTCGCGCTCGGCGACCTCGCGGCCCGTCGTGGGGACGACCGCGAGGCGGCGCGCTGGTACCGGCGAGCCGCCGAGGCGCTCCAGGAGATCCGCTTCTAGAGAAAGGAGGACGCCGTGAAGCCACGCCTGCTGCTGCTGCTCGTGAACCTGGCGCTGGTCGCGGCCTGGCTGGGGAAGCTCGCTCCCTGGTCGTGGTCGGACGGGCACTGATCGACGCAGGGCCACCCTGCCGGTAGAACGGGCGCGGCGAGCGCCCCGCTGCGGCGATGACCGGGCGCCGTCTCTGCGCGCACCCCCCGGCGTCGAGCGCCCGGCGTCCGGTCTCTCGCCCGCATAGCCTCGCCTCCCGGCCGCGACCATGAGGCTGCGCGCTCGGCGCCGTCCGCCGTCCTCGTTGGGGTCTACGGAGGGCTGAGGTCACGGCGCTGGCGGGCGGGCGCCGCGGCGAGCTGGCGGCGCGAGCGGACTGCCAGCTTGCGGAGCGCGTGCGCGGAGGCGGGTCTCGACGGGGGGCCGAACCTGCTGGTTCTCCGGCCGATACGTGTCTGCCAGCTTGCGGAGCGCGTGCGCGGAGGCGGGTCTCGACGGTGCGGATCGAGACGACGAGCGCGCGCGATCTCCGGGGGTCTTGCGCCTCCACCGCGCTGCCGCGCGCCAGCACGGACCGGGAACGCCGGCCCGGCCGGCGCACGCGTCTCCTCGAGCAGCGTCGTCCTCCCCGGCCCTCCGTGCCCGACCGCGAACAGGGCGCCGCCCTCGCCCCCTGGCAGGCGGCGAGCAGCGCCTCGATCGCCGCGAGGCCGTGTCCCGCTCGAGCAGCCTCGTCCGCCGCAGCACGCGGTGCCTCGACGCCGCAACAGGATCGCATTGGCGGGCCGTTTGCGGGACGACGGCGCCGCGGGCTCCTGTCGCCGGCGGAAGGCGGTCGAGCGGGCGGGCCGTCCCGGTGGTATGCTCGGGGCTCGTCTAATACTTTCGAAAATAAAGTGAAGAAGGGAGGAAGGCATGGCTGCTGTCGCCACCAACGTGCTCGTCAGGACGGACTGGCTCGCGGAGCACCTCACGGACCCGGGGATCGTCGTGGCCGAGGTCGACGAGAACCCCGACCTGTACGACGAGGGGCACATCCCGGGCGCGGTCCGCCTGCACTGGAAGGAGGACCTCCAGGATCCCCTGATCCGCGACCTCGTGAAGAAGGAGGACTTCGAGCGCCTGATGGAGTCGCGGGGGATCTCGAACGACACGACGGTCGTGCTCTACGGCGACAAGAACAACTGGTTCGCCGCCTACGCGTACTGGTACCTGAAGATCTACGGGCACGAGGACGCGCGGCTGCTCGACGGCGGGCGGCAGAAGTGGATCGAGGAGGGGCGCGAGCTCACGACCGAGGTGCCCTCGCCGGCCCCCGGCAGGTACGTGGCGAAGGACCGGGACGAGACGATCCGCGTGCGCCGCGACGACGTGCTCGCCGGTCTCGGCTCCCCCGAGATCGCGCTCGTGGACGTGCGCAGCCCGCAGGAGTACGCCGGCGAGCTGCTCGCCCCGCCCGGCTACGAGCAGGAGGGCGCCTCGCGGGCCGGGCACATCCCGGGGGCGGCGTCCATCCCCTGGGCGACCGCGGTCCGCGACGACGGCACGTTCAAGAGCCCGGACGAGCTGCGGGAGATCTACGGAGGCAAGGGCGTCACGCCGGACAAGGAGGTGCGCGCCTACTGCCGGATCGGGGAGCGAAGCGCGCACACCTGGTTCGTCCTGCGCGAGCTGCTCGGCTATCCGAACGTGCGCAACTACGACGGCTCCTGGACCGAGTGGGGCAACCTGGTGGAGGTGCCTATCGAGCGGTAGCCGCGAAGCGGCTTGTCCGCGAGCGTCGGCGAGCGGACAAGGGGAGGGGGTCTGGGGGACCGGGAGGTTCCCCCAGCATGCGCAGCGCGCTCGCGGCAGGTCCCCAGCATGCGCAGCGCGCTCGCGAGGTCCCCAGCATGCGCAGCGCGCTCGCGAGGTCCCCAGGGCGCGCCGCCCGTGTCCGCGGGCGGAGCGCTAGACGACGTCGCCGACGCGCTCGACGACGACGGTCGGGACGCGGGCGCGCGGGCTCAGCTTCAGGATCGTGCGCACGAGCTCGGACACGTCCTCGGGCTGGATCATCTCCTCGGGCGCGAGCCCGGTCCAGTCGGTCATCCGGGTGGCGACGAACGCGGGGCAGATCGCGGTGGCGCGCACGCCGTGCTGGGCCTCCTCCCGGTTCAGCGAGCTCGTGAAGGAGATGAGGGCCGCCTTCGTCGCCCCGTAGACGGCGAGGCCGGGGACGGGGATCGTGCCGGCGATCGAGGCGAGGTTGACGATGTACCCGCGCGATGCGCGCAGGTGCGGGAGCGCCTCGCGCGTGACGATCATCGCCGCGCGCACGTTGACGTCGAGCTGGAGCGCGATCCGCTTCGTGTCCTGGCCGGCGAAGGGGCCGGCGAACCCCACCCCCGCCGAGTTGACGAGCACGTGCATGCCGCCGTAGCGCTCCACATGGGCCGCGACGGCCCGCACGCACGCCTCGGGCTCGGCGAGGTTGGCGGGGACGGCGTGCGCCTCGAGCGCCGCCGCGGCCTCCTCTAGCGGCTCCGGCCGGCGGGCGACGAGCGTCAGCTCGTAACCCTCCTCCCGCAGCATTCGCGCGAGCGCGAGCCCGATCCCCGAGGAGCCGCCGGTGACGAGCGCCGAGCGCACCGAGGCGAGTATCGCAGCCGTCACGGAGCAGCGGCCGCCGAGGGGGCGGCGGCCGCTGTCGTCAGGGGGAGAGGAGAAGGGGGTGGATCTCCGCCCAGCTCTTCGCCCTCCCGGCCGGGAGTCCTTCCCTACAGTTCGCGGCGGTGGAGACGCCGACGCTGACCTCGCTCGCCCGCTCCGGCGGGTGCGCGGCCAAGTACGCGGCCGCCCGCTTGGAGACGCTCCTGGGGGCGCTCCCCGCCGCGGACGCGGAGGACCTCCTCGTCGGTCTCGACCCGGCCGACGACGCCGCCGTCTACCGTCTGGACGAGGAGCGGGCGCTCGTCTTCACGCTCGACTTCTTCCCCCCGCTCGTCGACGACCCGCGCACGTTCGGCGCGATCGCGGCCGTGAACGCGCTCAACGACGTCTTCGCCATGGGCGGCGCGCCGCTCCTCGCCCTCTCCGCCGTCGCCTTCCCCGAGGAGCTGCCGACGGAGGTGCTCGGGGAGGTGCTCGCCGGGGCCGAGGAGCGGGTGCGCGCCGCGGGCGCGCTTCTCGTCGGCGGGCACACGATCCGCGACGACGAGCCCAAGTACGGGCTGGCGGTGGTCGGGCTCGTCCATCCGGAGGGGCTCTGGACGAAGCGGGGGGCGCGCCCCGGGGACGCGCTCTACCTGACGAAGCCGCTCGGAACCGGGATCGTCCTGCAGGCGGCGCGCCAGGGGCGGGCCCCGGCGGGGGCGCTGGAGGCGGCGGTCGCCTCCATGCTGGAGCTGGCGAAGCCGGCCGCCGACGCGCTCCGCCCGTTCGCTCCCGGCGCCGTCACGGACGTGACCGGGTTCGGCCTGCTCGGCCACGCCTACGAGCTCGCGGCGCGGAGCGGCGTGCGGGTGGTGCTGGACGCGGCCGCGCTTCCCGCGCTGCCGGGCGCCCTCGAGCTCGCCGGGCAGGGCGTGCGGACCGGGGGCGAGCGGCGCAACCGCGAGTACGCGCGCCCCCACGTGGAGGGCCGCGTCGATCCGGCGCGGGAGGCGCTCGCCTACGACCCGCAGACGGCGGGAGGGCTGCTCGTCTCGCTCCCGCGGGAGCGCGGGCCCGTGCTCGAGGCCGCCTTCCACGCCGAGGGGCTGTTCCTGGCGCGGGTCGGGCGGGTCGAGGCGGGAGCGGGAGTGCTGCTCGCGTAGTGGCGACCGCTCTCGCGCGCTCGCGGACACTCTCCCCGGCCGCGTTCACGCGGCTCGCGGCCGCGTCCACCGGGGTCCTCTTCCTCGTCGTCGCCTCGGGCGCCTTCGTCCGCCTGACCGGCTCCGGGCTCGGCTGCGAGAACTGGCCTCGCTGCGGCGACAAGCCGTACCCGGAGCAGGGCTTCCACGCGTTCGTCGAGTTCGGGAACCGCATCGTCGCGCTCGCCGGCATCCTCATGGCGCTCGCCCTCTGGCTCGCCTCGCGCCGAATGCCGGACCTCCCCCGCCCGGCCCGGGCGGCCGCGCTCGCCGCCTTTCTCGTCGCCGCCGCGCAGATCCCCATGGGCGGGGTCACGGTCATGCTCGACCTCCACCCGCTGGCGGTGATGACGCACTTCCTGCTCGGGCTCGCGGTGCTCGGGCTGGCGACGCTCGTTCTCGTCGAGGCGGACGGACATGCGGGCGGCGTCGCGCCTGCGGCGGGCCCGGCGTGGCTGCGGCGCGCGGTGGCCGTCCTCGGGCTTCCGGCCTGCGCCGCGCTCGTCGTGACGGGGGCGGTCGCGACCGCCTCCGGCCCCCACCCGGGCGCGGACGCGGCGGTGGAGCGGCTGGGCCTGGAGGTCGCCGACACGGTCTACGTGCACGTGCGGGCGGCGGCCGTGTTCGGGATCGGCGTGCTCGCCGTCGGCTGGTTCCTCTGGCGGCTCCGGGCCCGCTACCCGGGGCTCTTCGGGCTGTGGGCCGCCCTGGCCGCGCTCCTCGCCGTCCAGGCGGTCCTCGGGGAGGTGCAGTACCGGAACGCGCTCCCCTGGGGGCTCGTGCTCGTGCACGTCGCGCTCGCGGCGGCCATCTGGGCGCTCGCGCTCGCGCTCGCCTACGCCCTCTGGCGCCCGCCCGCCCGGCTTGCCGCAGGCCCCCAGTAAGCTCCGGGAATGGCGGACGAGCTCCTCGTCTACGAGCGGCCGCGGCTCGTGCGCCCCGTCCTCGTCGGCGCCTTCCGCGGCTGGAACGACGGCGGCCAGGCGGCGACCATGGCCGCCGGCTACCTGGCGCGGCTGTGGGAGGCGCGCAAGTTCGCGGAGATCGACCCGGAGCTCTTCGTCGACTTCCAGGCGACGCGGCCGCACGTCACCTTGGAGGAGGGGAGGACGCGGCGCATCGTCTGGCCGGAGAACGCCTTCTACCACGGGCGCGTCCCGGGCACGGAGCGGGACGCCGTTCTTTTGATCGGGGTGGAGCCGAACTACCGCTGGCGCACGTTCAGCGAGCTGATCGTCGGGCTCGCGCGCGACTTGGGCGTGGAGCTCGTGGTCACGCTGGGAGCGCTGCTCGCCGACGTGCCGCACACCCGCGCCGCGCCGGTGACGGGCGCCGCCACCGACCCCAGGCTCGTCGAGGAGCTCGGGCTGCAGCTCTCCCGCTACGAGGGCCCGACCGGCATCGTCGGCGTGCTCTTGGACGCGTGCCGCCGGGCCGGCATCCCGTCCGTCAGCCTGTGGGCGGCGGTGCCGCACTACGTGTCCCTGGCGCCCAGCCCGAAGGCGGCGCGGGCCCTGTGCGAGCGGCTGGCCTCGGTGCTCGGGGCCCCGATCGAGGTGGAGGAGCTGGCGGAGGCCGAGCGGGCGTACGTGGCGCAGGTGTCGGAGGCGGTCGCGAGCGACGCGGAGACGGCCGCCTACGTGGAGGAGCTGGAGCGCCGGGCGGACTCCCTCGACTGGCTCGAGGAGGCGGGCCGCCTGCCCTCCGGGGACGACCTGGCGGCCGAGATCGCCCGCTTCCTGCGCGAGCGGGAGCGGAACGGCGGCCAGCCGGGCGCGGGCGGCGGGTAGGGCGCGCTACGCCGCGTCCGCCGGCTCGGCGGCCGGCTCCGCGGCGCGCTCCTCGGGCTCGGGCG
>DATLYP010000154.1:0-20249 GCA_035574655.1 Gaiellaceae bacterium
GCCCGCCTGCGCCGCGGCGCCCCTCCCCGCCGCGCCGGGAGCGGGACGCGCGCCGCCAGCCGCGCGTACGGGTCGCGCGCGTGCGGGATGGCGAGCGCGTCCACGAAGTGCGGCCGTCCGCGGCCTCGAGCGCCTTCAGCCCGGTGACGCAGGGCAGGCCGAGCGCGTGCGCGACCCGGACCCCGACCTGGTAGCCGCCCGCGTCCGCCGACTCGTTGCCGAAGAGGAGCAGGTCGAAGGGGTCGGAGGCCGCCTCCTCCGCGCGCACGGCCTCCGCGATCGCGGCGGCCGTCGCCTGCCCGTCCCACTCCTCGCCGTCGGTGACGAGGTGGATCGCCCGGTCGATCCCGAGCGCCATCGCGTCGCGCAGCTGCTCCTCGGCCTCGGGCGGGCCGAGCGTGAGCACCACCGACTCGCCGCCGTGGCGCTCGACGAGCCGCACCGCCTCCTCGACCGCGCACTCCTCGTGCGGGCTGATCGTGAAGCCGAGGTGCTGGGTGGCGATCGCCTGCGCGTCGGGGGTGAGGACGATCCTGCCGCCCGTCAGCGGCACCCGCTTCACCGCGACGAGCAGCCTCACGAGCGGATCCGGGCGTTCTCGGGGTCGAACAGCGGGGTGGCGCCGACCGCGGCCACGGTGACCGGGTAGCGCTCGCCCAGATACTCGACGGCGAGCTCCTCGCCGACCAGGGCTGGCCGGCGAGCAGCCCCTGCCGGTTCTCGTTGATCATCAGCCCCCAGTCGGCGGCGGGGGGCTGCAGCCCGAAGCCGAGGAAGCTGAGTGCGGCGATGACCGCGATGTTGAAGGTGAGGCGCAGGCTGACCTCGACGATGAGCGGGCTCGTGACGTTCGGCAGCACCTCGCCGAACAGGATCCGGCTGCGCGGGAGCCCGATCGCCTCCGCCGCGCGCACGAAGTCGCGCTCCACCACCTCCACCGCCGCCGCCCGGGTCACCCGGGCGATGCGCGGCATGGTCGTGATCGCCGGGCGCTGGGGCTGGTCGCGACCGTGTACACGGTGAACGACGAGCCGCGCATGCGCGAGCTCGCCGCGCTCGAGGTGGACGGCATCTTCACCGACCGCCCGGCCGCGCTTCGCGCGGCGCTGCGCTCTACGCTCGCGCCGTGACCGACCCCTGGCGCGCGGAGGGCGAGTGGCTGCGCTGCGCGCTGCACGCGCACACGAGCCGCTCGGACGGCGAGCTCGCGCCGCGCGCGCTCGCCCGCCACTACGAGCGCGCCGGCTACGACGCCGTCGCCTTCACCGACCACTGGCGGGTGACGAGCGCTCGCGCCCGCGGCCCGATCGTGACCCTACCGGGCGTGGAGCTCGGCTTCGCGCGCCCGGAC
The DNA here is from genome assembly GCA_035574655.1 of Gaiellaceae bacterium. Classification (GTDB taxonomy): domain Bacteria; phylum Actinomycetota; class Thermoleophilia; order Gaiellales; family Gaiellaceae; genus GMQP-bins7. The sequence goes on from DATLYP010000154.1 coordinate 1,352, forward strand.
GGGCGCGACGGCCATCTCCTCGCCCTCGGCATCGAGGCGGAGCGGGACGAGCTGCAGGCGCTCGCCGCCGCCCGGGCGGGCCTCGCGGAGACCGCCGCCTGGGTCGAGCGCCGGGGCGGCCTCGCCTTTCTCGCCCACCCCTACTGGACGGGGATCGCGCCGGGCGCGCTCGAGCTGCCGGGGAGCGTGCTCGGGATCGAGGTGTACAACGCGAGCTGCGAGCTCGAGACGGGGCGCGGGCTCGCCGCCGTGCACTGGGACGAGCTGCTCGCGGCCGGGCGGCTGTGCCCGGCGATCGCCGTCGACGACTCGCACCACCCCGGCTTCGACTCCGACCACGCGTGGACGTGGGTGCGCGCGGAGGAGCGCTCGCCCGCGGCCGTGCTCGCGGCGCTCGCGCGCGGGTCGTTCTACTCCTCGACCGGGCCGCTGCTCCACGACGTGCGAGCAGACGGGCGGACGGTCGAGGTGCGCTGCAGCCCGTGCCGGACGGTGACGCTCGTCTCGGGCCCGGCCACCGGCGCCGCCGTCAACGCCGGTCGCCTCGGCTACCGGCACGCCGGCCGCGAGCTCGCCTGCGACCGCGACGGGCTCGTCGTGCACGCGCGCCTCGAGGCGCCGGCGGCCGCCCGCCACGTCCGCGTCGAGGTCACCGACGCCGCCGGGAGGAGGGCGTGGGCGAACCCGCTGCCGCTCTGAGCCGCGAGCGCGCGGCCGCGGACCTGGGCGCCCGCCGCTTCGACCTGCTCGTCGTGGGCGGAGGGATCATCGGCGCCGCGACCGCCGCCCACGCCGCCCGGGCGGGTCTCGCGGTGGCGCTCGTGGAGGCGCGCGACTTCGGCGGCGCCACCTCGAGCGCCTCCTCCAAGCTGATCCACGGCGGGCTCCGCTACCTGCGCCTCGGCGACGTCCGGCTCGTCCGCGAGGCGCACCGCGAGCGGCGCCTGCTCGCGGGCGTGGTGGCGCCGCACCTCGTCCGCAGGATCTCCTTCCTCCTCCCGCTCTACCGGGGAGGGCCGCTCCACCCCTGGCTCGTGCAGACGGGCATCGTCCTCTACTCGGCGCTCGCCCGCTCGCGGATCCGCTGGCTCGTGGCGGCGGAGCGGGCGCGCAGCCTGGTGCCGCCCCTGCGCCTGGACGGCCTGCGCTCGTGCGCGCTCTACGCGGACGCGACCACGAACGACGCCCGCCTCTGCCTGGAGAACGTGCGCGCGGCGGCCGGGGCGGGCGCGGTCGTCCTGAACGGGGCCGAGGTGGTGGAGGTGCGCACGCTGCGCGGGCGGGTGGCGGGGGCGACCGTGCGGGTGGACGGCGCGGACGTCGCCGTCGAGGCGCGCTGCCTCGTGAACGCGGCCGGGCCGTGGGTCGACGACGTGCGCCGGCTCGAGGACCCGCGGGCGGGGGCCTCCGTGCGCCTGAGCCGGGGCGCGCACGTGCTGCTTCCGCTCGAGGACGCCTGGGGCGCCGCGCTCACGATCGCGCAGGACGAGGTCCGCGTCACCTTCGCCGTCCCCTGGAGCGGGATGCTGCTCCTCGGGACGACGGACGATCCGTACGAGGGCGACCCCGCGGCCGTCGCCGTGGAGCCGGGGGACGCGAAGCGCATCCTGGCCGAGGCGGCGGTCGCGCTCGACGAGGGGCTCCTCCGCCCGGAGCGGGTGCGCGCGGCCTACGCCGGCCTGCGGGTGCTCCCGGCCGGTCCCGGGGAGAGCGTCCGCGCCCGGCGGGAGACGGTCATCGCCGCCAGCCGGGGCGGGATGCTGACCGTCGCCGGCGGCAAGCTGACGACGTACCGGCGGATCGCGCTCGAGGTCCTGCGTCGCCTCCGCGCCGACCTCGGTCTCCGCCGCGTGGACGAGCGGCCCTGGCCGCTGCCGGGCGCCGCCGGCCTCGGCCGGGTGGAGCTGCCGGTGGAGGTGGAGCCCGACGTGCGCGAGCACCTGCTGCACCTGTACGGCGGCCTCGCGGCGGAGGTGCTGGCCCCGGCCGTGGACGACCCCGCGCTCCTCGAGCGGCTGCATCCGGGAGGGCCGGACATCGCCGCCCAGGTCCGCTACGCGGCCACCCACGAGTGGGCGCGGGGAGCCGAGGACGTGCTCCGCCGCCGGACGACGCTCTTCTACCGCGGCCTCGCCGACGAGGAGACGGCCGGCCGCGTGGAGCGGCTGCTCGTGGCGGCGCGGCGGGCGGCGGCCGCCTGAGCCGGGGCTGGCGGGACGCGCCGCGCCGGCCGGCCCGCACTAGACTCGCGCGCGTGCTCGAGGCGCGCTCCGACGTGGTGGGCAGCCTGCTCCGCCCGCCGGAGCTGCTCGAGGCGCGGGAGCGGTACGCGCGCGGCGAGCTCTCCCCGGCCGCGTTCAAGCGGATCGAGGACGCGGCCGTGGACGAGGCCTTGCGCCTGCAGGAGGAGGCGGGGCTGGACGTGGTCACGGACGGGGAGATGCGGCGCCTCTCCTTCCAAAGCCAGATGACGGAGGCGGTGGACGGCTTCGGCGAGTGGGGCCTGGACGCGTTCCTCTGGGGCGAGTGGCGGAGCGAGGAGCTGGGCGAGCTGCGGGTCGAGCGGCCGCCGCTCGCCGTCGAGGGGAGGCTCCGCCGGAAGCGGTTCCTCTCCGCCGAGGAGCTCACGTACGCCCGCGGCCGCACCGACCGGATCCTCAAGGTCACGCTTCCCAGCCCCAGCCTGTTCGCGAGCTTCTGGGATCCCGAGCGCTCCCGCTCCGCCTACGCGAGCCTGGAGGAGTTCCTCGGCGACGTGGCCGAGATCCTGCGCGAGGAGGTGGACGAGCTCGTCCGCCTCGGCGCCCGCTACATCCAGCTCGACGCCCCCCACTACCCGCTGCTCGTCGACCCCCGCTACCGGGCCTTCTACGAGAGCCGCGGCTGGCCGGCGGAGCGCTGGCTCGAGCTCGGCCTCGAGCTCGACAACCACGTCCTGGGCGAGCACGCGGACGTCACCTTCGGCATGCACCTCTGCCGCGGGAACCAGGCGAGCCGCTGGCTCGTCGAGGGCGGCTACGAGTGGCTCGCCGAGCGGCTCTTCCCCCGCGTCGCGGCCGAGCGGCTGCTCCTCGAGTACGACGACCCCCGCTCCGGCTCCTTCGAGCCGCTGCGCGCGGTGCCGGAGGACAAGGTGGTGGTGCTCGGGCTCGTGACGACGAAGAGCCCGCGCCGGGAGACGGTGGACGAGCTCGCGGCGCGGATCGAGGAGGCGAGCCGCTTCTGCCCGCTCGAGCGCCTCGCCCTCTCCCCCCAGTGCGGCTTCGCCACCTCCGTTCTCGGCAACGCGCTCACCGTGGCGGACGAACGGGAGAAGCTGCGGACGGTCGCGCGGACGGCCGAGGCCGTCTGGTCGTGACCGTCGTCCTCACGGGACGCGACCTCACGGTGGAGGAGGTCGTGCGGGTCGCGCGCGGCGGCGAGCGGGTCGAGCTCGCCGCCGAGGCGGTGGAGCGCATGCGGGAGGCGCGGGCCGTGCTCGAGGAGGCGATCGCGCGCGGCGACGCCGTGTACGGCGTCACGACCGGGGTCGCCTCCCGCCGGCGCGTCCGCGTCGGCGACTCCGAGAGGGAGGCCTTCAACCGCCTGCTCCTGCGCAGCCACCGCGTCGGCCAGGGGCCGGACGCGGCCCCGGAGGCGGTGCGGGCGGCGCTCGTGCGCCTCGCCAACGGCTTCGCCTCGGGGACGACCGGCGTCCGGCCCGAGCTCGCCGAGCGGGTGGTGCGCGCCCTGAACGAGGGGGAGACGCCGCGCGTGCGCCTGCTCGGCTCCGTCGGGCTCAGCGACCTCGCCCCGAACGCCGACCTCGCGTACGGGCTCTTCGCCGACGCCGCCCTCGCCGCCGGGGAGGCGCTCTGGCTCGTCAACCACAACGCCTTCTCGACCGGCCTCGCGGCGCTCGCGCTCGCCGACGCCGAGCGGCTGCTGGAGGCCCTGCACGCGGCGGGCGCGCTCGACTACGAGGCGTTCCTCGCCAACGTCGAGCACCTGCACCCGGCGGTCGCCGCCACCCGTCCCTCGCCCGGCCTGCGGGCCGCGCTCGAGCGCCTGCGCGGGCTGCTCGCCGGCAGCAGCCTGTTCGAGCCGGGCGCCGCGCGCAACCTGCAGGACCCGCTCAGCTTCCGCAGCCTCCCCCAGGTGCTGGGGGCGGCCCGCGACGCGCTCGCCGTCACCCGGCAGACGGTCGCGCTGGAGCTGAACGCGGCGAGCTGGAACCCGCTCGTCGTCGTCGCCGAGCGGCGGACGGTGGCGGCCTCGAACGTCGACGTGGTCGCCCTCGCGGGCGCGCTCGACTACGCCCGCATCGCGCTCGCGCCCGCGCTCACCACCGCCAACGAGCGGCTGACCAAGCTGCTGCAGCGGCCGTTCACCGGCCTCCCGGACGGGCTCGCAGCCCTCCCCGACCTGCACGAGGACGCCCTGGCCGAGCTCGGCAACGCCGGGCACGCGCTCACCGTGGAGGCGCGCGTCCTCGCCCAGCCCGTCTCCTTCGAGCTCGCCTCCACGACGCAGGCGGAGGGGATCGAGGATCGGGTGACCATGGCCCCCCTCGCCGCCCGCCGGCTCGCCGAGATGGTCGCGCTCGGGGAGGCGCTCGCCGCGCTCGAGCTCGTCGTGGCCGCGCAGGCCGTCGACCTGCGCCCGGGGCACCGCCTGGGCGCGGGCACCCGCGCCGTCTACGAGCGGGTGCGGGAGCGCGTCCCCTTCACCGGCCCCGGCGAGGCGCTGCCGCCCGACCTGGAGCCGGTCCGGGAGCTCGTCCGCGGGAAGCTGTCATGATAGGGCCGTGAAGGACGGGCTTCTGCAGCGGCTCGAGCGCGGCCCGGTCGTGTGCGCGGAGGGCTACCTGTTCGAGCTCGAGCGGCGCGGCTACGTGCAGGCGGGCGCGTTCGTCCCCGAGGTCGTGCTCGACCACCCGGACGTGGTCGCGCAGCTCCATCGCGACTTCGTGCACGCGGGCTCGGACGTGGTGGAGGCGTTCACCTACTACGCCCACCGCGAGAAGATGCGCATCGTCGGCAAGGAGCACCTGCTCGAGGCCCTGAACCGGCAGGCGCTCGCGCTCGCCAAGAAGGTCGCCTCCGAGACGGGCGCCCTGTTCGCGGGAGACGTCTGCAACACGAACGTGTACGCGGAGGACGAGGCGTCGCGGAACGCGGTGCGGGCGATGTTCGGGGAGCAGGTCGCGTGGGCGGCCGAAGCGGGCGTCGACTACGTGATCGCGGAGACCTTCTCGCACGTGGGCGAGGCGCTGCTCGCGCTCAAGGTGATCAAGGAGGCGGGGCTCCCCGCCGTCGTCACCCTGATCCCGCACCGGGCCCCGCACACCCGCGACGGGGTGTCGTTCGGGGAGGCGGCGCGCCGGCTGGAGGCGGCCGGCGCGGACGTGGTCGGGCTCAACTGCGGCCGGGGGCCGCGGACGATGCTCCCGCTCCTCGCCGAGATCCGGGAGGCGGTCTCGATCCCGGTGGCGGGGCTCCCCGTCCCCTACCGGACGACGCCGGAGGAGCCGACCTTCCAGTCCCTCCGCGACCCCGACTACCCCAACCCGCCCGGCGGGCGCTCCTTCCCGACCGCGCTCGACCCGTTCACCTGCACCCGCTACGAGGTCGCCGACTTCGCCCGCGCCGCCTGGGAGCTCGGGGTCTCCTACCTCGGCCTCTGCTGCGGGGCGGGGCCCCACCACGTGCGCAGCCTGGCCGAGGCGCTCGGCCGCACCCCGCCCGGGAGCCGCTACTCGCCGGACATGTCCAAGCACGCCTACTTCGGCACGGACGAGCGCCTGCGGCCCGAGAACGTCGAGTTCGCCGAGCAGCTGTAGCGGCGCCGCCGCTCAGCCGCGCGCGACAGGCCGCCCCGGGTCGCGGCCCCACTCGTCCCAGCCGGCGTCGTAGAGGGCGGCGTCCTCGATCCCCGCCCGGCGGAGGGCGTAGAGCAGCGCCGCGGCCGAGATGCCGACGCCGCAGTAGACGATCGCCTTCCGCTCCCGCGTCACGCCGTGCTCGGCGAAGAGCGCGGCGAGGGCGTCCGGCGGCAGCAGGCGCAGCTCCTCGTCGTACAGGCTGCGCCAGGGGATCGAGACCGCCCAGGGGACGCGCCCGGCCCGGATCATGCCCCGCGGCGTCACGGTGACGCCGTCCACGCCCGCGGGGAGCGCGCCGGTCTCGAACCAGACCGTGTCCCCCCGGAAGTGGGTGCGATCCCGGGAGTCGAGGACGACGACCCTCGGGTCGTCGCGGGCCGCGGCCACGTCGGCGGCCTCGGCGAGGAGCCCCGGGGATGGGCGCGGCGTCCAGGAGCCGGGCTCGGGCGTGGGTATCTCGGCGGTCAGCTCCCCCCCGGCGGCGAGCCAGGCCTGGAGGCCCCCGTCCAGGATCCGCACCTGCTCCTCGTGCCCGTACACGGACGCTCCCCACCAGAGCCGGAAGGGCCCCGAGTGCCCGGCGTCCGCGTACGCGACGACGACGGTGTCGTCCGAGACCCCGCGCGCCGCGAGCGCGGCCGCGAAGCGCTCGGGCGGGGCGAGCATGAAGGCGTGCCGGTGGTCGGGGTCGACGAGGTCGCTCGCCCAGTCGAGGAAGCGCGCGCCCGGGATGTGGCCCGCCTCGTAGCGCTCCCGTCCGCGGCCCTGCTCGTCCCAGCGCAGGTCGAGGACGACCAGGTCCGGGTCACGGAGATGCGCTCGAAGCCAGTCCGGCGTGACGAGCATCGCCGCGGGAGTCTACGAGCGTCCGCCAGCGCGTGCCCGCCACCCAGAGACCGCTCGCCGCCGTCAGCGCCGCCACGGCGGCGATGGCCGGGCCGAAGCCGAGCAGGTCCGCGAGCCCGCCCGCGAGCAGGGCGCCGGCGAGCAGGCCGAGGTCGCGCCAGAAGCGGTACACCCCGACCGCGGGCGCCCGCTCGCGGGGGACGACGGCGTCGGAGACGGCGGCGATCAGGGTCGGGTAGACGAGGGCGGTGCCGACCCCGAGCAGCACCGCGGAGGCGAAGGCGGGCGGGAAGGCGCCCCCGCCTGCGACGAGCAGGGCGAGCGCCGCTCCCTGGACGAGCATGCCGGCCGTGATCAGCGGCTTGCGGCCGACCCGGTCGGAGAGCCAGCCGGCGGCGAGCTGGCCCCCGCCCCAGACGGCCGGGTAGGCGCCGGCGACGGCCGCGATCTCCGCCTCGCTTCCCCCGTGCGCCGCCAGGTAGAGGGGGGTGAGGCCCCAGGCGAGCCCGTCGTTCAGGTTGTTCACGAGACCCGCCTGCGAGCAGGCCCGCAGGACCGGGTCGCGGAAGGTGGCGCGGGCGAGCAGGGAGCGGAAGCGCCCCGGCGCGTGCTCCCCGTGGCCGCGCTGCTCGAGGGCGACGTGCGCGCCCGTGTCGCGCACGAGCAGGAGGGAGGAGAGGAGGCCGGCGCCCGCGATGCAGGCGGCGCCCGCCCAGACGACGGTGCGGGGCGCGTACACGCTCGCGAGCGCGCCCGTCGCGAAGGCGGCGCCCGCGACCCCCAGGTACCCGGCCGACTCGTTCAGCCCGAGCGCGAGGCCCCGGCGCGCGGGGCCCACGAGGTCGATCTTCATGTTCACCGTCATCGACCAGGCGAGCCCCTGGTTCGCGCCCAGGAGCACGTTGGCGGCGACGACGAACCCCCAGCTGGGGGCGAGCGCGACGAGCGGCGCCACCGGCAGCGCGAGCGCCCAGCCGAGGACCAGGAGCGGCTTGCGCCCGGCCCGCTCGGCGAGACCGCCCGCGGCCAGGTTCGCGAACGCCTTGGCGAGCCCGAACGCTGCGACGAAGGAGAGCACGGCGCTCTTCGAGGCGAGCCCGAACTCCTGCTCCCCGATGAGCGGCAGGACGCTCCGCTCCAGGCCCACCATCGCGCCGACGAGCGCGTTGATCGCCACGAGGAGCGCGAACTGCCCGGCGTTCGCGCGCAGGCCGAGGCTGACCGCGTGCGCCATCGGGCGCAGCGTACGTCCGCGCGGGGAGAGAATCACCGCGTGCGCGCGATCGACCTCCACCAGCACCTGTGGCCGGAGCCGCTCCTCGCCTTGCTCCGCGCACGCCGGGAGCCGCCGCGGCTTCACGGCTCGAGGCTCGAGGTTCCCGGGGAGGCCGCGCGCGAGATCGACCTGGAGGCGCACCGTCCGGAGCAGCGGGTCGCGCTTCTCGACCGGCTGGGGATCGAGCGCGCGGCCGTCTCCCTGCCGCCGACCCTGGGGCTGGACGAGCTCCCCGCCGGCGAGGCGGCCGAGCTCGCGGCCGCCTTCGAGCAGGGGGCCGTGGAGGTCGCGGCCGCGACGGGCGGCCGCCTCGTCCCGCTCGCCGCCGGTGACGACCCCGCCGGGTTCCCGGGCGCGTGCGTGAGCGCGCGCCGCCTCGTCGACTTGGCCGCGGCGGCGCCGCTCCTGGATGCGCTCGCGCGGGCCGGCGGCTTCCTCCTCGTCCATCCCGGCCCCGCCCCCGCGCCACCCGGGAGGCCGAGCTGGTGGACGCCTGTGGTCGGGTACACCGCGCAGCTGCAGGAGGCGTACGCCGCCTGGCTCGCCGAGGGAGCGGAGCGCTGGCCGGGGCTCCGTGTCGTCTTCGCCCACCTCGCGGGCGGAGGACCGTTCCAGCTCGAGCGGCTGCTCGCCTTCGGCGTCGGCTCCCGCGAGCTCGCCCTCGAGCACGTCTACCTGGAGACGTCCTCCTACGGCCGGCGCGCCCTCGAGCTCTGCCTCGCCACCTTCGGCGTCGAGCGTCTTGTCTTCGGCACGGACGTACCTACCTTGGACGGAGAGAGGGCGTTGCACGCCGTCCGCTGGTTCGGCGAAGCTGTGGAGGAGGCTCTGTGCGTCGCGAATCCGAGAGGTCTTCTGGGATGAGCGAGCTGGCGCGCTGGATCCACGAGCGCGTGCCCGCGAACGCGGACCTCGATCGGCCGGCGCTCGTGCGGCTCGCGATGGAGCTTGGCCGGGAGCCGCGTTTCTGGCGCCACCTCGTGCGCCACGACCCGGAGACGCGCCACTACGTGCAGCTCTACCGCGACCCGCACTTGGACGTGTGGCTGATCTGCTGGCTGAACGCGCAGGACACGGGCTACCACGACCACGACGTCTCGAGCGGAGCCGTGTACGTGTGCGAGGGGACGCTGCTCGAGGATCACTTCGAGCGCGGCGCGGACGGCTGGATCCGGGAGGTGACGTGCGCCCACCACGCGGGCTCCTTCTTCGACTTCGACTCCTCCTACATCCACGGCGTCCGCCACGCCGGGGGCCCGCCCGCCACCTCCATCCACGTCTACTCGCCCGCGCTCTGGCGGATGGGCCACTACGAGCCGGGCGTCTCGGGCGCGCTCGGCCGGATCTCCATCACCTACGCGGACGAGCTCGCCTCCGCCGGCTAGGCCGGTTCAAGCCGGGGCCTCGGACTCAGGCCGGGACGCAGGCGCCGTTCTGACAGCGTCGCCGGCAGCCCAGGCGCGGCCGCAGCCGCCGCAGTTGCGGGCGTCGAAGTGGGTGTTGACGCAGCGGCCGTCGCAGCAGGTGGTCTCGAACTCGGACACGCTGGGGGAGACCGACGAGCAACAGATGACGTTCCGTCCCGAGCGCAGAGCTTGTCCTTGCGGCAGCAGAGACCGCCGCCCCCGCTCGCGAGCAGGACGAGGGCGTCGCCGAGGAACACGTGTCCGGGCGGGCCGCAGACCTTCCGAGCCGGTGGAACGACCCGCTCCTCCGGACAGCAGATCCGCGGCGCGTCCTTGGGCACGCCGCCCGTGCGCCCAAACGGGGTCAGCTCGAGCACGGGAGCGCAGCTCGAGCCCCCGGGCAGCGCGTCCACCGCGCAGGCTTCCCGGGTGGGGCGGTGTTGCAGCACTCCATCCTCGTCGGGCAGCAGAGTCCCCGACCCGGTCGCAGCAGCACCCGTTCCTCGAACAGCACTTCGCGCCGCAGGGCCGCTCCCCCGCCCGGCAACGGCTGCATCGGCCTTTGACGCAGCGGTAGCCCCACGGGCAGCACCGGTTGCCGCAGGCGACTTGCCCGCGGGGGCAGGCGCGGACGCCCTTCACGCACGACCGCAGATCTGGACGGCAGATCGTGCCTGGCGCACAGCACGGGCTTGGCTGGCCGGCGGCCGCGAGGGCTGCTTCCGGGCAACGAGCGCCCCCAAGGCCAGACCACAGGCGAGCCTGCCGCTCACGGCCTCTTCCCCCTGCTGACGACGAGGCTGACCTTCGTCCCCTCGACGAGGTACTGCCCCGGCGCCGGCCGCTGCGAGATCACGCGCCCCTGCTTGACCCGCGACGAGAAGGCCTGCTTGACCATGCCGACCGCGCACCGGGCCTTCGTGATCGCGGCCTGGGCCGCCGCGAGCGGCCTGCCCTTGACGTTCGGGACGAGGCAGGCCGCGCGGCCCCAGTCGACGTTGACGTCGGCGTCGACATTCAGCCGCTGCAGCCCGCTCCCGTCGGCGTTGACGAGATAGAGCTCCTCCTGGAAGGCGCCTCCGGTGTCGGCGGCGAAGACGATCCGGGAGCCGTCCGGCGACCAGCTCACCTCCCAGATCTCGTCGACGCGGCCCGGGATGAAGCCGCCGGCGAGACGCTGCGGAGCACCTCCTGCGGCTGGAACGACCCACAGGCCGTCCAGCGCTCCGTAGGCGATGCGGCTGCCGTCGGGCGACCAGGAGGGGGCGTGCGGTCGTCCCCGCGCGCCCCCGGTGAGGGAGCGGAGCCCGCTCCCGTCGGCGTTGACGGTGTAGACGTCGAAGGTGTCGTTGAAGGCGATCTGGCTTCCGTCCGGCGACCACTCGGGATCGTCGACGTTCCGCTCGAAGGTGAGGGCCACGTTAGCGAGCCCGGAGCCGTCGGTGTTGACGACGAAGAGGCGGGCCCGGGGGCCGACCTGGCGCACGAACACGAGCCGCTTTCCGTCGGGCGCCCAGGCCGGATCGCTGTCGCTCGGATCTCTGGTCAGCTGCTTGGCGCCGCTTCCGTCCCGCCTCTGGATCCAAATGCCGGAGGAGGCGTAGGCAAGCCAGAGGCCGTCGGCGGACCAGGCGGGATCGAACGGGCGCACGTTCTGCGGCACCTTCACGGGCCGCAGCCCGGAGCCCGTGGCGTTGACCGTATAGAGGACGCCGGACCGGGTGAACGCGATCTGGCCCACGCTCCCCCGGAACGTCTGCTTCTGCGCCGCTCCCGGCTGGGCGAGGGCGGCGACGAGGATGAGCGCGGCTGCCGTGGCGAGCCCGCCTCGGCACCGCCTTCCGGCCGTGGTCATGCCTCCTCTCCTTCCTTCTCCACCGTCTCGATCACGCGGGCATCCGCCAGCCCGCACGTCCGCGCCGCCTCGAGCAGCGCCTCCCGCGAGGGCGCCTCGAGGACGTGGAAGCAGGTCTCCTCCTCGGCCAGGTGCAGGGAGCGCAGGTAGCGGACGGAAAGCCCCGCCCCGGCCGCCGCCCGGGCGAGGCCGCGAGCGCGGGCGACCGCCTCCTCGAGCGAGCCGCCCCGGGGGAGGTAGAGCTCGAGGAGGAAGCTGGGCACGCGACCAGGGTGGCAGAGCGGGCGGGAAGACAAAACAGGGAAAACCCCAGGATTTGCCCCAGGCGGCGGGGGGTCCGGCCTTGATGTACTCGATGCTGCGATGTTGCATCATGCGCACCACGATCACCCTCGACGACGACGTCGCGGCGCTGATCGCGAGCGAGCGGGCCCGCACGGGCGAGACGCTCCGCGCCGTCGTCAACCGGCTTCTACGCCGCGGCGCGCGCGCCGCGCCGCCACCCGCCGCGCCGCCGCTGCCGAAGCTCCCCGGAAGGCCGATCCTCGACGTCGTCGACGTCTCGGCGCTCCTCGCCTCGCTTGACGAGGAGCGGCGGGCCGAGCGCGGCCTTCCGTGATCGTCCTCGACACGAACCTGCTCGTCTACGCCACGTTCGCGGAGGCGCCGGAGCACGAGCGCGCCGGCGGCTGGCTCGAGGAGCGCTTGACCGACGGCGAGGGGGCCGTCGCGCTCTCTTGGCCCGTCCTCTACGCGTTCGTGCGTCTGATCACGAGTACCAGGGTCGTCGGGCCGTACGCGGTCACGGTGAAGGCGGGGTGGGCGGTGGCGTCGGCCTGCCTCGAGCAGCCGGCCGTCCGCATCGTCGCCCCCGGCGCCGGACACGCCGCGATCGCGGCGGAGCTGGCGCAGACGCCCGGGCTCCGCAGCGAAGACGTCCCCGACGTCGAGATCGCGGCGCTCGCCATCGAGCACGGGCTCGTTCTCGCCTCGCACGACCACGGCTTCCGCCGCTTCTCGCGGCTGCGGCTCGTCGACCCCCTCTCCTGAGCGCCGCCGCCACGCTCAGGCTCGACCGAGGAGCGTCCGCACCAGCTCCACCCGGGAGCGGACGCCGAGCTTGGCGTAGGCGTTCCGCAGGTGGAACTCCACCGTCTTCGGCGTCACGTACAGGGCCTGCGCCACCTCCTTGTTGGACCGGCCCGCGCAGACGAGCTCGACCACCCGCCGCTCCGCCGGGGTCAGCTGCGCGCGAGAGGGCGTTCGGCCTCCGATCTGCCGGAGCTCCGCCCGCGCCTTCTCCGCCCACACGGCGGCGCCCAGCCGTGCGAACCCTTCCTCCGCTTCCTGCAAGGCTGCGCGCGCGTCCCGCTTCCGCCGTGCGCGACGAAGCGCCAGCCCGAAGGCGAGCAGCGTCCGTGCCCGCTCGAAGGGGAGCTCGGCGCGGCGGGCCGCGGCCGCGGCCGAGGCCAGCGGCCCCAGCGCGGTGGCGGCGTCCCCGCGGGCGAGGAGGAGAAGCCCCCGGCAGCGGCCGGCGGCAGCCTGGGCCGAGGCGCGCCGAAGCCGACGCGCCCACGCCTCCAAGCGTTGCACGAGCCCCTCCGCCTCGTCCAAGCGGCCGAGGGCGGTGAGCGCCTCGGCCAGGTCGGGAAGACAGCGCACCTCGCCCGGCTCCTCCAGCCCACAGGCGAGCAGGGCGCGAGCGAGCGGCGCCAGGTAGCGGTGCGCCCCCTCGGGGCGGCCGAGGGAGAGCTCGAGGAAGCCGAGCGTCCAGATCGCCGTCTCGCCGCCCCGGGCGAGCGCGGGCTCCGGTCGGGCGGGGTCGAAGCGCGACCCGGCCGCGAGCGCGAGCGCCTCGAGCGCCGTCTCCTGCGCCTCGTCGGCCTGCCCGCGCCGGGCAGCGAGCATCGCCCTCTTGGCGAGAACGGAGGCCTGGGCCGGCCGTTGCCCGGTCTCGACGGCGAGGGCGTAGCCGTCCTCGGCGTAGCGATCGCAGCGCGCCCAGTCGCCGGCCAAGAGCTCGACCAAGGCGAGGTGGTTGAGGAGCGAGGGCAGGGCGCTCTCGTCCCCCTTCTCCTCGGCGCGGCGGCGAAGCTGCTCGAAGACGCCGCGGGCAGCCTCGACCTCGTCGGCGCAGCTCAGGCAGTAGCCGTGGGCGAAGCTGGGATGGCGCAGGACGCGCAGGTGCAGCGTCGCCTCCTCCAGCGCCAACGCGCGCTGCATCGTTCCCTGCCAGTCGAGGCCGAGGGCGAGCTCGAGCAGGGCTTGAACGGCCAGCGCTTCCGCCAAGGCGGCTCGGTCCTGCCGCCCTGCGGCCAAGCCGGCGGCGGAGCGGGCATGGTCGAGGGCGGCAGCGAGATCCCTGCGCGCGAGGAGCAGGCCCCAGGCGAGACCCTCCTCGACCTCGGCCCGGAGGCCGGCGTCGTCGCCGGCCTCGGCGAGGGAGCGGCGCAGGAGCTCGACGCTGGAGCCGATGTCCTCGCCGAAGTGGCGGATGCGCGCGCGCCGGCTGAGGAGGCGCGCCCGCCTCGGCCCCGGAGGCGCGTCGGCGATCAGCTCGTCGAGGAGCGCCGCCGCCTGGGCGGTGCCTCCCGCCTCGAACTGGAACTCGACCTCGGCCAGCGCCCGGCGGGCGGCATCCTCCCGCCGCTCCGGCGGGGTGAGGCGTCGCGCCTGGTGGGCCAGCTCGGCGGCGGCGGCGGGGCTTCCCCGGGCGAAGGCCGTCAGCGCGCCCTGCTCGACCAGGGCGGCCACGTCGGCGTCGGGCGCCTCGGCGCTCAGCGCCAGGTGGCGGGCGCGCTCCTCCGGGTCGGCGACGAGCTCGGCCAGGCGGCGGTGAACGCGGCGCCGCCGCTCGGCGAAGGCGAGGTCGTAGACGGCGGCCTTGAGCAGGGGGTGGGAGAAGCGCAGCCGCTCCCCCTCGACCTCCACCAGCTGCGCCTCGAGCGCTGGCTCGAGCAGAAGGAGCGGGTCGCGCTCGAGGGCGCGCCCGACCATCTCCACGGTCGCCGCAGAGAGCGCCGAGGCGACGAGAAGCGCCTCTTGGCCGGCGGAGGGAAGCGCGGCGAAGCGGCGACGGAGGAGGTCGCGCAGGCCTCCCCGCACGGGCAGGGGATCGCCGAGGGAAAGCACGGTGCCGCCCTCCTTGAGGGCACGGGCGAGCTCGAGCGCGTAGAACGGGTTCCCCCCGGCGGCCTCGTGCAGCTTGCGCAGCGTCCAGCGCGGGAAGGACGCTCCCAGCCGATCCTGGAGGAGCCGACCGAGGGCGCCCAAGGACAGCGGGCCGAGCGGGCAGACGGTCAACCGGTCGGGGGCGATTCCCTCCTCCGAGCCGACCGGCTGGGCGGCGATCACCCGCAAGGAGCGGCTCTCCGCCAGCCGCACCCCCTCCCGCCAGAGCGTCGTCTTGCCGATCCCGGCTTCACCCTCGAGCAGGAGGACGCCGCGGCCGCGATCGAGGAGGCGCTCGATCTCCGCCAGCTCCTGCAACCTTCCGACGACGGCCACGCCACTCGCCTCCCCCATCATTCTGCGAGGGCGCGGCGACCGACGCCAATCGCCGCCCTTGCCCCGAGGGTGGTGCGGCGATCCCTGGGGAGGCGGTCTCGCCGCTCAGCCGCCGAACTGGGGCAGCGCGCTCAGCGAGGCGGGGGCAGCGCTCTTGACGAAGCTGAGCTTGACCGTGTCGTCGAAGAGCTTCAGCTTGCCGCCCGCGGCCGACGGCTCGAGCTTGGGCCCGAACTTCCAGCCGACGTCGGCGACGCTCCCCCGCCGGTCGAAGCTCACGTAGAGGCCGGACTCGAAGCTGGCGCCGTACTTCCCCGCCTTGGCGCCGACGAGGAGCGTCGTCGTCCCGTCCCGCAGGCTGTGCGAGGCCTTGCCGAAGCCGGAAAGGAGAGGCAAGACCGTCTGGCTCACCTCTACCTCGACCTCCGAGCAGTTGACCTTGAGGCCAAGGGAGGGGCCGCCCTCGCGGAGCGCGAGCTGGCCGCTCCAGGAGAGGGCGCTGAGCGCGGGCGGGCAGGGGTTCGGCTTCACCGCCGGCGGCACTCCCGGCGGCGGCGGCGCCTCGGGCACCTGCAGCTCGGCGATGCACGGCACCTGCGCAAAGGCACCTGTCCCATGCACGAGCTGATTCACGAGCGTGTTCCACGCATCCAGCATCTGCCCCTCGAGCTCTGCCACCGAGGCGCGGGCTAGGGGCGTCTTCGGGGCTAGGTTGGCCAAGACGCCGGTCTTCCGAGTGGAGAGCGCACGCCAGTAGGCCCGGAAAGCACGCTCGAACACGGCCGTCTGACGCAGCCAAGACGCGAACGTCCTCCTGCTGGCGGAGAGGCACCTCTGTTGGAAGCAGCGCTTAAAGTCGGGACCCGAGCACGCCTTGAAAGCGTCATCCAGGCGCTGGCGGAGGTCGTCGAGCTCCAAGTTAGCTTCAAGCCGAAGCCGGTCGATTCCCAATCGCTGCGTCTTGAAGGGGTCGAAAGCCTCGGGGACGAACGCGGAACGGAGGCTCAAGGTGCGGCGGCGTGTAGCGGGATTCACCCGTGCCAGGTACGCTCCGATCTTCGGCTCAAGCGACCGGGAAATCGCGAATCGCGCAGCCGCAGTGGCCCGTAGGTCGCGCGATATCGCCTCGTAGAACTCAAAGAAGGACCTCGCCTGCTCAAGACGGCTCGGGTACGCGAGCTTGGGCAGCTCGAGCGGCCTTCCGACCGTGACGTCGCCCAGGTCGTAGGGGCTCGTGCGCCGGGCGGCGGCGGCGCAGGCCACCTGCTCCTCCCCGCGGCTGAGCGGCCGCCGCTGCGACGCCCGGAACTCGCAGGCCCACTGCCTCTCCTTCCTCTGGCAGAGGAGGGCGGTGGCGAGCGTCTCCCTCCCCTCGACCAGGTAGGGGGAAGCCCTAACCGCGGCCCGCGCCGCCTGCTCCGCCTGCTCGAAGCGCCCCAGGGCGAGAAGGGCGGCGGCGCGGTTGGCAGCGAGGGCGGCGGCGAACGAGACGCCGAGTCCGAGCGAGGGCGGGCCGCCGAGGGCGCGCGCCCGCTCGAAGAAGGCGAGCGCCTCCCCGGGCCTCTCCAGGGTGAGGAGGAGGGCGCCGGCGTTCATGACCGCGAGGCCGTCGCTCGGCCGTCGCTGCAGAGCGATCAGGAGCGCGGCCAGCGCTCCCTGCGGGCGGCCGGCGAGGGCGCTCGCCGCGGCGAGCTGCGTGGCGGCGTCGGCATCGGAGGCGAGCCGGCTCGAGCGTAGCCGTCGCTCGGAGGCGCCTCCGATCCCCGCCAGCCTGCGGGCGGCCTCCAAGGCCGCGGGGAAGCTGATCGAGCGGGCGGCAGGCGCCGACCCGCGAGGGCGGGGAGGCTTGATCCCAGGGGGAACCTTGACGCCGGGCGGCAGCTTGATAGGCGGCAGGCCGGCCGGTTGGCCTCGTCCCCCACAGGCGGAGGCGGCGAGCGCCTGGAACGGGTATCGGGCGTGTTGGGATAGCGTCTCGGGCGGCGTACCGGGGTTGCGGAAGGCCTGGCTGGAAGGGCCCTGTCCTGGCGCTGCGACAGCGGCGGAGAGGGGGACCGTGGCAGCCGCGACAGCCAACGCCGTCAGCAGCCTGCGCCTACCCCCACGGCGGCCCCCGTGAGCGATGGTCATGGCCTCCACGGTAGGCCCTCGCTGTTTCTGACGAAACCGGGAAATCCCTAGGAATTACCCGGGCGCGATCGCCGCCGCGGGCGTCCGCCGTCTCGCATGCCGACTTACGCCACCCGGTAGCGCTCGAGCGCGTCCAGGTCGGGCACGACGCCGAGCCCCGGCCCGGGCGGGGGCGCCACCGTCCCGTCGGGGGCGACCTCGAGGGGGGCGGGGAGGAGCCAGTCGCGCCGCTCCGGACCCCAGGCGGGCGGGTCGTAGGGCCACTCCACGTACGGGCAGGTGGAGAAGGCGAGCGCGGCGTGCAGGTTGGCGAGCAGGCCGAGCCCGTTCGACCACGTGTGCGGGCTCCACGTCTTCCCCGCCCGCTCGGCGGCCGCGGCGATCCGGCGGGCGCCGACCAGGCCGCCTGCGAGGACGACGTCCGGCTGCACCACGTCCACCGCCCCGCTCGCGAGGAGCGAGCGCGCCTCGTGCTCCGCCCGCACCATCTCGCCCGCGGCGAGGCGCACGTCCGCCCGCCGCCGCAGCTCCGCGTACCCCTCGAGATCCCAGGTGGGGAGCGGCTCCTCCAGCCAGTAGACGTCGAGCCGCTCGAGCTCGCGGGCGAAGGCGGCGGCCGTCTCGAGATCCCAGCGGGGCGTGAGGTCGCCCGGCATGCGCCAGCCCTGGTTCGCGTCCACCATGATCTCCATGCCGGAGCCGACCGCCTCCCGGACCGCCTCCAGCACCGGCAGGTCGCGGCGCCAGTCGTCGCGGTGGACGCGGAGCTTCACCGCCCGCAGGCCGGCGTCGCGCAGCGCGAGGCAGCGGCGGGCGCGCTCCTCCGGCGCGAGGAGCTCGCCCGTGGATGCGTAGGCGAGAAGACGCTCCCGGCGCGCGCCGAGCAGCTCGTGGAGCGGCACGCCGCGGGCGCGGGCGAGCAGATCGAAGAGGGCGACCTCGAGCGTCCAGTTGCGCCCGTGGTGGAAGTCGACGGTCTCGAGGATCGCGTGCGCCTCCTCCACCTCCTCCGCCCTGCGCCCGACGAGCAGGCGCTCGAGCAGCGCCCGGTCGGGAAGGTCGTCCCCGCTCGCGTATCCCTCGAGGCCCTCGTCGGAGCGGACGACGACGACGGTCGCCTCCTGGTGGCGCCGCGGCTGCGGATCCCAGGCCGCGGCGAACGGCGGCTCGAGCGGGTAGCGGTAGCGGCGCGCCTCGACGGCCGCGATCCGCATCACTCGCCCCGGTAGAAGGGGTTGCGGAGCGCATCCCGGCGCGCGGCGAGCGCCCGCGCCGCCTCCGGGTCCCGTCCGCGCACGCAGAGCGCGAGCGCCTTCCGCGTCGCCTCCCGGCTCGCCCGGCGGAGCGCGGTCTCGTCCTCTGCCGCCGGGTCGATCCAGATCGAGACGAGCACGAGCAGATCGCCGGTCGGCTCGAGCAGCCCCTCGGCGACCGCGTCCAAGACGCCCTGCGCCACGCCGAGCTGGCCCGCGCCCCAGGTGAGCGCCTGGTGGCGCTCCTCGAGCGCCGTCGCCTTGTTCATCATCAGCGTGGGCGGCCAGACGGGCTCGTACGCGCGCTGGCGCTCCCCGACGCAGACGAGCACGGGCGTGTGCCCGGGCGCCGGGTGGGCCAGCATCCCGATCGCCGCGGCCGCGGTCGGGCTGCCGCGGCGGCAGAGGACAGCGTTGACGTGCGCCCCGTTCGGCGGGTCGCCGCCCCAGCCCTCGCCGATCCGCCCGTCGAGCTCGTCCGGGGTCACGAGGCGGCGAGGTCGAGGACGACCCGGAGCGCCTCGCCCGCCTGCATGAGCTCGAACGCCCGCCCGACCTCGTCCAACGGGAGCCGGTGCGAGATCAGGCGCTCGAGCGGGAGGCGCCCGGAGCGGTGGAGCGCGAGCGCGGCGGCGAAGTCGCGCTCGGGCCGCGAGGAGCCGTAGATGGAGCCGACGACGCGCCGCTCGCCGCGCACGAGGAGGCCCGGCGGAAGCTCGAGGGCGGCGTCTGCGGGCGGAATCCCGACGAGCACCGCCGTTC
>DATLYP010000155.1:0-6009 GCA_035574655.1 Gaiellaceae bacterium
CCCCGCCTCTGGCTCTCGCGGGACGTCCCCGTGCGCCTCGGGGCGGCGCTGCCGCGCGAGCTCACCGCCGGCACCCGGGCGCTGGCCGCGCTCCGCGCCTCCGCCCTGCCCCGGCGCGTGAAGGCCGTGCGGCTGGGCGGCGAGCAGCTCGCCCTCGTCCTCCGGCGCGGGCCCGAGATCCGCCTCGGTGGGGCCCGCGACGTCCGGCTCAAGCTGGCGGTCGCCGCCCGCGTCTTCCCCCTGCTTCCGCCCGGGAGCGCCTACCTGGACGTGAGCGTCCCCGAGCGCCCCGTCGCCGGGCCAAGTCTCAACTTTCAACTTGAGGTTGAGAATTGAGCCCGAGGGCCCCAGTTGACAGACCTGGGGAGGAGCCCTACCCTCGGAGGCGAAAGGGTGCGCTCACCCGCACGTTCGATAGGAGCTTCAGCCTGAGGGCGGTTTAGACATGAACAACCAGCTGGGCAGCTACCTCGCGGTGATCAAGGTCGTCGGCATCGGCGGCGGCGGCTCGAACGCCGTGAGCAGGATGGTCGAGGCGGGCGTCTCCGGGGTCGAGTTCATCGCCGTGAACACGGACGCGCAGGCGCTGCTGATGGCCGACGCCGACGTGAAGATCCACATCGGCTCCAAGGCGACGCGAGGGCTCGGCGCCGGCGCCGACCCGCGGGTCGGCCTGGCGGCGGCGCAGGAGAGCCGGGACGAGCTGAAGGAGGCGCTCAAGGGCGCGGACATGATCTTCATCACCGCGGGCGAGGGCGGGGGCACCGGCACCGGCGGGGCGCCCGTGGTCGCCGAGATCGGGCGGGAGCTCGGGGCGCTGACCGTCGGCGTGGTCACGCGGCCGTTCGGCTTCGAGGGCCGGCTGCGGGCCGAGCAGGCCGAGCAGGGCATCCAGGCCCTGCGCGAGCACGTGGACACGCTGATCGTGATCGAGAACGACCGGCTGCTGCAGGTGGTCGACCGCGACACGCCCGTCACCGAGGCGTTCCGGATGGCGGACGACATCCTCCGCCAGGGCGTGCAGGGGATCACCGACCTGATCACCGTGCCCGGCCTGATCAACCTCGACTTCGCCGACGTGCGCACGATCATGAAGGACGCAGGCTCGGCGCTCATGGGCATCGGCACCGCCGAGGGCGAGAACCGCGCCGTCGAGGCCGCGCGGGCGGCGATCTCCTCGCCGCTGCTCGAGACCTCGCTCGAGGGCGCGACGGGCATCCTGCTGAACATCACCGGCCCACCCGACCTGGGGCTCGCGGAGGTGGACGAGGCCGCCCACGTCGTGACGAGCGCGGCCGACCCGAACGCCAACGTCATCTTCGGCGCCGTCATCGACGAGGCGATGGGCGAGCACGTGCGCGTGACGGCGATCGCGACCGGCTTCGGCGCCAAGCCGCGACGCCCCCGGAGAGAGGCGGCGCCCGCGGTCGGCGCTCCGGAGCGCCGGCAGCCCGCCTTCCAGGCGCCGAGCGTGAGCGACGTCGAGATCGACATCCCGAGCTTCCTGAAGGAGGACTGACGCCGCCGAGGGCCCGGGGCGCGCCGCCGCGGCGCCCGACTGCTCCGGCCTCGCCGCGGTCGCGGCTCCCGTTAGAGTCGCGGCCATGGAGGCCACGCTCAAGCGCACGCCTCTCTTCCAGCGCCACCTCGAGCTGGGCGCGCGGATGGTTCCCTTCGCAGGCTACGAGCTTCCCGTCCAGTACCAGGGGGTGATCGCCGAGCACCGGGCCGTGCGGACGGACTGCGGCGTCTTCGACGTCTCCCACATGGGCGAGATCCACGTGGACGGCCCGACCGCGCAGGGGTTCCTGCAGCGGATGCTCTCGAACGACGTCGACCGCCTCGCGGACGGGGAGGCGCAGTACACGCTGCTCACGAACGAGCGGGGCGGGATCGTGGACGACCTCATCCTCTACCGGCTCGCGCACGGGCAGTTCCTGCTCGTCTGCAACGCGGCGAACCGGGAGGCGGTGTACGGGTGGCTGAAGGAGCGCGAGCCGCGGGGGAGCGAGGTCCGCGACGCCTCCGACGAGTACGCCCTCCTCGCCGTCCAAGGCCCGCGCTCGCTCGAGCGCCTGGGCCTGCCCGCCGCCCGCGCCTTCACGCACGCGCTGGGCGAGCTGGACGGGATCGAGGCGCTGATCTGCCGCACCGGCTACACGGGCGAGCTCGGGGTCGAGCTCTGCTGCGCGGAGGAGGACGCGTCCGCGCTCTGGGACGCGGTGCTCGCCCGCGGGGCGACGCCCTGCGGGCTGGGCGCGCGCGACACGCTCCGCCTGGAGGTGTGCTACCCGCTGCACGGGCAGGACATCACGCCGGAGACGGATGCGATCTCGGCCGGGCTCGGCTGGGCGTGCGCGCTCGAGACCGAGTTCACGGGCGTGGAGGCGCTGCGCCGGATCGCGGCCGAAGGGCCGGCGCGCCGGCTCGTCGCCTTCGTCATGGAGGAGAAGGCGGTGCCGCGGACCGGCATGCCCATCGCCGGTGGGGGCGAGGTCACCTCGGGGACGTACTCGCCGATGCTCGACCGCGGGATCGGGCTCGGGTACGTGCCCGCATCGCTCGCGGCCCCCGGGACCGAGCTGACGATCGACGTTCGCGGCCGCCCGCGCCGCGCGCGCGTCGTCAGGAAGCCGATCTACCGGAAGGAGGGGTGAATGGCCGCGCCGGAGAGCTACCCCGACGACCTCAGGTACCACCCGGAACACGACTGGGCGCGCATCGAGGGCGAGGAGGCGACGCTCGGGATCACCTGGTTCGCGCAGGACGCGCTCGGCGAGCTCGTCCACTTCGAGCCGCCCGAGGTGGGAGCGCAGATCAGCAAGGACGAGGCGTACGGCGAGGTCGAGTCGGTGAAGGCGGTGTCCGAGGTGATCGCCCCCCTCTCGGGCGAGGTGCTGGAGGTGAACCAGACGGTCGTGGACGCGCCGGAGACGGTGAACGAGGACCCCTACGGGGAGGGCTGGCTCGTCCGCATCCGCATGAGCGACCCCTCGGAGGTCGACGAGCTGATGGACGCCGAGGCCTACCGGGCGCACGTCGCCGAGCAGTGAGCGGGCGGTGAGCGGCGTCGGGCCCGGCTACCTCTCGCTGACCGAGCGCGACCGCGAGGAGATGCTGGCCGCGGTTGGCGTCTCCTCCGTCGAGGAGCTCTTCGCGCAGGTGCCGGAGGGCGTGCGCCTGCGCCGCCCCCTCGACCTGCCGCCCCCGCTCGGGGAGGCGGAGCTGGCCCGGCACGTCGAGGAGCTCGCCGCCCGCAACGCGCACGTGGGCGCCGAGCTCTCCTTCCTCGGCGCGGGCATGTACGACCACTACGTCCCCGCGCTCGTGGACGTCGTCCTCTCCCGCGGCGAGTTCCTGACCTCGTACACGCCCTACCAGCCGGAGATGAGCCAGGGCGTCCTGCAGGCGATCTTCGAGTACCAGACGGTGATCTGCGAACTGACGGGGATGGACGTGTCCAACGCCTCCGGGTACGACGGCACCACCGTCGCCGCCGACGCGTGCTACGTGGCCCGCCACTTCTCCGAGCGGCGGACGGTCGTGCTCGCCGAGGCCCTGAACCCGCAGGTGCGCCAGGTGGTGAAGACGTACGCGCCCGGCTTCGGCCTCGAGGTGGTGGAGGTACCCCACCGGGGCGGGACGACCGACCCGGACGAGCTCGCGGCCGCCGCCGCCGAGGCCGCCGCCGTTCTCTTCCAGCAGCCCAACTTCCTCGGCTGCCTGGAGCCCGCGCCCGACCTCGCGCAGGCCGCGCGGGAGGCGGGGGCGCTCCCGATCGCGCACGTCGATCTGACCACGCTGGGCGTGCTGGAGGCGCCGGGCAACTACGGCTGCGCCCTCGCCGTCGGGGATGGGCAGGCCGCCGGGAACTGGCTCTCCTACGGCGGCCCCCACTACGGGTTCCTGGCCGCCAAGGGCGAGTTCATCCGCCGCCTGCCCGGCCGCATCGTGGGGGAGACGGTGGACGCGGACGGGCGGCGCGCCTACGTGCTCACCCTCCAGACGCGCGAGCAGCACATCCGCCGCGAGAAGGCGACTTCGAACATCACCACGAACCAGACGCTGCTCGCGCTCGCCGGCCTCGCCGCCCTCGCCTGGCTCGGCCCCGAGGGGCTGCGGGAGGTGGGGGAGGCCTGCCTCGCGCTCGCGGCCTACGCGCGCGAGCGGGTGCCGCTCGAGCCCGCGTTCCCCGCCCCCTCGTTCAAGGAGGTCGCCTTCCGGACGCCGATCCCGGCGCGGGAGGTCGTGCGCAGGGCGCGCGCGCGCGGCGTCCACCCGGGCTACGTGCTCGGGCGCGACTACGAGGGCATGGACGACGTCCTCCTCGTCGCGCTGACCGAGAAGCGGACGGCCGAGGACGTGGACCGGCTGGCGGAGGTGCTCGCGGAGGTGTGCCGGTGAGGCTGCTCCCGGAGCCGGGGCGCGCCTGGCCGGAGGCGCCGCTGCTCTTCGAGCGCTCGCGCCCCGGCCGCCGCGCGGGCCGGCCGCCCCGGCCCGACCTGCCCGTCCCCGAGCTCCCCGACGGCCTCCGCCGCGCGCGCCCGCCCCGCCTGCCGGAGGTCTCGGAGCCCGAGCTCGTCCGCCACTTCACGGCGCTCGCCGATCGCACGTTCGGGGTGGACACCGGCTTCTACCCGCTCGGCTCCTGCACCATGAAGCACAACCCGAGGCTGCACGAGCGGCTCGCCGCCCTCCCCGGCTTCCGCGACCTGCACCCCCACCAGGAGGACGAGGCCGCGCAGGGCGCGCTCGAGCTCATGTGGCGCCTGCAGGAGATGCTGGCCGAGATCGCCGGCCTCCCTGCCGTCACCCTGCAGCCGGCGGCGGGCTCCCAGGGGGAGCTGACCGGCCTCATGCTCATGCGCGCCTACTTCGCCGACCGGGGGGAGGAGCGGGACACGATCGTCACCGCGGACACGGCGCACGGAACGAACCCGGCCAGCGTGACCATGGCGGGCTACAAGCTCGCGAAGGCGGCGACGGACGCCCGCGGCAACCTCGACGTGGACGACCTGCGGGCGAAGGTGGACGAGCGGACGGCGGGGCTCATGCTCACGAACCCCTCCACGCTCGGCCTCTTCGACGAGGGGATCGAGGAGGTAGCGCGCATCTTCCACGACGCGGGCGCCCTCCTCTACTACGACGGCGCCAACCTGAACGCCGTGGCCGGGATCTCGCGGCCCGGGGACATGGGCTTCGACATCGTCCATTTCAACCTGCACAAGACCTTCTCCCAGCCGCACGGCGGCGGAGGCCCGGGCGGGGGGCCGGTCGCGGTGCGGGAGACGATCGAGCCGTTCCTGCCCGTGCCCCGCGTCGTCCGCGAGGGCGACGCGTTCCGGCTCGACCACGACCGCCCGAAGTCGATCGGGCGCGTCCGCGGCTTCGCCGGCCCCTTCGGCGTCTTCGTGCGCGCGTACGCCTTCATCCGCGCCTACGGCCCCGCCCTCAAGGAGATGTCGGAGGCGGCCGTCCTGAATGCGAACTACCTGCTCGCCCGGCTGCGCGACCTGTACGACCTCCCGTACGACCGCCTGTGCATGCACGAGTTCGTGCTCTCCGCGCGCGGCCTCAAGCGCGAGCACGGGATCAGCGCGCTCGACGTCGCCAAGCGCCTGCAGGACTACGGGATCCACCCGCCGACCGTCTACTTCCCGCTCGTCGTCCCGGAGGCGCTCATGATCGAGCCGACGGAGACGGAGCCGAAGGAGCGGCTGGACGCGTTCGTGGAGGCGATGCGCCGCATCGCGGAGGAGGCGGCGGAGGCCCCGGAGCTGCTGAAGGAGGCGCCCCGCTCGCGGCCCGTCCGCCGCGTGGACGAGGTGCGCGCGGCCAAGCACCCGGTGGTGCGCTACCTCTTCGAGGAGCATCCCGCCCTCGTCCCGTAGGGCGGGCCGGGACGCGCCCCGTGCCCTCCGGAGCGAGCAGGGCGTGCGGCGACGTGCGGCGCCCGGAGGCGGGCGGCGGCTCGGCAGACTGCGCGGGTGCGGATCGTCGCCTGGTTCC
>DATLYP010000156.1:0-6836 GCA_035574655.1 Gaiellaceae bacterium
GTCGATCGCGCCCTCGGCGGCGCCGGCGCCGACGAGGTTGTGCAGCTCGTCGATGAAGAGGATGATGTCGCCGCGCTGGGTGATCTCCTTCATCACCTTCTTCAGGCGCTCCTCGAACTCGCCCCGGTACTTCGAGCCCGCGACGAGCGCGGCCAGGTCGAGCGTGTAGATCTGCTTGCCCTTCAGGATCTCCGGGACCTGGCCCGAGGAGATGCGGGCGGCGAGGCCCTCCACGACCGCCGTCTTGCCGACGCCGGGCTCCCCGATCAGCACCGGGTTGTTCTTCTGGCGGCGGGAGAGGATCTGCATCACGCGCTCGATCTCCGTCTGCCGCCCCACGACCGGGTCGAGCTTGCCCTCGAGCGCGGCCTTCGTCAGGTTGCGGCCGAACTGGTCGAGCAGCTTCGAGCTCTTCGACTTCTCGCTCGCCGGCGCCCCCGCCCCCGCCTGCCGGCGGCCGGGGCCGGAGAGCATCCTGATGATCTCGTTGCGGATCTTTTCCGCGTCCGCGTCGAAGTCGAGGAGGATGCGCGCGGCGACGCCCTCGTTCTCGCGCACGAGGCCGAGCAGGATGTGCTCCGTGCCGATGTAGTTGTGCCCGAGCGAGAGCGCCTCGCGCAGGGCCAGCTCGAGCACCTTCTTCGCCCGCGGCGTGAAGGGGATCTGGCCGGTGGTCACCTCGTCGCCCTGGCCGACGATGCGCGCGACCTGGGCGCGGACCTCCTCCACCGTGATGTCGAGCGACTCGAGGACGCGGGCGGCCAGGCCCTCCTCCTCGCGGAGGAGGCCGAGGAGGATGTGCTCGGTGCCGATGTAGTTGTGCTTCAGCGCCCGCGCCTCGTCCTGGGCGAGGACGACCACCTGCCTAGCCCGTTCCGTGAACCGCTCGAACAACGCCCCTTCGACCTCCTTTCTCCTGCTAGCCGCCGGAGCCCGGCGGGCCCGCCGCGCTCCTCGTCGAAGGTCGCTTCTGATCGTAGCCGACCGCCTCGCGGCCACCACGTCTCAGTGGGGGTTCGCCCGGCGCGGGCGGTACCCTTCCCGCCGCTGTGCCCAAGGCGCTGGTCACCGGGGGAGCCGGCTTCATCGGCTCCCACCTCGCCGAGCTCCTGCTCGACGAGGGCTGGGAGGTCTGGGTGCTCGACGACGTCTCCACGGGGTCCCTCGACAACGTCGGGCACCTGAGCGACATTCCCGGCTTCCACCTCGTCGTCGAGTCCGTGCTCTCCCCGGCCGTCGTCAGCGAGCTCGTGCACAAGTGCGACGTCGTCTACCACTTGGCGGCCGCCGTGGGCGTGCGGCTGATCGTCGAGCGGCCGGTGCACACGATGGTCACGAACGTGCAGGGGACGGAGACCGTGCTCGAGTACTGCGCGAAGTTCGGCAAGCGGGTGCTGATCGCCTCGAGCTCGGAGGTGTACGGCGACCACCGGGACGAGCGGCCGCTCCGGGAGGACGACCGCCGGGTCTACGGCCCGGTGACGGAGCGGCGCTGGCTGTACGCCGACTCGAAGGCGATGGACGAGTTCCTGGCCCTCGCCTGGCACGACGAGCGCGACCTCGACTGCGTGATCGCCCGGCTCTTCAACACCGTCGGCCCCCGCCAGCAGGGCCAGTACGGGATGGTCGTCCCCCGCTTCGTGACGCGCGCGCTCGCCGGCGAGCCGCTCGAGGTGCACGGGGACGGGACCCAGACCCGCTCCTTCTGCCACGTCCAGGACACGATCCGGGCGCTGCACGGGCTGATGGAGGCCCGAGCCGTCTCCGGGGAGATCTTCAACGTCGGCTCCCCCGACCGGGTGCGGATCATCGACCTCGCGCGCCGGGTGCTGGAGCTGACCGGCTCCGCCTCGGAGATCCGCTTCGTCCCCCACGAGCAGGTGTACGGGCTCGGGATCGAGGACGTCCTGCACCGCGAGCCCGCGATCGACAAGATCGAGGCGGCGATCGGCTGGGCGCCGACGCGCTCCCTGGACGACGTGCTGCTGGACGTGATCGCGTTCGAGCGCGGCCGCGTCGAGGCGGCGGCGTAGCGTCGCCGCCGACTGCGCCCCGGCCGGGCTAGGGGGTGTAGACCTGCGCGCGCGGAGGCGCCGCGATCGTCACCGGCACGTCGAAGGCGAGGTAGGTGAGGGTGGTCACGGACCTGCCGCCGGGGACGGGCATCGTGAACCGCACCTGGCGCATGCGCCCGTCGTCGGCGATCCACACGTCGTAGCGGACCCGCCCGAGCCGTAGGCCCGTCGCCTGCTCGAGGGCGGCCACCTGCTCACGGTAGGCGGGCAGGGCGCGGGCGGCGCGCCTGACGTCCACGAGCACCCGGTAGCGGGTGGCCGGCCGCCCGGCGACGACCTCCCGGCCGAGCCGCGTCGTGGAGACGAGCCCCCGCTCGAGCGGCCCAAACGTCTGCGACACGCTGAAGAGCGACCCGAGGTCGACCCCGGCCGTCGCCGCCTGCCTGGACAGGTCGAGACGGAGCCAGCTCTTCCCGGGCGGGGCCTGCGCCCGGACGAGGGGCGAGCGCAGGTACAGCACGTACCGGCCGCCCTCCCGGAGGAGGATCACGTCCGCTCGGAACGCCGTCCCCTGCGCCCGCATGCGGAAGGAGATGCGCGCGTTCGCGCCCTTCTGGACGCCGGAGCCCGTCATGACCATCCGCTGCCCCGCGACCGAGGTGCCGACCGTCATTCGGAAGGTGAGGCTCGTGGCGCCCGCCGTCCGCTTCGCCGCCTCGACGACCGGGCCGGACGCAGCCTGCGCGAGCGAGGGCACGAGGAGCGCGAGCAGGAGGACGGCGAGGGGACGGCGCACGGTCCCATCCTAGGGATCGCCGCCCGCGGCGAGCTCGAGCAGCCGCGGGCCGGGGATCGGCTCGGAGAAGTAGAAGCCCTGGCCGAGGGCGCAGCCGAGCCCGCGCAGCAGGGAGGCCTCGGCCAGGCCTTCGATCCCCTCCGCCACCAGCGCCAGGTCGAGCGCGGCCGCCAGGTCGACGATCGCGCGCACGAAGGCGATGCGCGAGGGCTCCCGGGCGAGCGCGCGGATGAAGGAGCGGTCGATCTTGACGACGTCCACGGGCAGGTCCTGGAGCTGGGAGAGCGAGGAGTAGCCCGTGCCGAAGTCGTCCAGCGCGATACGCACGCCCCTGCGCGCGAGCGCGGCGAGCGTGTCCGCCACCTCCTCGCGGCGGCGCGCGAGGACGCTCTCCGTCACCTCGAGCATCAGCGCCTCCGGCTCGAGCGCGTACCGCTCGAGGGCCTCGGCGACGGCGGCCTCGAAACCGCCGCCCCACAGCTGCCGGACCGACACGTTCACGCTGACGAACGGGCGCTCGCCGGGCGCCGCGCGCCGCCACGCCGCGACCTGCCGGCAGGCGTCCTCGAGCACGCGCCGCCCGATCTCGACGATCGCGCCCGTCTCCTCCGCGAGCGCGATGAACTCGGCGGGCGAGAGCAGGCCGCGCGTCGGGTGCCGCCAGCGGACGAGCGCCTCCGCGCCGACGAACGTCCCCTTCCCGAGGTCGACGATCGGCTGGTAGAGGACGGCGAGCTCGCGGTCGAAGCGGGCGCGGCGCAGGTCCGAGACGAGCTGGAAGCGGTCGGCGAGCTCCTCGTCCATCGCTTCGCCGTACACGATGTACTGCGCCTTGCCGCCCGACTTCGCCCGGTACATGGCGACGTCCGCCGAGCGGAGGAGCTCGTCGACCTCCGCCCCCGCCGCGATCCCGACGCTCGCCGTCACGAACACCTCCCGCCCCTCCACCTGGACGGGCGCCTTCAGCGCCTCCACCACCCGCTCGGCCGCGTCGACCGCGGCGGCGGGCGCGTCGTCGTCCTCGACGAGCACGGCGAACTCGTCGCCGCCCACCCGCGCCACCGTGGAGCTGGCCGGGAGCGACTCGACGAGACGGGCGCCGACGGCGCAGAGGACGGCGTCCCCCACGTGGTGGCCGACCGTGTCGTTCACCCTCTTGAAGTCGTCCAGGTCGACGAAGAGCACACCTGCCTCGCGGCCGTGCGCGCGCCCGACGACGAGGGCGTGCTCGAGGCGATCCACGAAGAGCGCCCGGTTCGCAAGGCCGGTGAGGGGGTCGTGCAGGGCCTGGTGGCGGAGCTGCTCCTCGGCTTCGCGGCGGGCGGTCACGTCGAGCAGGTACCCCTGCAGGAACGACTCGCCTCCCTCGGCGACCACCCGGGCCTGGTCCTGCACCCAGACCCACCGCCCGTCGCGCCGACGCAGCCGGTACTCGAGGTGCAGCGGCTCGCCGGTCGCGTGCGTGCGGCGGTGGGCCGCGAGGACGCGCTCGCGGTCCTCGGGGTGCAGCAGCTCGACGAAGAGATCCGGGTTCTCCGCCCACTCCTGGACGGAGTAGCCGAGCATCGCCTCGATCTGCGGGCTCGTGTACACGTTCGAGCTCGTCTCGTCGAGACGGTCGATGTAGATCGCCAGTGGGAGCTGCTCGACCAGGGTCCGGTAGCGGAGCTCGGCGCGGCGCAGCGCGTCCTCGGTCGCCTTCCGCTCCGTGATGTCGAGGGCGAAGCCTCGCCGGAAGCCGGGCCCGCCGCCGGGGGGCTGGACGTGCACGGACTGGTCCTCGACCCAGACGACGCGCCCGTCGGCCGTGCGCATGCGGTACTCGGTGCGATGGGCCTCCCGCCGCTCGTACGCCGCCCGCTTCTCCGCGAGGACGCGCTCGCGGTCCTCCTCGTGCAGCGAGCGCTCGAACAGCCCCGGCGTCGCGAGCCACTCCTCCGGCGAGTAGCCGAGCAGGCCCTCGAGCTGCGGGCTCACGTAGAAGGGGCGCGACACGGGGTCGTCGGGACGGTTGACGTACGAGACGAGGGGAAGCTGCTCGACGAGCGTGCGGTAGCGGAAGTCGGCCTCCCGGAGCTGCTCGTCCGCCGTCTTCCGCTCGCTGAGGTCGCGGATGCTCGCCGTGAAGAGCGGCGGCCCGGGCACGTCCACCCGCAGGAGGGCGAGCTCGGCCGGGAACACGGAGCCGTCCGCGCGCTGGGCCTCGACCTGGACGCGCCGGCCGAGCAGGGTCCCCGCCCCCGGGCCGGGGCCGTGCTCCGTCCAGCGCCGGAGCGCCGCCCGGTGGGCGGCGCGGAGGCGCTCGGGGACGACGAGCCCGGCCAGCTCGCGCCCGAGCACCTCCTCGCGGCGGTACCCGAACATCTCCTCCGCCGCCCGGTTGAACTCGAGCACGAGGCCGCGGTGGTCGATGGTCACCACGGCGTCCATGGCGGCGTCGAGAATGGCGCGCAGGTGCGCGTCGCGCCTGCGGCGGGCGAAGCCGCCCGGGAGCCTTGCCGCGTGTGTCGACACCGTTCCCGACGTAGGTCGTCGGCGCGCGACCGGCCGACGACACTCGTCCGGGCTACCTCGGCCGGGGGAGGGTCCCGGCCGAACGGCGACCTCGCGCCGCAGCGCTCGCTCTCGCGCGTGGGCTACTCGGGGCGCAGGATCGGGAAGAGGATGACGTCGCGGATCGTCTCCTTCCCGGTGAGGAGCATGACCAGGCGGTCGATGCCGAGGCCGAGCCCGCCCGTGGGCGGCATCCCGTAGGAGAGGGCCTCCACGAAGTCGGGGTCGCCCCGCTCCCCCCCGGCGAGCCGGGCCTGCTCCTCGAAGCGGCGCCGCTGCTCCTCGGCGTCGTTGATCTCCGTGAAGGCGTTCCCGAGCTCCATCCCGCCCGCGAAGTACTCGAAGCGCTCGGCCAGGCTCGGGTCGTCGTCGGTCGTCCGCGCGAAGGGGGAGAGCTCGACCGGGTAGTCGTGCACGATCGTCGGCTGGACGAGCGCCGGCTCCACGAGATGGCTGAAGGCGTGGTCGACGAGCTGCGCCCAGTCGCGGTCGGCGGAGGTGTCCACCCCGCGCTCGCCGAGCCGGGCGCGCAGCTCGGCCTCGTCGCGCGTCCAGAGGCCGTGCTCGGCGAGCGCGTCCACGAAGCGCAGGCGCCGCCAGGGGGCGCGCAGGTCGACCTCCGCGCCGCGGAAGGCGACGACCGTGGTCCCGAGCACCTCGTGCGCCACGCGCTCGAGCAGCTCCTCGATGCGAGCCATCGTGTCCCGGTAGTCGGCGTAGGCCTCGTACCACTCGAGCATCGTGAACTCGGGCTGGTGCTTGTAGGAGACGCTCTCGTTGCGGAAGTCCTTGCCGATCTCGTACACGCGTTCCAGCCCGCCCACGATCAGGCGCTTGAGGTAGAGCTCGGTCGCGATGCGCAGGTAGAGGTCGGCGTCGAGCTCGGCCGAGCGCGTCACGAAGGGGGTGGCGAAGGCCCCGCCGTAGCGGGGCTGCAGGATCGGCGTCTCGACCTCGAGGAAGCCCTCCTCGTCCAGGTAGCGCCGGATCGCGGAGACGATGCGCGCCCGGAGCACGAACGTCCTCCGCGTCTCCTCGCTCATCAGCAGGTCGAGGTAGCGCTTGCGGTAGCGGGTCTCGACGTCGGTGAGCCCGTGGAACGTGTCCGGGAGGGGGCTGCGGGTGCGCGCGAGCACGACGAGCTCCTCCACGGCGAGCGAGGGCTCGCCCCGCCTCGACTTCGCCGGGTGGCCGATCGCGCCCACGATGTCCCCCAGATGGACGTCCACCTCGCCCGTCCGGCTCGTGTCGCAGAGAAGCTGGATGCGCCCGGAGCGGTCGACGAGGTCGAGGAAGACGAGCCGGCCCAGGTCGCGCCGGCCGAGCACCCGCCCTGCGAGCCGCCGCCGCTCCTCCAGCCGTGCGCCCGGCGCGAGCGACTCGCACGCGGCACGGACGGCCGCGGCCTCGTCGCGGTCGGGAAAGCGCTTGGGCGCGGTCGAGGTCACGGCGGGCCAGCCTACTCGCCCGCC
>DATLYP010000157.1:0-31102 GCA_035574655.1 Gaiellaceae bacterium
GACGCGCAGCCGGGCGAGGAGCCGCGCCTGCTCCAGCGTGAGCGCCGCGCGCGCTCCCCGGTCACCGGCCGCGAGGAGCGCGAGCAGCGCGGAGCGCACGACGGAGGTGCGGACGAGCTCGCGCACGACGGCCTCCCTCAGCGCGGGGATGCGGGCGGCGAGCGCGGCGGCGTCCTCGGCCGCCACCGCGATGCGCGCCGCGATCTCGCCGAGCGGGAAGCCTTCGCCGGCCCGGCACTCGACGACGAAGGGCGAGAGCACGAACGGCTGCCTGCGCTCCGCCTGGGGCCACACCTGCACGATCACGACCGGCACCCCGCGCGCGTCGCAGGCCGCGACGTAGGCGCGGTCGCCCTCGCTCGGCTCCCCGGCGAGGACGTGCACCGCCACCCCCGCCCCGGGCGGGGCCGTGCCCTCGCCCACCTGCAGCGCTCCCGGCTCCGCATCCGCCCCGAGCCCGCGCGCGAGCTGCTCCGCGAGGAGGCCGCTGACGACGACCGCTCCCGGACCGTGCACGCCCACGGCTCTCAGAGCCGCCGCGAGCTGCCGCAGCTCGAGCACGAGCGAGCGCAGGCGCGCGCCCGTCACCGGGGCGGCCGCTGCGCGAGCTGGCCGCGGGCGTGGACCGACTGCAGCACGCCGACGAGCAGCAGGTTGGCGACGAGCGAGCTGCCCCCCACGGTCACGAAGGGCAGCGGGATCCCGGTGACGGGGGCGATCCCCATCGTCATGCCGACGTTGACGAAGACCTGGAAGAGGAAGGCGGAGACGAGCCCGCCGGCCGTGATCGCGCCGTACAGGTCGCCGGCGAGCGTGAGCACGCGCAGCCCGCGCCAGACGAGCAGCAGGTAGAGGAGGAGCAGGATCGCGCAGCCGACGAAGCCCCGCTGCTCGGCGAGCGAGGCGAACGCGAAGTCGGTGGCGTGCTCGGGCAGGTAGTCGAGCCGGGTCTGGCTCGCCTCCACCACGCCGCGCCCGGTCAACCTGCCCGAGCCGACGGCGGTCATGGACTGGTTCACGTTCCAGGTGAGGCCGGCCGGGTCGAGGTCCCGGTCGAGGAAGCCGCGGAAGCGGTCGACCTGGTACGGCTCCAGCACCTGCACGCCCGCGGCCGGAAGCCACCAGAGCACGGCGAGCACGGCCGCCACGCCGGCGGCCAGGAGCAGCGCGAGGTGACGCCAGCGGACGCCCGCGAGGAAGAGGAGCGCGAAGAGCGCGGCCGCGTACACGAGCGCGGTGCCGAGATCGGGCTGCAGGAAGACGAGGACGGTGGGGACGGCGCCGAGCACGAGGGCGCGCACGATGCTCGACCAGCGGGCCAGGCGGCCCCCGCGGGAGACGAGGAAGCCGGCGATCGCGAGCACGAAGAGCACCTTCCCGAGCTCGGAGGGCTGGAATTGGATCGGCCCCAGGTCGAGCCACCGCCGCGAGCCGCGGATCGTCTCCGCGAACGCGAAGACGAGGAGCATGAGCCCGAGGGTCGCCCCGTAGAGGACGGCCCAGTGGCGGCGGACGAGGTCGAGCGGCACGGCGAGGGCGAGCAGGAGCCCGCACACGCCGACCCCCGCCGCCACGCCCTGGCGGACGACGTAGTGGTAGGGGTCGCCCGGCACGTCGAAGCGGGTGATGCCGGCGACCGCCCAGAGGCCGTAGCCGACGAGCGCGGCCGTGGTCGCGAGCAGGATCCAGTCGAGCCGGCGCAGGAAGGCAAGCGGTGCGGCCTGCTCGCGCCGGGCCGCCTGCGCCCGTGGCCGCTCCGCGAGCTCGAGCATCAGTCGGTGCTCACGAGGACGCTGGGCGGGGCGGGCCGGCGGAAGAACTTCTCGAACACCTTGAGCGCGGCCGGGGCGGCGGCGGTGGAGCCGTGGCCGCCGTTCTCGATCAGGGCGCAGACGACGAGCCGCGCGCGGTCGGAGGGCCCCCAGCCGCACCACCAGGACTGGTCCTCCAGGTGCCCGGGCGGGTACCCGGGGAGCGGAACGACCTTCTCGGCC
The DNA here is from genome assembly GCA_035574655.1 of Gaiellaceae bacterium. GTDB lineage: Bacteria > Actinomycetota > Thermoleophilia > Gaiellales > Gaiellaceae > GMQP-bins7. The sequence goes on from DATLYP010000157.1 coordinate 1,995, forward strand.
GTGCCCGTCTTCCCGGAGATCGGGATCGCGTACGCGCCGAAGACGCCCGAGGAGGTGCCGTTCGTGGAGTGGGTGGCGCGCCAGAGGCCGTCGCGCACCGCCTCGAGCGCCGCCGGGTCGACGCCGGCGGGCCGGGGCGGGCGGGGGGCGAAGCGGCGGAGGACGACGCGCGGCGAGCGCTTGCCGCCCGGCTGCTCCACGTCCGCGGCGAGGTGCGGGGTGACGATCGTCCCGCCGTTCGCGAGCATCGCGTAGAAGACCGCCATCTGCAGGGGGGTGACGAGCAGATCCTTCTGCCCGATGGCGAGCTGGATCGAGTCCCCCGGGTTCCAGGCCCGGTCCCAGTCGCTCTCGAACGTCCGCCGCCGCCACTCCGGGGTGGGGACGAGCCCCACGGCCTCGCCGCCGATGTCGAGCCCGGTCGGCTGCCCGAAGCCGAAGCGCCGCGCCCACTGCTGCATGCGGACGCGGCCCTCCGGGCCGCGCTGGTAGAAGCGGTAGCCGATCTCGTAGAAGTAGGTGTCGCAGCTCTCGGCGAGCGCCTCCGCGAGCGTCATCGGCCGGTTCACGTACGGGTTCCAGTTCCGGAACGGGTGCCGGTCCTCGCCGTAGTAGGCGACGGGCGTGCAGCGGAGCGGCTCGTACGCGGAGAAGACGTGCTCGTGCATGCCGGCGAGCGCGGTCACCGGCTTCCACGTCGAGCCGGGCGGGTAGACGCCGGCGGTGGCGCGGTTCAGGCCCGGGTAGTTGGCGCGCCGGGCCGCCTCCTCGTCGAGGAGCGGGGCGAGCGCGCGCCGGTCCGGCCGGCGGCTGAAGAGGGCCGGCTTGTACGAGGGCAGGGAGGCCATCGCGAGCACGGCCCCGTCGCGCGGGTCGAGGGCGACGAGCGCCCCCCCGTTCGCGGCCCAGTGGCCGCGCGCGCGGGCGAGCGCGATCCCGTAGCGGAGGGCGAGCTCGGCCGTGCGCTGGAGCTCGAGGTCGAGCGTCAGGCGCAGCGCGTAGCCGGGCCGCGGCTCCTGCCGCGGCACGGAGTCGCTCACCGGGCGCCCGAGCGAGTCGACGCGGATCTGCCAGAGGCCGGGCCGGCCGCGCAGGTAGGCGTCGTAGGCCGCCTCCACGCCCGTCTTCCCGATCCGGTCGCCGGGCCGGTAGCGCCCGTCCCGGCGCAGGCGCGCCAGCTCCTCGGGCGAGATCTCGCCGACGTAGCCGAGCACCTGCGCGGCGAGCGCGCCGTAGGGGTAGTCGCGCAGGTAGACGTCCTGGATCTCGATCCCCGGGAACTGCGACTTGCGCTCGAGCAGGTACTCGACCTGGGCCCGTGGCACGTCGGTCTTCACGGTGAGCGGGGTGGCGGGGTCGGAGAGGCGCGCGTCCACCTCCCGGGCGAGCTCGCGCGGGGGGATCCGGAGCACGCGGGCGAGGCGGCGCACGACCGCGTACCGGCCCCGCTCCGGCAGGTCGGCGACCCAGAGGCGGACGGCGGTCCCGGGCACGTTCCCCACGAGCACCCGGCCCCGGCGGTCGAGGATCGGCCCCCGCGGCGCCTCCACCCGCACGAGCCGGAGCTGGTTGTTCTGCGCCGCCTGCAGGTACTCCTCGCCGGAGAGGACCTGCAGCGACCAGAGCCGGAGGAAGAGGACGCCGAAGGCGAGGAGCGCGACCGCGCCCAGGATCGCGACCCGCAGCGCAAGCTGGGGCGTGAGCCGGTACGGCTCGCGCACGCGCGGGTCGGGCGGCAGGAAGCGGCGGCTCGGCGGGCGCGGCTCGTCGTAGGCGCTAGCCAACGAGCTCCACCTCCGCGACCGGCTCCGCCTCCTCCCGCCCGTGGACGAGGAGGCGGACGAGCGCGTGCACGGGCAGCGCCAGCACGAGGTTGGCGGCGAGCGTGGGCGGCAGCGGGCCGAGCAGGGTCTCCCGGGCGGCGACCGCCTCGCCGAGCATGACGTGGAGCAGGAGGCCGAAGACCGTGGCGAGCACGGTGATCACGCCCACGGCGGCGAGCGGCGCGAGCCGCTTGCCGCGCCCGGTCGTCTCCGCGTAGCGGCCGGCCCAGTAGCCGGCGAGGGTCAGGACGAGCGAGGTGATGCCGAGCGTCTCCAGGGCGAGCAGGTCGACGACGAGGCCGGCGAGGAAGCCGAGGACGGCCCCCGCGGACGCGCCGCGGAGGAGCCCGAGCGAGACGACCGCGACGAGCAGAAGGTCGGGGGCGCCGCCGGCGATGGAGAGCGAGGAGACGACGACCGTCTGCAGGAGGGCGGCCGCGAGGACGACGCCCGCGGCGCGCAGGGCGAAGGCGGGGCTCATGGGCGGCGCTCCGTGGGGACGAGCACGATGACCGCGTCCAGGGAACCGAAGTCCACGTACGGCTCGATCTGGATCTGCTGGAAGAGATCGGTGTCCGTCTGGTTGACGCTCGTCACCTCGCCGATGGGGATCCCCTTGGGGTAGAGGGAGCCGAGATCGCCCAGCCGCGCCCCGGCCGTCACCACCCGGTCGCCGGGCCGCACCACGTCCTCCTTGCGCACCCGGTCGAGGAAGAACGTCTCGGCCGTGCCGCGGCCGTGGCGGACGATCCCCCGCGCCCCGGTGGGGAGCACGATCGCCGAGGCGGCGGCCTCGGGGTCGGTGAGGAGCTGGACGCGCGCCGTCCCCGTCGTCACCCGGGTGACCACCCCCACGAGCCCGTCCGCGTTCAAGACCGGGTCGTCCTTGCGCACGCCGGCCTTCGCCCCCGCCGCGATCACGATCGAGCGGACGAACGTGCTCGGCGGCCAGCCGATCACCTCGGCGGCGACCGCCCGGTAGTCGTCGGGAAAGCGGGGCCCGTCCAGGTAGCCGAGCAGGTCGCGCAGGTCGGCGGCCTCGCGCAGCGCGAACTCGCTCTGGATCAGCTGCTGCCGGAGCTCCCGCACCTCCCGCCGGTAGCGCTCCGCCTCGGCGCGCGCGCCGAGCAGGCCGTCCGCCCACCCGTACGCGTCCCGGAAGGGCTGCGCGACGCGCTCCAAGCCGACGGCGAACGGCTTCAGCACCGCGGCGCCGGTCGAGCGCGCGCCGCCCAGCGGGCCCGCCTCGTCCGCGCGGAAGGTGAGCGTGATCAGCACGAGCGAGAGCAGGACGAGCGCGCCCAGGGTGAGCCGGCGCCTGAGCGCGCCGGCTCCCCGGGAGCCGAGGCGGGTCGTCGGGATGCGCCGGACGGTCACGCCCGGCGCCGCCGAACGTGCGCTGCGACTCCGGGGCACGATGCGCCAGTCTAGCTCCGGCCCTCCACGACGACCCGGCGGCGGGAACGCGCCCGCCGGCGGCGGGCGGGCCGGGTCAGTAGCGGAGCAGCCCGTTCCGGCGGGCGCGGCTTCGGTTCGAGCGGTGGATGACCTCGAACTCCTCGAGGCTCCGCCCCGAGCCGACCGCGACGCAGGTGAGCGGGCTCTCCGCCAGGTGCACGGGCATCTGGGTCTCGTGGCGGACGCGCTCGTCCAAGCCCTGCAGGAGGGCGCCGCCGCCGGCGAGCACGATGCCGCGGTCCATGATGTCCGCGGCGAGCTCGGGCGGCGTCTTGTCGAGCGTGGACTTGATGGCGTCGATGATCTGCGTCACGGGCTCGTCGAGGGCCCGCCGGATCTCCTCGGAGGAGATGACCACCGTCTTCGGGAGCCCGGTGAGCATGTCGCGCCCGCGCACCTCCGCCTGCAGCTCTTCCTTCAGCCGGTAGGCCGAGCCGATCTCGAGCTTGATCTCCTCCGCCGTCTGGGTGCCGACGAGGAGCTTGTACTCCTTCTTGATGTGGTTGACGATCGCCTCGTCCATCTCGTCCCCGCCCACGCGCATGCTCTGGGAGACGACGATCCCGCCGAGCGAGATGACCGCGACCTCGGTGGTGCCGCCGCCGATGTCCACGATCATGTTCCCGGTCGGCTCGGCGACGGGCAGCCCGGCCCCGATCGCGGCCGCCATCGGCTCCTCGATCAGGTACGCCTGGCGGGCGCCGGCGGACAGCGTCGCCTCCTCGACCGCCCGCTTCTCCACGCCGGTGACCCCGGAGGGGACGCAGACGACGACGCGCGGGTGCGCGAAGCGGTGTTGGTGCACCTTCTGGATGAAGTGGCGGAGCATCTGCTCGGTGACGTCGAAGTCGGCGATCACCCCGTCCTTGAGCGGGCGGATGGCGGAGATGGTCCCCGGCGTCCGTCCGAGCATGCGCTTCGCCTCTACCCCGACCGCGTGCACCTCGCCTGTGCGCTGGTCGATGGCGACCACCGAGGGCTCGGAGAGGACGATCCCCCGGCCGCGCACGTAGACGAGCGTGTTCGCGGTACCCAGATCGACGGCCATGTCCCGGCCGCCGAAGCCCGTCACTGTCTTGAGCCAGCCCATCGGCGGGAGTCCAGTCTACCTGCGTGCTTCCGCGCCTCCCGGGCCGGTCGCCCGCGCGCCCCTACGCGAGCAGCTCGGGCGCGTGCCGCTCGAGCAGCGTCACGAGGAGCGCGCCGGGGAGGCCGACCACGTTCAGGTAGTCCCCCTCGATCCGCTCCACGAGCCGGCCGCCGAGCCCCTGGATCGCGTACGCGCCGGCGCGCCCCTCCCACTCGCCGCTCGCCAGGTACGTCTCCAGGGCGAGCGGGGAGAGCGGCCGGAAGGTGACGAGCGTCTCCGCGTGCTCGACCAGCTCGAGCCCCTCGCCGAGCAGGCAGAGGCCGGAGACGACGACGTGGGTGCGCCCGGACAGGGCGCGCAGCGTCTCCCGGGCCTCCTCGCGGCCGGCGGGCTTCCCGTACACCTGCCCGTCGAGCACGACGGTCGTGTCCACCCCCAGGACGAGGCGCCCCGGCCGCCGCGCCGAGCGCGCCTTGCCGAGCGCGTGCCGGCGGACCAGGTCGGCGGGCAGGAGGGGGAGGTCGTCCGCCTCGCGGTAGGAGGGCGCGACCACCTCGAACGGGACCCGCAGCTGCTCGAGGATCGCGCGCCGCTGCGGCGAGGTGGAAGCGAGGATCAGGGGCGCGTGCCGGCCACCCACAGCTCCCCCGCAGGCCACGCCCGCGCTCGCCCCGACTCCCGGCGGGCGGGCTCAGACAAGGCCGTCCGGGAAGAAGAGCGCGATCTCCCGCTCCGCGGTCTCGGGCGAGTCCGACCCGTGCACGAGGTTGTCGGGCATGGAGAGCGCGAGGTCGCCCCGGATCGTGCCGGGCGCCGCCTGGGCGGGGTCGGTGGCGCCGATCGTCCGCCGACAGACGTCGATCGCCCCTTCCCCCTCCAGCACGAGCGCGAGCGTGGGGCCGGAGGTGATGAACTCGACGAGCTCCCCGAAGAACGGCTTCTCCCGGTGCACGTCGTAGTGGCGCTCGGCGAGCTCGCGGTCGACGCGCAGGAGCCGCGCCGCGCGGAGCGCGAGCCCGCGCCGCTCGAAGCGGGCGAGGATCTCCCCCGCGAGGCCGCGGGCCATGCCGTCCGGCTTGACGAGCACGAGGGTGGTCTCCCGGGCCATTGCGGGCGCGCAGTCTACTTTCTCGCCGCCCGCGCGCCCCCGCCGTGCAGCGCCGTCGCGAGCAGGTACGCCTGCGGCGCCGCCATCGCCGCGGCCGCGAGCGCCCACAGGGGGCCGAGGTCGAAGGCGACGGCGGGCGCGAGCAGGGCGACGCCGGCACAGACAAGGGCGAGCGCGGCGCGGAGGCCGCGCCGGGGAAGCCTCCGCCGCCTCCGCCAGACGAGCGTCGCGAGGATCGCGTACCCGGCGAGGAGGACCGCGGTCCCGAGCGCGTCGGCCGGCGCCGGGCCGTGCTTCTCGCTCAGGCTGAAGAGGCGGTCGTCCGCGTCGGGGAGCGCGACGATCGCGCCGCCGACCGCCATCAGCGCGAGCCCAAGGCTGGCGCCCGCCCGCACGCGCGCGACCGTCCCCGCCTCAGTCGCCGGGCAGGGCGGGGCGCGCCCGCGGGCGCGAGGTCACGTCCTCGAGCGCGGGCAGGGAGGGCGGGACCGGGGTCGCGCAGTAGGGGCAGATCTGCCAGAGCGACTCGAGCGGCTGGTTGCAGGTCGAGCAGGCCTGCCGGAGACGGGTCGTGCACACCGGGCAGACGAGGTAGGCGGGCTCGACGCGCGCCCGGCAGACGGGGCAGCGGCGGTCGAGCTCCGCGAGCCGCTGCTCCATCGCCTTGATCTCGAGCTCGCGCTCGCGCGCGTCCTCCAGGTACTCGGGCGGACGGAAGAACATGTAGATAATCGGCCCCAGGAAGGGGGGCACGAGCCCGACCGCCGTCGCGAGGGCGACGAGCCAGGGATCGGCGATGCGGCGCCGCGCGTCCTTGAACGTCCAGTACGCGGTGGCGAGCCAGAGCACGAGGAGGAGGGTCAGCCCGGCGTTGCGGAGGAGGACCCAGTCGGGCGGCTGGTCCAGGATCTGGGCGGGCGCCATGCGTGCCCCGGTCATAGCAGAACCTTTCCCACGAGGTAGCCGAGGCCGAACGCGAGCCCGACGAGCGCGGCGAGGAGGCAGACGGCGAAGGCGAGCACCGCCAGACGCTCGCTCAACCGGCCCACGCGCCCTCCCGCTCCGCCCGGGCGAGGTCGCCGAGCAGGTAGAGGGAGCCGGTCACGAGCACGGGCCCGCCCAGCTCGTGCGCGCGGGCGAGCGCCGCCGCCGGCCCCTCGACCGCCTCCACGTGCGGGAAGTAGCGGCGCGCGCGCGCGGCCAGCTCGCCCGCGGGCAGCGCCCGCTCCGAGGAGGAGCGGGTGGCGACGAGGCGCGGGCCCGCCCGCCGCAGCTCCCGCAGCATCGCGTCCGCGTCCTTGTCGCGGAGGATGGAGACGACGAGCGTGTGCTCCCCGGGAGGCAGCCGCTCGAGCAGGTAGCGGACACCGTCGGGATTGTGCGCGCCGTCCCGGATCTCGCCTGCCCGCACCTCCAGCCGCCCGGGGAGGGAGACGCGCGCCTCGCCCCGCACCGGGCGCCCGAGGAACGCCTCCGCCGCCTCGCGCGCCCCGCCGAGACGCACCTCCCGGCCCGAGACGAGGTGCGCGAACGTCTCGTCGGGCAGGACGACGACCGCCCCCTCCTTCGCCACCGCGAGCTTCTCGCGCGCGATCGCCTCCACCGTGTCCCCGAGCACGTCGGTGTGCTCGAGGCCGACGTTCGTGAGGAGCACGACCCGGGTGCGGAGCACGTTCGTCGCGTCCAAGCGGCCGCCCAGCCCCGCCTCCACCACGGCCACGTCCACCCCGGCCGCGGCGAACTCGGCGAGCGCGGCCGCGGTCACGATCTCGAACTGGGTCGCCCGCACGCGCTCGGCCGCCGCCCGGACGCGCCCCACCGCCCGCTCGAAGTCGGCCTCCTCGCCGTTCATCCGGATCCGCTCCGACCAGCGCTCGACGTGGGGCGAGATCGTCGAGCCGACGGAGAGCCCCTCGGAGAGCAGGAGCTGCTCGATCGCGACCGTCGCCGACGACTTGCCGTTCGTGCCCACGACGTGGATCGCCGGGTAGGCCTCCTGCGGGTTCCCGAGCTCTGCGAGGAGCGCGCGCATGCGCTCGAGCCCGAACTCGCGCGGCCAGGGCGAAAGGGAGTCCAGCCAGGCTGCCTGCTCGCCGGACACGCGGCCGAGGGTAGCGGCCGCCGTGACGCCGGAGGCTCCCGAGAGGGAGCCTCCGCGCGAGCCGCGTGCGCGGCGGGCTACGCCGGCGCCCCCGCCTGAGCCTGCATGAGACCGAGCTGCGTCAGCAGCCCGACCTCGTCGAGGCGCGTCCAGCGCTCGGCGACCTTGCCGTCGGCGTCGAAGCGGAAGAACGCCATCGCGTCGACCTCGATCCGCTTGCCGGTGGGCGCGGCGCCCATGAACTCGCCTTCGTGCGTCCCGCTGATCCGGAGGTTGGCGGCGGCGAGATCGCCCTCCGAGACGAACCGCTGCAACTCGACGCGGATGTCCGGGAAGCTCTCCCACATCTGGTGGAAGAGAGCCCTCATCCCGTCGCGCGTCGGCGGAGCGTCCCCCGGAAACCCGTGCGTGACGAGATCCTCGGTGTAGACCTCCTCGAAGTACCGGTCGTCGTGCGCGTTCCAGAGCTCGATCGCATGCTCGACCGTGTCTCTGTGCGTCCGTGCGCCCATTCGCGCCTTCTTGCCTCGCAGTGCCGGACTTCGTGCGATCCGACTCTAACACGAAGGGTCGCCGAGCGCGGCCAGCTCGCGGCGGTAGCGCTCGAGCTTCTCGCGCTCCGCGGCCACGACCTCCGGCGGCGCCTTCTGCACGAAGCCCTCGTTCGCGAGCATCCCCTCTGCGCGCGCGATCTCCCTGCGCAGCCGCTCGATCTCCGCCTCCCGATCGCCGTCCACGCGAACCCGCTGCGGCTTCACCACGGCGTCGAAGATCCTCCTCTCGTCCTCGGAGCCGAGCTCCACCCGGACGCCGCTCCGGCGGAAGATCACCGCCGCGTCGCGCACGCGCTCGAGCGCCTCCGCCTCCTCCGCGTCCGCCCAGCGCGGGTCCGGCTCGGGCCAGGGGGAGACGATCAGCCGCGCCTTCCGCTCCGGGAGCCGCGACCAGATCTCCTCGCTCACGTGCGGCATGACCGGGTGGAGGAGGGCGAGCAGCCGCTCGAGCGCGGCGAGCGCGGTCGCGCAGGCGTCGGGGTCGCGGGCCGAGAGGCGGGGCTTCACCGCCTCCGCGTACCAGTCGCAGAAGTCGTCGAAGACGAGGCGGTAGAGGATGCGCGTCGCCTCCGCGAAGTCGAAGCGCCCCCACGCCTCCTCCAGCCCGGCGCGGGCGGCGTCGAGGCGGGCGAGGATCCAGCGCTCCTCGAGGTCGCGGGGGGCGAGCGCCGGCCGGACGCCCTCGGCGTTGAGGAGGATGAGCCGGGCCGCGTTCCAGATCTTGATCGCGAGGCTGCGCCCCTCCGCGAAGGCCTCGTAGGAGAGGCGGGTGTCCTGCTGGGAGGAGATCTTCGCCAGGCCGTAGCGAGTCGCGTCCGTCCCGTACTCGGCGATGACGTCGAGCGGGTCGACGCCGGTGCCGAGCGACTTGGACATGCGCCGCCCGTCGGGGGCGAGCACGGTCGAGTGGATGATCACGTCGCGGAAGGGGACCTCGCCCAGGAGCTCGAGCCCGGAGAAGATCATCCGGTTCTCCCAGAGGCGGATGATCTCCCGCGCCGTGATGTTGAAGTCGCCCGGATAGAAGCGCTCGAGGTCGGGGGTCCGCTCCGGCCAGCCGAGCGTCGCGAACGGCCAGAGGGCGGAGGAGAACCAGGTGTCGAGCACGTCCGGGTCGCGCACGAGCTCGCGCGTGCCGCACTCGGCGCACGCCTCCGGCTCGCGCTCGGCGACGGTCAGGTGCCCGTCCGGGCAGTACCAGACCGGGAGCTGGTGGCCCCACCAGATCTGACGGGAGACGTTCCAGTCCGGCGCGGCCTCGAGCGACTCGATCGCGAAGCGGTGCTGCGAGGGCGGGTGGTAGCGGACGCGCCCCGCTCGCAGCGCCTCCAAGGCCGGCCGCTTGAGCTCGTCCATACGGCACCACCACTGGAGGGAGATGAGCGGCTCGATGCGGCTCCCGCAGCGCTCGCAGACGGCGATCGTGTGCCGGTAGGGCTCGCGCCGCTCGAGCAGCCCCCGCTCCTCGCACCAGGCGAGGACGGCGGCCGCCGCCTCCTCCTGCGTCATCCCGGCCACCTCGGGCACCGCCCCGTTCATGCGCCCGTCCGGGCCGACGACCATCGGCTCGGGGAGGCCGTGCGTCCGCCCGATCTCGAAGTCGACCGGGTCGTGCCCCGGCGTCACCTTCAGCGCGCCCGTGCCGAAGGCCGGGTCGACCCGCTCGTCGGCCACGACCGGCACCTCGCGCTCGACGAAGGGGACGACCGCCCGCCGGCCGACGAGCCCCCGGTAGCGCTCGTCGTCGGGATGCACGGCCACGGCCACGTCGGCGAGGATCGTGGCCGGGCGCGCGGTCGCGATCGTCACGTGGCCGGACCCGTCGGCGAGCGGGTAGCGCACGTACACGAGCTCGTCCTCCACCTCCACGTGGTCGAGCTCGAGGTCGGAGAGCGCGCTCAGGTGGTAGGGGCACCAGTTGACGATCCGGTGGTCGCGGTACAGGTAGCCCTTCTCCCAGAGGTGGACGAAGAAGCGGAGCACGGCCCGCGTGTAGCCCTCGTCCATCGTGAACCGCTCCCGGCGGTAGTCCATGGAGGCGCCCATGCGCCGGAACTGGGTCATGATCGTGCGCCCGTAGCGGCGCAGCCAGTCCCAGACGAGCTCGACGAAGGCCTCCCGGCCCACGTCCTGCCGCCGCCGGCCCTCCGCTTCGAGCGCCTTCTCCACCTGGTACTGGGTGGAGATGCCGGCGTGGTCGTAGCCCGGCTGGAAGAGGCAGTTGTAGCCCTGCATCCGCTTCCAGCGGATGAGCGCGTCCGCGAGCGCGAGCTGGAGCGCGTGCCCCATGTGCAGCTCGCCGGTCACGTTCGGGGGCGGGAAGGCGACGACGTAGGCGGGGCGCGGGTCGGCGGCCTCGGCCGCGTACAGGCCCTCCGCCTCCCACGTCTCCTGCCAGCGCGTCTCGACGCTCTGGGGGTCGTAGCGAGGCTCCATGGCGGGAAGAGTCTACGGACGCCGCCGCCGATGTCTTTTCTGGGCGCGGAGGCGGCACGGGCTCACCCGGCGCCAGCTCGCGATCCGCGCGCGCACCTCGCAGGCGGCGATCTCGCGCATCGAGCGCGGTCTCGTCTCCCCCTCCCGTGGACCCGCTCGCCGAGCTCCTCTGGCTGATGAACGAGCGCCGGTGTGGGGGATGACGATCCGCGTGTCCTCGCTCGACCACCTCGTCGCGATGAGGGAGGCGGCTGGACGACCTCGGGATCTCACCATGGCCGCGGAGGACCGGACGCTCGCGGATCTCCTGCGCGCGCCGAAGGGCGAGGGGCCGCAGTCCGGCTAGCTGGCGAGCACGAGGATGGTGCTCGTCCCGTGCGCGTACAGCCGCCCGTCCACGCCTTCGACGCGGCCCTCGGCGGTGGCGACCGTCCGCCCCGGGTGGACGACGGCGCCGGTGCAGCGGACGAGACCCGTGTCCGCGGTCAGGGGGCGGGTGAAGTTCGCCTTCAGCTCCAGCGTCGTCCAGCGCGTCCCCGCCTCGAGGGTGGAGGCGAGCGCGCAGCCCATCGCTGAGTCGAGGAGCGTGGCCGCGAGACCCGCGTGCACGCTCCCGATCGGGTTGTAGTGGTACTCGGCCGGCTCGCACTCGAAGACGGCGTGCCCGTGCTCGACCTCGACGAGGCGGAAGCCGAGCGTCTTCGCGATCGGCGGATGCGGGAGCTGCCCGGCCACCACGAGCCGCAGCACGTCGAGCCCGCTCAGCCCCGCCGTCTCCTCGAGCACGGCCAGCGGGTCGTGCCAGGAGTAGGTGCGGGTGCGGTCGGCGGCGCGCTCGCCCACGGCGGCGGAGGCTAGCGGCCGGCGGCGTAGCCCTGCATGCCGCGCGGGTTCGCGGCCGCCCGCAGCTGGCCGTCCGGCTCGCGGGCGACGGCGCTCACCCGGCCGAGTGACCACGCTGGCCAGAGCTCGAGCGCGTGCCCCCGCCGCTCGAGCTCGGCGAGCGTGCGCGCCCCGAAGCGCGCCTCGAGGGCGAGCGAGCGCCCCCGGAAGCCGCGCGGGTAGAAGGACGAGATCAGGTGGTCGGTGTGGAACTCGGGCGCGTCGATCGCCTGCTGCAGGTCGAGGCCGAGGTCGACGTGCCGCACGAGGACGTGCAGGGCCCACTGCTCCTGCTGGTCGCCGCCGGGCGTGCCCCAGGCGAGGTAGGGCTCCCCTTGGCGGAGGGCGAGCCCGGGCGAGAGCGTCGTCCGCGGCCTCGCCCCCGGGCGGAGCGAGGAGGGAAGCCCCTCCTCGAGCCAGAACATCTGCGCCCGCGTCCCGAGCGGCCAGCCGAGAGCGGGGATGACGGGCGAGCTCTGCAGCCAGCCGCCGCTGGGGGTGGCCGAGACGAGGTTGCCGAAGCGGTCGGCGGCGTCCACGTGGACGGTGTCGCCGCGGGTCGGCTCGCCCGCCCCGGCGAGCGGCGCCGCCTCGCGCAGCCGGGGGAGGCGGCCGCGCCCCGGCCGGTACTCGGCGGAGGCCTCCTCGCCGACGAGCGCCCGCCGCTCGCCCGCGTACGCCTCGGAGAGGAGGAGGTCGAGCGACACCTCCGCGTCCTCGCCGTAGAGGGCGTCCCGGTCGGCGAAGGCGAGCTTCGCGCACTCGGTGAGGACGTGCACGAGCTCCGCCTCGGAGAGCGCGGCGAGGTCGAAGCCGGCGAGGAGCGAGAGCTGCTGGAGGGCGACCGGCCCCGAGCCCCAGAGGCCCGTCTTGCAGACCGTGAGGCCGCGGTACTCGTAGGTGGCGGGCGGCTCCAGCGTGGCCCGCCAGGCGGCGAGGTCGGACCCGGTGAGGAGGCCGCCCTCGGCGGCGCAGAAGCGGTCGATCTCCTCGGCGACGAAGCCCTCGTAGAAGACCCGGCGCGCCCGCTCGATCTCCTCCTCCCGCGAGCCGCCCCGGCTCTCCTCGAGGATCCGGCGGTAGGTGGCGGCGAGCGCCGGGTTGCGGAAGAGCCGGCCCGGCGGGGGCGGCGGCAGGTACAGGTCGCGGGAGCCCGGCCAGGTCGCGAGCAGCTCCCGGTGCTGCTCGATCGTCGCCCGGACGCGGGGGTGCAGGGGGAAGCCGCGCTCCGCGTAGCCGATGGCGAAGGCGAGCACGTCCGCGAGCCGCCAGGTGCCGAACTCGCGCAGGAGGAGCAGCCAGCCGCCGAAGGCGCCGGGCACGCAGGCGGCGAGCACGCCCGTGCCCGGGACGAGCTCGTGCCCGAGCGCCCGGTAGCGCTCGATCGTCGCCGCCGCCGGCGCCACCCCCTGCCCGCAGAGGACGAGCGGCTCCCCCCGCGCCGCCGGCCAGAGGAGGGCCGGCACCTCCCCGCCCGGCCCGTTCAGGTGCGGCTCCACCACCTGCAGCACGAACCCGGCCGCGCAGGCTGCGTCGAAGGCGTTCCCGCCCCGCTCGAGCACGGCCATCCCGGCGCCGGAGGCGAGCCAGTGGGTGGACGCGACCATCCCGAACGTCCCGCGCAGCTCGGGTCGCGTCGTGAAGCGCACGGGCAGGCTCCCCGGCCGGCGGCGCCGGCTCGGTCAGGCCGACTCTTCGGCGAGCTCGTCGAGCTCGCCGAGGAGGCCGCCGGCGCTCGTCACGAGCGTCGGCTTCAGCCCCTTGGCGATCGTCTCCTTCGTGATCACGCACTTGGTGACGTCGCTGCGGGAGGGGAGCTCGAACATGACGTCGAGGAGCGCCGTCTCGATGATGGAGCGCAGCCCGCGCGCGCCCGTCTCGCGGGCGAGGGCGCGGTCGGCGATCTCCCAGAGCGCGTCCTCGGTGAAGACGAGCTCCACGTGGTCGTAGGCGAAGAAGCGCTGGTACTGCTTCACGAGCGCGTTGCGCGGCTCGGTGAGGATGGCGACGAGATCCTCCCGGGTGAGCTGGTGCACGGTGGAGATCACCGGCAGCCGGCCGACGAACTCGGGGATGAGGCCGAAGGTGATCAGGTCCTCCGGCATCACCTGGGAGAGGATCTCCGTGCTGTCCACCGAGCGGCGGGAGCGCACCTCGGCACCGAAGCCCACGGAGTTGCGCCCGATCCGGCGCTCGATGATCTTGTCCAGGCCGGCGAAGGCGCCGCCGCAGATGAAGAGGATGTTGGTGGTGTCGATGGAGAGGAACTCCTGGTGGGGGTGCTTGCGCCCCCCTTGCGGCGGCACGGAGGCGACCGTCCCCTCGAGGATCTTGAGGAGGGCCTGCTGCACGCCCTCCCCGGAGACGTCGCGCGTGATGGACGGGTTGTCCGCCTTGCGCGCGATCTTGTCCACCTCGTCGATGTAGATGATCCCCGTCTCCGCCTTCTTGATGTCGAAGTCGGCGGCCTGGATCAGCTTGAGCAGGATGTTCTCCACGTCCTCGCCGACGTAGCCGGCCTCGGTGAGCGCGGTCGCGTCCGCGATCGCGAAGGGGACGTTGAGGATGCGGGCGAGCGTCTGGGCGAGGAGCGTCTTGCCGCAGCCCGTGGGGCCGAGGAGGAGGATGTTCGACTTCTGCAGCTCGACGTCCGAGTCGTCCTGCCCCATGCGGACGCGCTTGTAGTGGTTGTATACGGCGACGGCGAGCGTCCGCTTCGACTCTTCCTGGGAGACGACGTAGTCGTTGAGGACGGCGTAGATGTCGCGCGGCTTGGGGAGGTTGTCGAGGTCGAGCTGGGCCGGGGTCGTCAGCTCCTCGTCGATGATCTCGTTGCAGAGGTCGATGCACTCGTCGCAGATGTAGACGCCAGGCCCGGCGATCAGCTTCTTCACCTGGCGCTGGCTCTTGCCGCAGAAGCTGCAGAGCAGCTGCTCGTTGCCGTCGCTCGCCCGAGCCATCCCCGTTCTCCTTTTACTGCGCGGGCGCGGTCGAGCGCAAGGCCAGGACGGGGGAACGCCCGGACGCGCGCCCGGCGCCTCGCCGCAGCCGCTGCCCCGCCGCGGGGGTCATCGGTGGGAGATCACCCGGTCGATGATCCCGTACTCCTGCGCCTCCTGCGAGGTCATGAAGTAGTCGCGGTCCGTGTCCTGCTGCACCTTCTCCAGGGGCTGCCCGGTGTGCTCGGCGAGCAGCTCCTCGATGCGCCGCTTCAGGTTGATCGTCTCCCGGGCGCGGCGCTCGATGTCCGCCGCCTGGCCGCCGATCCCGCCCGTCCACACCTGGTGGATGAGGATCTTCGCGTTGGGGAGCGCCATCCGCTTCCCCTTCGTGCCGCCCGCGAGCAGGAGGGCGCCCATGGACATGGCGATCCCCACGCAGATCGTCTGCACGTCCGGCTTGATGTACTGCATGGTGTCGTAGATCGCGAGCCCGGCGTACACGTCGCCGCCGGGGCTGTTGATGTAGATGCGGATGTCCTTGTCCGGGTCCTCCGACTCCAGGTGGAGGAGCTGCGCGATCACGAGGTTCGCGATCTGGTCGTCGATCGGCGTCCCGAGGAAGACGATGCGCTCGTTGAGCAGCCGCGAGTAGATGTCGAACGAGCGCTCCCCGCGCGACGTCTGCTCGATGACCATCGGGATCAGTGGGCTCATCAGGTCTCCTTGCTGCCGGGCGTCCACAGTTTCGTGCCGCCCTTCGGTTTTTCCTTGTCGGGTGTCCAGAGCTTCTCGCGCGCCGCGGCGAGCTCGGGGGCGATCGGCCTCACCTCCGCCGCGAGTCGGTCGAGGGCGGCGCGCAGGCGCAGATCGTGCCGGATGGACTCCTGCTGGCCGTGGGCCCACACGTCCGCGATCACCGCCTCCGCGTCCTCGTCGGCGGCCTCCGCCTGCTCGCGCAGGTACGCCCGCACCTCCTCGTCCGAGACCTCGATCCCCGCCCGCTCGGCGAGCGCCTCGAGCGCGAGCTCGCGCGCGAGCGAGAGCGCGGCCTCGAGCACCATCTGCCGCTGCAGGTCCTCGGCGCTCGTCCCGCTCGCCGCCAGGTAGGTCTCGAGGGAGAGGCCGCGCCGCTCGAGCGAGCGGACGAAGCCGGTGAGGAGGTCGGTCGCCCGCTGCCGCACGAGCGGCAGCGCCGGCTGCACCTGCGAGGCGCGCACGAGCTCGTCCACGGCCGCCATGCGGAAGGCCGCCTCGACCTCCTCCTCGACCTGGGCGCGCAGCTTGCGCTCGATGTCGGCGCGCAGCTCGGCGAGCGTGTCGAACTCGCTCGCCGCCTTCGCGAGGTCGTCGTCGAGCGGGGGCAGGATCTTCTCCTGCACCTCGCGCACGGTCACCTGCACGGTGGAGGCGCCGCCGTCCGCGCGCCGGACGGCCGCCGTCCTCGTCTCCCCGGGGGCGGCGCCGCGCAGCGCCTCCTCGAGCTCCGGCGCGAGCCGGCCGGCGCCCAGCTCGACCACCGTGTCCCGCTGCGCCTCCCCGCGCTCGTCCACGAGGTCGACGACCAGCGTGTCGCCCTCGCGCGCGGGCCGCTCGACGGGGGCGAGCTCGGCGACCGACTCGCGCAGCGCCTCCAGCTCCGCCTGCACCGCCTCCTCCGGCACCTCCACGGGCGCGCGCGGCACCTCGAGCGTCGTCCAGTCGACGAGCTCGGGGAGCGGCTGCACCTCGACCGTGGCCGTGAAGCTCCAGCCCTCGTCCGGCGCGCCGGGCAGCTCGAACTCGTACTCGGGCTCGGCGACCGGACGCAGGCCGCTGCGGTGGGCGGCGCGCCAGAACCAGCCGCCGATGTGGCTGTCCACCGCCTCCGCGTAGATGCGTTCCCTGCCCAGGCGGGAGACGAGGACGGGCGCCGGCACCTTCCCCCTCCGGAAGCCGGGGATCTTGACGCTCTCGGCGAGGTCGGACAGCGCGTGCTCGACGGCGTGCTTCACCTCCTCCGGCGTGACCTCCACGGTCAGCCGGACACGGTTCTCGCCGAGCTCCTCGACACGCGTCGCCACGCCGGCCATTGAACCAGCAGGACGCGGGGTCCCGCCGAGGGGGGCCGCTCCGGCCGGCCGCCGCCCGCGGGCGAGGAAGCCCCGCGCCCCGCGCGCGGGCTCGCCTGCGCGCCTACGATCGCGTCCGTGCGCGACCGGTACGACGTCGTCGTCGTGGGCGCGGGCGGGATGGGGTCCGCCGCCCTCTACCACCTCGCCCGCCGCGGCCGGCGCGTTCTCGGCCTCGAGCGCTTCGACCTCCTGCACGAGCGCGGCTCCTCGCACGGGCTCACGCGCATCATCCGGCTCGCCTACTTCGAGGATCCCGCCTACGTGCCCCTCCTGCGCCGGGCGTACGAGCTCTGGCGCGAGCTGGAGCGGGAGGCGGGCGAGCGCCTCCTGCACGTGACGGGCGCGGTGGAGGGCGGGCCGCGCATCCTCGAGGGCGCCCTCCGCTCCTGCCGCGAGCACGCCCTCCCCCACGAGCTCCTCCCGGGCCGGGAGGTCGGGCGGCGCTTCCCCGCCTACCGCCTGCCTTCGGACGAGCAGTTCCTCTTCCAGCCCGACGGGGGGTTCCTGCTTCCCGAGCGCTGCATCGTCGCCCACCTCGCGGGGGCGCTCGCCCGCGGCGCCGAGCTCTCCGCCCGCGAGCGCGTCCTCGAGTGGGAGGCGGACGGCGGCCGCGTGCGGGTGCGGACGGAGCGGCGCACGTTGGCCGCGGAGCGGCTCGTCCTCGCCCCGGGCGCGTACGCGGAGGAGGTCGCGCGCCTGCCCGCGGGCGCCGTCCGCCCGCTCCGGCAGGCGGTCGCCTGGCTCCTGCCTCGCGCGCCCGAGCTCTTCGCCCCCGAGCGCTTCCCCGTCTTCAACCTCGTCCTCGAGGGCAGGCACTACTACGGCTTCCCCGCGCACGGGATCCCCGGGTTCAAGGTCGGCGTCTACGACGACGAGGCCCCGAGCGGCGACCCGGACGCGATCCCCCGGGAGCCGGGGCCGGAGGACGAGGCGCCGCTCCGCGCCTTCGCCGAGCGCTACTTCCCGCAGGGGGCGGGCCCGACGCTGGCGCTCAAGACCTGCCTCTTCGAGCGCTCCCCGGACGGGCACTTCCTGATCGACCGCCACCCGGAGACGGAGCTCGCGGTGGTGGCGGCCGGCTTCTCCGGGCACGGGTTCAAGTTCTGCTCGGTCGTGGGCGAGATCGTCGCCGACCTGGTCGTCGAAGGCGCGACTGCACACGACATCCGGCTCTTCCCGCTCGACCGGCTGCGCGCGCCGGCGCCGCCGGGGTAGCAAGCGCGTCCGAGCTGGCAGCAGCACGGGCGGGATGCGGGCGGGAGGGCTCGAACCTCCAAGGGCCTCGCGGCCCAACGGGACCTAAACCCGTCGCGTCTGCCAGTTCCGCCACGCCCGCGGGCCCGAGCAAGCATAGGCGCCGGCCGCGCGGCGCAGGGGCGATCAGGAGCGGCCGACGAGGAGCCCGACCGTCTCGCGGACGCTCTCCGCGACCAGCCCCACGAGCACGAGGATGGCGAGGACGGCGGCGGCGGCCGGCGCTCGCCCCGTGCCGGCGAGCACGAGCAGCCCCGCGAAGGAGCCGAGCACAAAGAACGCGGTCGAGACGGGGCGCTGGGTGTAGGTGCCGAGCCCGAGCCCGACGAGGAACGCGGCGCCGAAGACCACGATCCCGAGCGTCATGCCGCGAGGGTAGGACCCCCGCCGGACGGACCCGCCGGGCCGCGGGGAGGCGGACGCTCAAGGGCGGCCCGCGCGCAGCCGATTCCGAGGCGGATGGGCTTGCGCACGTGGGTGCACGTCACGAGGGCGGCCTCGGTCCTCGGTCTCGGCGTCTTCGCGGCCGTGACGCTCGCCGAGCCGGAGGGCACCCCGCTCTCGGCCTTCTTCAGCGCGTGGGTCTACAACGCGCTGATGGCGCTCGCCTGCGTCATCGCCGCCTCGCGCGTGCTCGCCGTGCGCCGCGAGCGCGCCGCCTGGGCCGTCTTTACCGCCGCGCTCGCCTCCTGGACGTTCGGCGAGATCTGGTTCTCGGCGGCGCGCCCCGAGGCGTACCCCTCCGCGGCCGACCTCGGCTACCTCGGGTTCTACCCGCTCGCGTACGCAGGCATGGTCCTCCTCCTCCGGGCGCGCGCCCGCGCGATCGGCGCCCCGCTCTGGCTGGATGGGCTCACCGCCTCGGTCGCCGCGGCCGCGATCGGGGCCGCCGTCCTCGTCGGCCTCGTCCTCGACACCACGGAGGGCTCCCTGTCCGCGGTCGTCACCAACCTCGCCTACCCGCTCGGCGACGTCCTCCTCCTCTCGGCCGTCTTCGGCGTCTTCTCCCTGGCCAGCTGGCGCCCCGGGCGCCGCTGGACGCTGCTCGGCCTCGGCCTGCTCCTGACCGCGCTCGCGGACGCCGTCTACCTGTTCCAGGCGGCGGAGGGAACGTACGTCGAGGGGACGTGGCTCGACATCCTTTGGCCGTCCGCGATGCTCCTCGTCGCCGCGAGCGCCTGGGCGGGCGACCGCTGCCGCGCCCAGCTCGAGGTGGAGGGCCGGCCGCTGCTGGCCGTCCCTGCGGCCTGCGCGCTCGCCGCGATCGGCGTCCTCGTCTACGACCACTTCCACCGTGTCAACCTGCTTGCGCTCGCCCTGTCCACAGCGGCGCTCGTCCTCGTCGTTCTCCGGCTCGCGCTCACCTTCCGCGAGAACGCCCGCCTGCTCGAGCTGACGAGGACCGAGGCGACGACGGACGCGCTCACGGGGCTCGGAAACCGCCGCAAGCTGCTCGCCGACCTGGAGCGGCGCCTCGACCCGAAGCACCCGGAGCCGGGCCTGCTGATCATCTTCGACTTGGACGGGTTCAAGCGCTACAACGACACGTTCGGCCACCCCGCGGGCGACGCGCTGCTCGCCCGCCTGGGCGCCAAGCTGGCCGCCGTGGCGGCGCCGGTGGGGACCGCCTACCGGCTCGGCGGCGACGAGTTCTGTCTCGTCGCGCGCGTCGAGGCCGACGAGATCGAGGGCGTGATCGACCGGGCCGCGGCCGCCCTCACGGAGCGGGGCGAGGGCTTCGAGATCCGGACCTCGTTCGGGGCGGTCGTCGTGCCGGACGACGCCCGCGACCCGACCGAGGCCCTGCACGTCGCCGACGAGCGCCTGTACGCGCAGAAGCAGTTGCGGCGGACGAGCCTCGACCGGGCGACGGAGATCCTGCTCGAGGCGCTCAGCGAGCACGACCCCACCTTGGTCGGGCACCTGGAGGGCGTCCGCTCGCTCGCCCTCGAGGTCGGGCGCGAGCTCGGGCTGGAGGGCGACGAGCTCGTGGAGCTGCGCCGGGCCGCGCAGCTGCACGACCTCGGCAAGCTCGCCGTCCCGGACGAGATCCTCGCCAAGAGGGACGCCCTGGACGAGTCCGAGTGGGCGTTCGTCCGCCAGCACACGATCGTCGGGGAGCGCCTCCTGCGCGCCTCGCTCGCGCTGCGCGGAGTGGCCGGGATCGTCCGCTCGACGCACGAGCGCTGGGACGGGACCGGCTACCCGGACGGCCTCGCCGGGGAGGAGATCCCGCTCGCCGCCCGCATCATCTGCGCCTGCGACGCGTACGACGCCATGACCTCCGACCGGCCCTACCGCCCGGCGCTCTCGCGCGAGGAGGCGCTCGCGGAGCTCGAGCGCCAGGCCGGCAAGCAGTTCGACCCCGAGGTGGTGCGCGTGCTCGTAGCCCTCGTTCGCGCGCAGCAGCCGGCGGGGCGGGCGACGTAGGCCGGGGCCGCCCCCGCCCGGCTCAAGGACTTTTCGCCCGAGGCCGAAAAGAGAGCTGCCATGGAGCTCCGGGCCAGCCCGTACCGACGCCGCCTCCCGCTTGCCCTCGGGTTCGTCTCGCTCGCCGTCCTCGCCTACGCCGGCGTGCGCGGGCTGGACGCGCTCCCCGTCCTCGCCGCCGCCGCGGCGTCGCTCGCCGCCCTGGCCGCGCTCGCCCGGGGCGCGCGGGGGGACGGGGCGAACGGGCGGGAGCGCGACCCGGTGACGGGCCTTCGCACGCGGGCGTGCCTCGTCGCCGAGCTCGAGCGGCGGCTGCGACGCCCCGACCCTCCCCCCACCCTCGTCCTCGTCTTCGACCTGCACGGCTTCCAGGCGTACAACGAGGACTACGGGCGCGAGGCGGGCGACGCGCTGCTGGCGCGCCTGGCGGAGCGCCTGCGCGCGGCCCTGGGCGCCGAGGGCGAGGCGTTCCGGCTCCCGGGCGACGAGCTCGCGCTGCTCGCGACCGTCGGCGAGGGGGACGCCGAGCGGCTGATCGACGCGGCCGCGGACGCCCTTTCCACGCGCGGCGAGGGCTTCCGCGTCGAGTGCTCGTTCGGCGGCGTGCTCGTCCCCTACGAGACCGCGGACGCGCAGGAGGCGCTCCGCCTCGCCGAGGAGCGCCTCGCCGGGCACCGCCGCTCCAAGCAGGGGATCCGGACCGTGAACGCGCTCGTCGGCGCGCTCTCCGGCCGCAAGGCCGCCCCGCTCGAGGGCCGGGTCGAGTCGCTGGCCGTCGCCGTCGGCGGCCTGCTCGGCGTCCACGGCGACCGCTTGGAGGCGCTCGCCCGGGCCGCCGAGCTGCACGACGTGGGCACGCTCTCGATCCCGAGCGACATCCTCGGCAAGCCGGGGCCCTTGGACGAGGACGAGTGGGAGTTCGTGCGGCGGCAGACGCTCGTCGGCGAGCGGATCCTGCGGACGTCGCCGCAGCTCCGGGAGGTGGCGGCGATCGTGCGCACGGCCTGCGAGAACTGGGACGGCAGCGGCTACCCGGACGGCCTCTCGGGCGAGGAGATCCCGCTCGCCGCCCGCATCATCCGCGTCTGCCACGCCTTCGACGCGATGCTCTCGCCCCGCTCGTACCGGCCCGCCCTGACTCCCGAGGAGGCGCTCGCCGAGCTCGAGAGCCGCGCGGGCACGATCTTCGACCCCGTGGTGGTGCGCGTCCTCGGCTCGCTCGTGCGGGCGCGGAGCGAGGGCGAGCGCGCGGCGTAGCGGGGAGCGCCCCGCGGGGCTCGAGCCGCCTCGGATCCCGCTACCGTGGGCGGGACACGGCCCCGTAGCTCAGCGGATAGAGCGGCAGACTTCGAATCTGCGTGCGGAGGTTCGACTCCTCCCGGGGCCACTCGGCCGCCGCCAGGGACCCGAGAGGCCAACCGCCACCGCCTGCGCCGCGTACCTACCCTGTGAGCAGGAGGTCAGCGACCGAGAGGGGGTCTCTCGTGACACGGCTCGTTCTCCTCGCCTTCGCCGCCGCCGTCCTCGCCGGGGCGGCGACCGGCGCCAGCCGGCAGGCGTTCCCCGCGCGCATCGACCTGCCCGACGGGTTCCAGCCGGAGGGGATCGCGACGGCCGGCGAGCGCTTCTACGTGGGCTCCATCCCCACGGGGGCCGTGTACCGGGGAAGCCTCCGCAGCGGGCGGGGCGCCGTCCTCGTCCCCGCCGCCTCCGGACGCTCGGCGATCGGGATCGACGCCGACCGGGGACGGCTCTTCGTCGCGGGCGGCGAGACCGGGAACGCGTACGTGTACGACGCGGGCCGCGGCCGGCTCCTCGCCTCCTACAGCCTCTCGACCGGCGGCAGCTTCGTCAACGACGTGGTCGCCACGCGCGACGCGGCCTGGTTCACGGACTCGTTCAAGCCCGTCCTCTATCGCGTTCCCCTCGGCCCCGGCGGGCGCCCCGGCCCCCAGACGGCCGTTCGCGCCGTCGCCTTGAGCGGCGACTACGAACACCAGCCCGGCTTCAACCTGAACGGGATCGACGCGACGCCGGACGGGCGGACGCTCGTCGTCGTCCAGTCGGGCACCGGCAAGCTCTTCACCGTCACGCCCGCGGGGCGGACGCGGCAGATCCGCTTGGCGGGCGGCAGGACGGTGCCGTCGGGCGACGGGATCCTCCTCGACGGGCTCACGCTCTACGTCGTCCAGAACCGGCTGAACAGGATCGCGAAGATCGCGCTCCGGCCCGGCCTCCGCAGCGGCCGCCTGGCGGGGGAGATCACCGCGCCCGGCCCGGACGGGTTCGACGTCCCGACCACGATCGACGAGCACGGCGGCTACCTGTACGCGGTCAACGCGCGCTTCGGCACGGCCCCGAGCCCGGCCACCGACTACTGGGTCACGCAGGTGCGCAAGTAGCGCAGGCCCCCTCCCGGCCGTCCCGGCGGAGCTCGCCGCTCACCGCGAGCCGACGCCCGGCGAGGCGGTGGCCGAGCGTGGGCTTCCGAGACCCCCGAGGAGCCGAGGAAGGAGTGCCCGCGCCGCGGCCCGAGCAGCGCCCGCGCGTCCTCCAGGCCCGCCCCGGTGACGTCGCCGACGGCGACGACCGGGGTCCGGCGTCCGACGACGGCCGTCGACCTCCGCGCTAGCCTCCGCTCGTGCGCGAGCGCGCGACCGCGGAGCCGCCGCCGGGGCCGAGCTGGCGGCGGCGAGCCGTCCTCGGCGCGGCGGCGCTCGTCCTCCTGCTCCTCCTGGGCTGGCTGGGAGCAGCCTTTCTGCCCCGCTGGTGGGCGCACCGGATCGGCGACCAGGTCCAGGGCAGCATCGCCGCCGGGATCCTGCTCGGGCTCGCGTACGGCTTCCTGTTCACCGCCCTTCCGCTCGCCCTCGTCGCCTGGGCGGCGCGGCGGCCGCGCACGTGGCGGGTCCGGCTCGCCTACCTGGCCGGAGCGGCGGCGCTCGCCTCGCCCAACCTGCTCACGCTCGGCATCGCCGTCGGCACAGGCAACGCCGCGCACGCCGGGGAGCGGACGCTCGACGTGGAGGCGCCGGGCTTCCGCGGGGCGACGCTGGCGGGCGCGATCCTCGCCGCCCTGGCGCTCTCCTGGGCGACCTACCTGGTCGCCTCGCGGCGGAGCGCCTGGCGCGAGCTCGCGCGGCTCCGCGCCGAGCGGCGCGAGCGGGAGGAGCCGCCGGCGCCGGTCGCGTAGAGTCGGGGCGTGGGCGCCGAGGAGGCGCAGGACCTGACCGGGCTCGTCGCGGCGCAGATGCCGCTCGCCGCCACCCTCGGGCTGCGCGCCCGCGGCAGCGCCGAGGAGGTGGAGATGAGCCTCGACTGGCGGCCGGACCTGTGCACCGCCGGCGGCGTCCTGCACGGCGGCGTGCTGATGGCGCTCGCCGACTCTGCGGGCGCGGTCTGCGCCTTCCTCAACCTGCCGCCGGGCGCGCGCACGGCGACGATCGAGTCGAAGACGAACTTCTTCGCCGCCGTGCGCGAGGGCGAGGTGCGCGCCCGTGCGCGCCCGCTGCACCGAGGGCGGACGACGATCGTCGAGACCGACCTCCACGACGGCGAGGGGCGCCACGTCGCCAGGACGACCCAGACCCAGGCCGTCCTCGTCTCTTGACGCGGGCCGGGCGGTGCCCTTTCATGGCGGCGGGGGAATGTCCGAGGTACCCGCACGCGTCGAGGCGAGAGCGGTCGTTCCCGAGGGGGCGGGCGTGCCCATGGTCCGGCTGGAGGGCGTCCGCAAGAGCTTCGGCGACAACCTGGTGCTGGACGGCATCGACCTGGAGGTGGCGCAGGGCGAGGTGCTGGTCGTCATCGGCCCCAGCGGGAGCGGAAAGAGCACCCTGCTCCGCTGCATCAACCTGCTCGAGCCGATCCAGGCGGGCCGGATCTTCCTCGAGGGCGAGGAGATCACCCGCCGGGGCGTCGACGTCACCTCGGTGCGGCAGCGGATCGGGATCGTCTTCCAGCAGTTCAACCTCTTCCCCCATCTGAGGGCGATCGACAACCTGACCCTCGCCGCCCGCCGGATCAGGAAGATGCCGCGCCGGGAGGCCGAGGCGCGCGCCCGCGAGCTGCTCGCCATGGTCGGCCTCGAGGACAAGGCGTCCTCCTACCCGCACCAGCTCTCCGGAGGGCAGCAGCAGCGGGTGGCGATCGCGCGCGCGCTGATGATGGAGCCGCACGTGATGCTCTTCGACGAGGTCACCTCCGCCCTCGACCCGGAGCTCGTGGGCGAGGTGCTCGTCGCCATGCGCGACCTCGCCCGGATGGGGATGACGATGATCGTGGTCACGCACGAGATGCAGTTCGCCCGCGAGGTGGGCGACCGGGTCGTCTTCATGGACGCGGGCAGGATCGTCGAGGAGGGCAGGCCGGAGGACGTCCTCGACCGGCCGCAGAAGGAGCGGACGCGGCGCTTCCTCCGGCGGAGCCTGCAGCTCGCGCACTCGCTCGACGACCTGACCATCGAGGAGGCAGAGGTCGAGACATCCGAGACACGAGGAGGAAGGACATGAGACGGATCGGGGCACTGCTCGCGGCCGGGGCGCTCGCCCTCGCCGCGGTCGCGGCGGTCGCGGGAGCGGCCTCCGTCGGAGAGGCGGAGCCGGCGGCAGCCGGGGCGGAGGCGCAGAAGAAGAAGACGCGGCCCCTGCCCCCGCTGCCCGCCAACATCAGGCAGCGCGGCCGCCTGAACATCGGCGTCAAGTGCGACGCGCCGCCGTTCGGCTACATCGACGTGCGCGGGCAGCACGCCGGCTTCGAGATCGAGATGGCGCGCTGGTTCTCGCGCTTCGCGTTCGGTAAGCCGACCCGGGTCAACTTCACCTGCCTGACGACGCCCGCGCGCGAGCCGGCGCTCACGTCGGACCGGGTGGACATGGTGATCGCGACCTTCACCTACACGCCCGACCGGGACACGCGCATCGACTTCTCGCGGGCGTACTACAAGGCGACGGGCCGCCTGCTCGTGCGCAACGACGCCCCCAACAACTACCTGTCGCAGCTCGCGGGGAAGACGGTCGCCACGACGAGCGGCTCGATCTACGACCGCTGGATGCGGAACTGCTTCAAGGACACGCGGGTGCTCGTCACGGACAGCCTCACGAACGCGGTGCTCGAGTTCCGCAACGGGCGCGCGGACGCGGTCATGTGGGACGACACGGTCCTGCTCGGGATCGCGACCGCCGACCGCAGCCTGAAGCTGACGAACGACACCTTCCTGCCGCTCCCCTACGGGATCGGGATCAAGCAGGGCAACACCGAGCTCAAGCGCTGGATCGACTCCCGGCTCGAGGTGATGCGCAAGCGCGACACCTTCAACACGATCCTGCGCAACAACGTGCCGGCGCGGCTCTTCCCGAGCTTCCAGCGGAACATCCTGCGCCCGAACAACACGTTCGGCTACACGCAGGGGGATCCCACCACGCAGTGCCCGTAGCGGGCGCGGCGAGAGGCGCGCGGGGGGCGGCCGCCGGCGCGGCCGCCCCTTCGCTCCCGTGACCGGGACGCTGGCGCTCGTCGGCTTCGCCGCCGACGTCTGGTCGTTCGTCGAGGAGAACCGGACCGACCTCCTCGCCGGCCTCCGCCGCACGCTGACCGTCTCCGCGATCGCGGTCACAGGCGCGTTCGTCATCGGGCTCGTCCTCGGCGCCGCACGCGCGCACCGCGTGCCGGTCGTCGGCCGGCTCGCGGGCGTCTACGTGGAGGCGATCCGCAACACGCCCATCCTCGTCCAGATCTTCATGATCTACGCGGCCCTGCCCCAGATCGGGATCACGCTCGAGGCGTCCACGGTCGCGTGGCTGTCGGTGATGGTCTGGGGCGGCGCCTTCAACACGGAGAACTTCCGGGCCGGGTTCGAGGCGGTGCCCGCCCGCTACCGGGAGGCCGGCTACGCCCTCGGCTTCGGGCCGCTCGGGACGTTCCTGAACGTCACGCTCCCGATCGGCGGCCGGATCGCGCTCCCCTCCTCCATCAACACCTACATCAGCGTCGTCAAGAACACCTCGCTCCTGTACGCGATCAGCTACCCGGAGCTGACCTTCACCGCCAAGCAGATCCAGGACCTGACGCTGCAGACGGTGGAGGCGTTCACCGTCCTCGCCGTGACCTACCTGGCGATCGTGTGGACGCTCTCGGCCCTGATCCGCCTGCTCGAGTCCCACCTCGCCCTGCCGGAGGAGCGCTGATGCCGGACTGGGTGGGGCCCGTCGCCGAGTACATGCTCGAGGTTGGGTTCGCGAACACGCTCACGATCGCGGCCGCCGCCCTCGTCGGCAGCACCGTGATCGGGATCGTGCTCGGCACGCTCCTCACGATCCGCTTCGCCCCCTCGCGGGCGCTCATCCGCCTCTACATCGAGGTCTGGCGCGGCCTGCCCATCCTGGTCACGATCTTCATCATCTTCTTCGCGCTGCCGCGGATCACGCTGCGCCTCGAGTTCGACGCGATCACGGCGGCCTCGATCGGGCTCATCCTCTGGGGGAGCGCCCAGGTCGCGGAGGCGACGCGCGGCGCCGTCCAGTCCATCCCGCGCGAGCAGCACGAGGCGGCCGCCGCCCTCGGCTTCGGCTGGGTCGGCCGGCACGTGCACGTGATCCTGCCGCAGGCGCTCCGCCGCCTCCTCCCCCCGCTCGTCGGCCTGCTCGTCAACATCATCCAGAACACGACCATCGCGCAGGTGATCGGCGCCCCCGAGCTCTTGGAGGCGGCGGAGCGGCAGGTTGAGCGGCTGAACGCGCCCGTCCCGATCGGGATCAGCGAGCTGCACGCGATCGAGATCTACGGCGCCGTGATGGTCGTCTTCTTCCTCGTCTCCTTCCCGCTCACGCGGCTCGCGGCCTTCCTCGAGCGGCGGCTCGTCCAGTAGCGGCGGGGCCGGGGCCGGGCCGCCACGCGGCTATCCTGTGCCGGCCGCGCGGTGGCGGTAGCTCAGCTGGTAGAGCCCCGGGTTGTGGTCCCGGTGGTCGTGGGTTCGAGTCCCATCCGCCACCCTCGCCACGCCGCCCGCCCGTCCGTTCCGCGCCGCCCGCAGGCCCGGAGGGGCGGTCTTCGGTTGACCGGCGGGGACGCAGGTGAGAGGCTGGGCCGCGTGAGCCCGGCGCGCGTGTCCCAGGTCTACCGCGTCCTCTTCGCCGCGCTCGTCGCGATCTACGTCGCCGCGGGCCTCGCGGGCGGAATCTTCATCGACTTCGAGAGGGGCGCCGACCGGGCGTTCTGGCTGCTCTTCCTGCTCGGCGGGGCCGCGCTCATGCTGGCCGGGGCGCTCCTCCTCCACGGCAACGCCTGGGTGTCCGCGGTCGCCGTCTCCGCCGGCGCCCTCGTGGGCGCGCTCCCCCTCTTCTGGTCCGTGCTCGTCCCGATCGCCGCGGCCGCGGTCGTCGCCCTCACCGTCGTCCGGGCCCGGAGCGTCGCCTCCCCCTAGCGGCGGATGCGGCACACGCGCCACGGCTGGTGGCTGGAGGAGGCCGGCCCGGTCGTCCCCGCGCCGCCGCTCGACGGGGACGCCTCCGCCGACGTCGTCGTCGTCGGGGGCGGCTACCTGGGGCTGTGGACGGCCTGGCAGCTGCGCCAGCTCGAGCCCGCGCTCGACGTCCTCGTCCTCGAGGCGGCGCTCTGCGGCCACGGCCCGAGCGGCCGCAACGGCGGCTTCTGCGAGACGCTCTGGAAGGACGCGCACCTCCTGCGCGAGCGCGCCGGCGACGCGGCCGCGCTCGCCGTCTGCCGCGCGTCGGAGGAGGCCGTGCGCGGCATCGGCGCCTGGTGCGCGGAGAACGGGGTGGACGCCTGGTACCGGGAGGCGCCGAAGCTGCGCGTCGCGACCACCGAGTCGCAGCTCGGAAGCTGGGAGCCGGTCGTGCGCGCCGCCCGCGAGCTCGGCGCCCCCGAGGCGGTCGTCACCCTGGGCGCGGACGAGGTTCGGGCTCGCTGCGCCTCCCCCCTCTTCCTCGGCGGGGCGCTCTACCGGGTCGCCGCGACGGTGCAGCCGGCGCGCCTCGCACTCGGGCTGCGGGGCCGCCTCCTCGAGGCGGGGGTGCGCGTGCACGAGCGGACGGAGGCGGTGCGCGTCCGCCGCGACGGCTCGGTCGAGACGCGGAGCGGCCGCGTCCGGGCGGGCGCGGCCGTGCTCGCCGTCAATGCGGCCGCCTCCCGCTTTCGCGGCTACGGGCGGGCGCTGGCCGTCGCCTCCAGCCACATCGTCCTCACCGAGCCGGTCCCCGACGTGCTGGAGGAGCTCGGCTGGACGGGCGGCGAGCCGATCGTGGACAGCCGCACGCTCGTCCACTACACGCGGACGACGCGGGACGGGCGGATCCTCTTCGGCTGGGGCGGGGGCGCGATGGGCTTCGGCGGCCGCCTCTCCCGCCGGCTCGAGCTCGATCCCGGCGTGGTCGCCGAGACGCGCCGCGCGCTCGTCCGCTTCTTCCCCCAGCTCCGCGGCCGGCAGGTCACGCACGCCTGGGGCGGCCCGATCGACGTCTCCCCGGTGCACTACCCGCTCTTCGGCTCGCGGGGTCGCGTGCACCACGGCTTCGGCTTCACGGGCAACGGCGTCGGCCCCTCCTACCTCGGGGGCGAGATCCTCGCCCGCCTCGCGCTCGACCGCCGGGACGAGCGGACGGCGCTCGCGCTCGTCGACCCGCCCCCCAAGCTGTTCCCCCCCGAGCCGTTCCGCTACCTGGGCGGCTCGCTGATCCGGCGCGCGCTCATCCGCGTGGACGCGCTCGACGACGCGGGGCGCGCCCCCGATCCCGCGACGCGCGCGGTCGCCGCGCTCCCCCGCCGCCTGGGGCTGCATCTTCCCCGGTAGCCCCGCCGCCGCGTGCGCGCGGCGCACGCGGGCGCACGAGCTGGGGCTTCGCGCACGGCCCTTGCGAGAGGGGCTCGAGCCGTCGCTGCTCGTCGCCGTCGTCCTCGCCCGCC
>DATLYP010000158.1:0-12411 GCA_035574655.1 Gaiellaceae bacterium
CGCCCGCCGCAGCTCGGCCCGCCGGGCCGGCCGCCCGCTCGCCCGCGCCTCGCGCGAGAGGAGCCGAACGCGCTCGACGTCCTCGAGCAGCCCCGGCCCGTGCTGCTCGACGAGGACGCGGCCGAGCACCTCCCCGAGCAGGCGGACGTCCCGCCGGAGCGGCGCGTCCGCCGCCCGGGCGGACGCCCGGCCCCTAGGCTCCGGGCTCGCCCCCGCCACCGCTCCGGTACCGTTGACGCCCATGCCGAAGACCCTCTTCGAGCGGATCTGGGAGAGCCACGTCGTGCGCGAGGAGCCGGGGGAGCCGGCGCTCCTCTACGTCGATCTGCACCTCATCCACGAGGTCACCTCCCCGCAGGCGTTCGAGGGGCTCCGCCTCGCCGGCCGCCGCGTCCGCCGCCCCGACCTCTCGCTCGCGACGATGGACCACAACGTCCCTACCGAGCCGGGGCCGGTGCGCGACCCGCTCGCCCGCGCCCAGCTCGAGGCGCTGCGGGCGAACTGCGCCGAGTTCGGGATCCCCCTCTACGCGCGCGGAAGCGGCAGGGAGGGGATCGTGCACGTGATCGGGCCCGAGCTGGGCCTGACCCAGCCCGGGATGACGATCGTCTGCGGGGACAGCCACACGTCCACGCACGGGGCCTTCGGCGCGCTCGCGTTCGGGATCGGCACCTCCGAGGTGGAGCACGTGCTCGCCACCCAGTGCCTGCCCCGCCTCCGGCCGAGGACGATGCGCATCCTCTACCGGGGCGAGCTTCCCTTCGGGGTCACGCCCAAGGACGTGATCCTGGGCACGATCGGCCGCATCGGCGTGGACGGCGGCACGGGGTACGTGATCGAGTACGCGGGGGAGGCGATCCGCGGCCTCTCCATGGAGGGGCGGATGACGATCTGCAACATGTCCATCGAGGCTGGCGCCCGGGCGGGCATGGTCGCGCCCGACGACACCACCTTCGCCTACCTCGAGGGACGGCCGGGGGCGCCCAAGGGCCGGGCCTGGGAGCAGGCGCTCGACCGCTGGCGCGCGCTCGCAAGCGACGAGGACGCGGTCTTCGACCGGGAGGTGGAGATCGACGTCTCCGAGCTCGAGCCGCAGGTGACCTGGGGGACGAACCCGGGCATGGTCGCCCCGATCGGCGGGGTCGTCCCCGACCCCTCGGAGCTCGCCGACCCCGACGAGCGCGCCGCCGCCGAGCGCGCGCTCGCGTACATGGGGCTCGAGCCGGGCACGCCCCTGCAGGAGATCCGGGTCGACCGCGTCTTCATCGGCTCCTGCACGAACGCCCGCCTCGAGGACCTGCGCGCCGCCGCGGCCGTCGTCGCCGGCCGGCGCGTTCACCCGCGCGTGCGGGCGATGGTCGTCCCCGGCTCGGCGGCCGTCAAGCGCCAGGCCGAGGAGGAGGGGCTCGACCGGATCTTCCGGGAGGCGGGCTTCGAGTGGCGTCACGCGGGCTGCTCCATGTGCCTGGGGATGAACCCGGACGTGCTCGCGCCCGGCGAGCGCTGCGCCTCCACCTCCAACCGCAACTTCGAGGGCCGGCAGGGGCGCGGCGGGCGCACGCACCTGGTGAGCCCGCAGATGGCGGCGGCGGCGGCGATCGAGGGCCGCTTCGTGGACGTCCGCGAGTGGGCCGTGGAGCCGGCGCTGCGGTGAGGCCGTTTCGCTCCCTCACCGCGCGGGCGGCCGTCCTCGACCGGCCGGACGTGGACACGGATCAGATCGTGCCCAAGCAGTTCCTGAAGCGGATCGAGCGCACGGGCTTCGGCCAGTTCCTCTTCTACGACTGGCGCCAGGACCCGGGCTTCGAGCTCAACCGCCCCGAGTACGAGGGCGCGCGCATCCTCCTCACCGGGCCCAACTTCGGCTGCGGCTCCTCCCGCGAGCACGCCGTCTGGGCGCTCCAGGACTACGGGTTCGAGGTGCTCATCGCCCCCTCGTTCGGGGACATCTTCTTCTCCAACGCGGTGCAGGTAGGGCTCGTCCCCGTGACCCTGCCCGCGCCCGAGGTGAAGGAGCTGATGCGCGCGGTCGCGGGCGGGGGCGAGCTCACCGTCGACCTGGAGGCGCAGACGGTGGCCGCGCCGAACGGTCGCCTCGTCCGCTTCCGGATGGACCCGTTCGTGCGCGAGGTCCTCCTGCACGGGCTCGACGCGATCGCGCGCACCCTGCGCCACGAGGCCGAGATCGCCGCCTTCGAGGCGCGCTCGCCCTCGCCGGTCTCGACGACCTCCCTGTAGCCGGCTAGCCGCCGCCGTCGCCGCTCACCTCGCGCTTCGTCAGGTCGAGCAGCTCGCAGACGAGCTCGCGCAGGCCCTCGCTCGAGAGCGGGCCGCGGTTGGCGGCGGCGAGCTCCTCCAAGAGCTGGCGCTCCCGCTCCGGGTCGACGAAGGGGAGGCCGCGCGAGGCCTTGTACCGCTTCAGCTCCGCGACGAGCTCGAGCCGGGCGTTGACCGCGTCCACGATCGCCCGGTCGACGTCGGAGATCTCCTCGCGCAGCCGGCGGACGGTGGGGTCGGAGGAGGCGTCGCTCATGGTCGTTCCTCGTGCGCAGGGTAGGAGCCGAAGACGCGCAGCTGCCGGGTGCGCGCGCGCACCTCGGCCAGGGCGGCGGCGACGGCGGGGTCGAGCGGGTGGCCCTCGAGCACCGCGTCGAAGCGGTAGCGCCAGGGCGAGTGGGGGAGGGGGCGGGAGACGAGCTGGGCGAGGTCGATCGCGTGCCGGGCGAACGGCTCGATCGCCCGGTGCAGCGCGCCCGGCCGGTGGTCGGTAACGAAGGAGAAGGCGGTGCGCCAGCGGCCGCCGTTCCCGTCCAGCCGCACGTGCGTCGCCACCGAGACGAAGCGCGTGTACGCCTCCGGGTGGTCGCCGACGTCGGCCGCGAGCACGGCGAGCCCGTGCAGCGCCGCGGCCCGCTCGCTCGCGATCGCCGCCTCGCTCGGGTCGGCCGTCTCCGCCACCTGCGCGGCCGCGTCGGCCGTCGACGCGGCCGCGATCGCGGTCGCCCAGGGCATCGCCGCGAGCAGGCGCCGGCACTGGTCGAGCGCGGCCGGGTGCGAGCGGACGACCCGCACCCGCTCGAGCGGCACCGGCTGCGGCCCGACCAGGCAGTGCCGGATGGGGAGGATCGTCTCCGCGGTGATCGCGAGCGGCGACTCGTAGAGGAGGTCGTGGGTCTCGGCGACGGGGCCGGAGAGGGAGCTCTCGATCGGGAGGACGCCGTACGCGACGGCGCCCTCCGCGGTCGCCTCGACGACGGCCGAGAAGCTCGGCAGCGGCAGGAGCTCCGCCCCCTCGGGGAAGAGGCGGTCGCAGGCGGCGGCGCTGTGCGCGCCGTCGCGCCCGGGGTAGGCGACGGTGAGGCGCTGCTGGGAGCGGGGGACGCGGTGGAGTTCGAGGTCGGCCATCGGGGAACGGTGAGACGAAGGGACGCCCGCCTGGTGGTGAGCTAGCCGGCGCCGGCGGGGAGCGGAACGCCGACTAGCGCGTAAACGCGCGCACGGCGATGCCGGGAGAGAATGTCGCCGATGCCTGCGCGCGCAGCATGGGACGCATAGGCTAGGCGGCCGCGCCCCCGTCGTCAATCGCGGACGAGCTCCTCGAGCACGGCGTCCGCGAGCTCGTCCGTCGTCGCCTCTCCGCCCAGGTCGGGCGTGGGGGCGCGCTGGAGGGCGGCGTCCACCGCCCGCTCGAGCGCCCGCGCCTCGGCGGGTCGGCCCAGGCCGTGCTCGAGGAGGAGCGCCGTCGAGCGGAGCATGGCGGCCGGGTTCGCGATCCCGCGCCCGGCGATGTCGGGCGCCGAGCCGTGCACGGGCTCGAAGAGCCCCGGCCCCCCGTCGCCGAGGCTGGCCGAGGGCGCCAGGCCGAGGCCCCCGGTGACGGCCGCCGCGAGGTCGGAGAGGATGTCGCCGAACATGTTCTCGGTGACGAGCACGTCGAACTGCTCCGGGCGGCTCGCGAGCTGCATGGCCGCGTTGTCGACGAGCATGTCCTCCACCTCCACGTCCGGGTAGCCGGCGGCGACCTCGCGCACGACGCGCCGCCAGAGCCGCGAGGTCTCGAGCACGTTCGCCTTGTCCACCGAGGTGAGCTTCCCGCGGCGGGCGCGCGCGAGCTCGAAGGCGCGCCGGGCGACCCGCTCCACCTGGCGGGGGTGGTACTCGCAGGTGTCGAAGACGGTGCCGTCCTCGCGCACCCCGCGCGCGCCGAAGTAGAGCCCGCCCACGAGCTCGCGGACGATGAGCAGGTCGACCCCGTCCCCGCGGGCGGGGCGCAGGTTCGCGTACACGTCGAGCTCGGCCCGCAGCCGCAGCATGCCCTGCTCGGGGCGGACGTCGGCCGCGTCGAACTCGGGGTCGCCGATCGGGGCCTTGAGGACGGCGTCGGCGCTGCGGCAGGCGGCGAGCGTCTCCGGGGGGAGCGGGTCGCCGACGGCGCGGATGGCGGCCGCGCCGAAGGGGCGCTCCTCGAGCTCGACGTCGGGCGCGAGCGCGCGCAGGGCGCGCACGGCGGCGGCCATCACCTCCGGGCCGATCCCGTCCCCGGGCAGGCAGACGACCCGCGGCCCGCTACGCGACGGCGGGGAGCTCATTCGCGGCGAGCCTAGCGGCGAGCCCCACCACCTCGCCGACCACGACGAGCGCCGGCGGCTCGAGCTCCGCCGCGGCCGCGGGGAGCTCCGCGAGCGCGGCGAGGACGACCCGCTGGCCGGGGAGCGTGCCCGAGGCGATGACCGCGGAGGGGGTGCCGGCCGGCTTCCCGGCGCGGAGGAGGCCGTCGACGAGCGCGGGCAGCGTCGCCAGGCCCATGAAGCAGACGAGGGTGCCGGGCGCGCGGGCGAGGCAGGCGAAGTCGAGCGCCCCCGGGTCGTGCCCGGCGATCACGGTCACCTGGGAGGAGACGCCCCGGTGGGTGAGCGGGATCCCGGCCGCGGCGGGGACGGCGGCGAGCGCGGAGACCCCGGGCACGATCTCGAAGGGCACGCCCGCCGCGGCGAGGGCGAGCGCCTCCTCGCCGCCGCGGCCGAAGACCAGCGGGTCGCCGCCCTTCAGGCGCACGACCTCGAGCCCGCGGCCGCCGAGCCGGACGAGCAGCTCCTCGACCTCCTCTTGGCGGAGCCGCTCCCGCCCGATCCGGAGGGCGCCGGGCGGAGCCTCGGCGACGAGCTCCGGGCTCACCAGCCGGTCGTAGACGAGCGCGTCGCAGGAGCGGACGAGCTCGAGACCGCGCGCGGTGATCAGGCCGGGGTCGCCGGGGCCGGCGCCGACGAGGTAGACGGTCAGCGCAGCTCCTCCGCGACGAGCGCGGCGAAGAAGCGCCGCCGCTCCTCGTAGGTGGGGAGGGTCGCCTTCGCCCACGGCCGCAGGGCGCGCAGGCGGCGGGCGAGCGCGACGTGCTCCGGGCCGATCGCGGCGGCCAGGTCGTCGCGCAGGCGCTGCGCGAGCGCCGGCGAGGCCCCGCCGGTGGAGACGGCGAGCGCGATCGGGCCGCGCCTGGCGACGGCCGGGAGGATGAAGCTGCACAGCTCCGGCACGTCGACGACGTTGCAGAGGAGCGCCCGGGCCTCCGCGTCCGCGAAGACCCGGCGGTTGAGCTCCGGGTCGGAGGTGGCCGCGACGACGAGGAAGCGGCCCTCGAGGTCGGACGAGCGGTAGCGGCGGGGGAGGAGCTCGACGTCGAGGGCGCCGAGCTCGTCCACGACCCGGGGCGCGACCACGGTTACCCTCGCCCCGCACGCGAGCAGGCCGCGCGTCTTCTCGAGCGCGGCCGGGCCGCCGCCGACGACGAGGCAGCTCCTGCCCTCCAGGTCGAGGAAGGCCGGGTAGTAGCGCTTCTCAGCCACCGCCGTCCAGGCGGGCGAGCGCGGCGGCGACCGCCTCGGCCCCGCCCTGCGCCCAGGCGGCGTTGACCTCGGCGAACGGCAGCCACCTCTCCGGGAGCGCGTCCTCCGGGTAGATCGCCTCCACCGGGCACTCGGGCTCGCACGCCCCGCAGTCGATGCACTCGCCGGGATCGATGACGAGCATGCGCTCGGTCTCGTAGATGCAGTCGACGGGGCAGACGTCGAGGCACGTCTTGTCCTTGACGTCGATGCAGGGCTCCGCGATCACGTAGGTCACGCCGCTCCTCCTCTCTCAGACGCCGACGGTGCTCAGGCGCACGCCCTGGCGGTCGAGACGCACGGAGAGCTCGCGGCCGCCGGCCGCGACGGTGAGCAGGAACGCGCCCGGGCCGGCGGCCCGGATCTCGAGCTTCTCGAGGGTGGCGCCGGCGAGCGAGGCGAGCGCGCGGCTGACCTCGCGCGCGGACGCGTCGAGCTCCCGGCCGCGGGGGAGCTGACGGAAGACCCTGAGCGCGGCCTGCTCTCCTCCGGGGCCGTAGAGGGCGCGCAGCCGTCCGGTGTGCAGGCCGAGCTCGAGGAGCTCGGCGAGCGCGTCCGCGTCCTCGCCCGCGACCTCCCCCTCCGCGACGGCGGCGACCAGGTCGGCGAGCCGGGCCCGGCGCTCCTCGTCGCGGACGAGGGCGAGCACCGCCTGCGCCTCGCCGAGCGCGACCTCGGCCGCCTCGCCGCGCAGGGCGACCGGCCTACTCATCCTCGGCCTCCGCGAGCAGGGCGTGCAGCTCGTGCTCGAAGCCGCCCGTCTCGATCGCGCAGTGGATGCCGCACTCCTTGGGCGCGTTCACCTCCCACCACCAGCGGCCGGCGCGGGCGGGCTCGCCGGGCGCGGTGGCGCGCGTGCAGGGCGCGCACCCGATCGAGCGGTAGCCGCGCGCGTACAGGGGGTGGACGGGCAGGTCGCGCTCGCGCACGTACGCCCAGACCTCCTCCTCCGTCCACTCCGCGAGCGGGTTGACCTTGACGATGGCGCCGTGGTCGTGGTCGATCTCGACCTTGCGGATGTTCGTCCGCGTCGCCCACTGGTCGCGGCGCAGGCCGGTGATCCAGGCGTCGAGCGTCGCCAGGTGGCGCGTCAGCGGCTGCACCTTGCGGACGTTGCAGCAGAGGAGCCGGTCCTCGACCGAGCGGTAGAAGAGGTTCGGCCCCTTGCGCGCCACCAGGCGCTGGAGGTGGGCCGGGTTGGGCGCGAGCAGCTCCAGCCGCAGGCCGGGGTAGCGCTCGCGGAGCTGCTCGATCAGGTCGAACGTCTCCTGCGGCAGGCGGCCGGTGTCGACGCTGAAGACGCGGACCCCGGGGTCGAGCTCGTACGCCATGTCGAGCACCGCCACGCCGTCCACCTGGAAGGCGGTGGAGATGGCGATCCGCGGCGAGAAGCGCTCGAGCGCCCAGCCGATCACCGTCTGCGGCTCCTCGCCCTCGAAGGCGACGGAGAGCTCGCCGGCCTCCAGCTCGTCGATCAGCTCCACGGCCACTACGCGGCCTCCTCCTCCCGCTCCCGGCGGCGGGCAGGCTCGAGGCCGGCGAGCGCGCCCAGCTCCTCGTCCGAGAGCCGGCGGGCGAAGGCGGGGAAGCTCTCCCCGGGCCCCCGGCCGGCGAGCCAGCCGCCCACGAGCCCCTCGACGGCGCGGTCGAGCTCCTCGCTCGGCACCCGCCGGAAGAGCGGCGTCCCGATGGCGGCGTCGGGCCCGAGCCCGCCCCGGACGAAGATGTCGTACGCCTGCCGGCGGCGGCCCTCGGCGTCCCGCGCGGTCGTGCCCTGGAAGCCGAGGTCGCCTATCCAGTGCTGCGCGCAGGCGTGCGGGCAGCCGTCCAGGTGCAGCCGGAGCTCGGCGAGCGCGGGCCCGAAGCGGCTCTCCAGGTGCTCGATGAGCCGGCCCAGCCGCGTCTTCGTCTCGGTGACCGAGAAGTTGCAGTGGGGCTCCCCGGTGCAGGCCACGGAGCGCCCGCGCACCGGGTTCGCGTCGAGGGGGAAGCCGATCGCGGCGAGCTCGCCGGCGACCTCGTCCGCCCGCGCCTCGGGCACGTTCGCGAGCACGAGGTTCTGGAGACGGGTCACCCGGATGTCGCCGCCCACCCGCTCGGCCAGGTCGGCGATGGCGAGCATCTGGTCGCCGGAGACGAGCCCGAGGTGGACGGGGACGCCGACGTAGACGAGCCCCGGCTGCTTCTGCGGGCGCACGCCCAGGTGGTCGGAGGGCGGGACGGCGACCGGCGGCAGCGCGTAGTCGGCGAGGCGGCGGCCGAGGCGCGCCTCCACGCGCTCCCGCATCCCCTCGGGGCCGATGTCGTCGATCATGAACTTGAGCCGCGCCTTGACCCGGGAGACGCGGTAGCGGAGGTCTTCCGACCAGGCGAGCGCGATCGCCGCCAGCACCTCGACCGCCTCCTCCTTGGGCACGAAGACGCCCATGTCGCGCGCGAGCCGCGGCACCGAGGAGAGGCCGCCCCCGACCCGCACCGCGAACCCCTCACGGCCCTCGTGCAGGACGCCGACGAGCGCCACGCAGTTGATCTCGGGCGCGTTGCAGCGGTCGGCGCAGGCGGCGATCGTGATCTTGTGCTTGCGCGGCAGGTCGCAGAAGTCCGGGTTGCCGTAGAAGAAGCGGGCCGCCTCCTCCACGACCGCCGAGCAGTCGAAGAGCTCGCCCGGGTCGAGGCCCTGGACGGGGCAGCCGGTGATGTTGCGCACCGTGTCCCCGCAGCCGCCGGCGGTGGTGATCCCGGCGGCCTCCAGGTGCGCGAACACGTCCGGCAGGTGGGCGAGCTCGAGCCAGTGGAGCTGGATGTTCTGGCGGGTGGCGAGCTCCCCGTCGCCCCGCCCGTAGCGGTTCGAGAGCTCGCCGATGGCGCGCAGCTTGGCGGGGGTGAGGTGCCCGCTCGGGAGCTTGATGCGGAGCATGAACGTCCCCACCTTCGGCTTGTCGTGGTAGAGCCCCCACCACTGCAGGCGCACCATGTCCTCCTCGGGGACCGCCTCGTAGCCGGCCGCGATCAGCGCGGGCAGCTCCTCGCGGATCCGAAGCGGCGCCTTCTCCCGCTTCAGGCGCTCGACCGGGTTGCGCTTGAGCACGAGCTCCCAGGTGGGCTCGGGCTTCTCGAC
This sequence comes from Gaiellaceae bacterium, assembly GCA_035574655.1. Classification (GTDB taxonomy): domain Bacteria; phylum Actinomycetota; class Thermoleophilia; order Gaiellales; family Gaiellaceae; genus GMQP-bins7. The sequence continues at coordinate 8,998 of DATLYP010000158.1, forward strand.
GACGCGCGCGGACGTGGCCATGGGAGCGAACCCTAGCGCCGATTCTTCAAAAAGTAAAGTGATAATGCTTTCGCGAGTGAAGCGACCTACCGGGCCGCCGCGAGGCGCTCCAGCAGCGCGTCCGCGTCGGGCTCGACCGCGATCGGCCGCACCCGCTCCGCGATCGGCTGCGGGGTCTTGAGCCCGTCCCCCGTGACGAGCAGGACGACCTCGTCCTCCGGCCCCACCTGGCCGCGGCGCACGGCCTCGGCGAGCGCCCCGAGCGTCACCCCGGCCGCCGTCTCGCCGAAGACGCCGCTCCGCTCGGCGAGGAGCGCCATGCTCTCCCCGATCGCCTCCTCCGGCACCGCGTAGATCGCGCCTCCCGAGGCGCGGGCGGAGGCGACCGCGAGGTCGCCGTCGGCGGGGCTCCCGATCGCGAGCGAGCGCGCGAGCGTCTGCGGCCGGAGCGGGCGCACCGGCCGCTCCTCGGCGAAGGCCTCCGCGACCGGGGCGCACCCGGCCGCCTGGCCCCCGACCAGGCGCGGCGCGTCCCCCTCCACGAGGCCGAGCTCGCGCAGCTCGGCGAACCCCTGGTGCACCTTGGCGAAGAGCGCCCCGGAGGCGATCGGGCAGGCGACCGCGTCCGGCAGCCGCCAGCCGAGCTGCTCCGCGATCTCGAAGGCGACGGTCTTCGACCCCTCCGCGTAGTAGGCGCGCAGGCCGACGTTGACGAAGGCCCAGGGAAGCTCGAAGGAGAGCTCCACCGAGAGCCGGCTGCAGTCGTCGTAGGAGCCCTCGACCGCGTAGATCGAGGCGCCGTGGACGGCGGTCGCGGCGAGCTTCTCCGGCTCCAAGTCGGCGGGGCAGAGGACGACCGCCTCGAGCCCCTCCGCCGCCGCGCGCGCCGCCACGGCGTTGGCGAGGTTCCCAGTGGAGGAGCAGGCGAGCGTGTCGCAGCCGAGCTCGAGCGCCTTGGCGGCGGCCACGGCGACCACCCGGTCCTTGAACGAGTGGGTGGGGTTGGCGGTGTCGAGCTTCAGGTACAGGCGGCCGACGCCGAGCGCGGCGGCGAGCCGCGGCGCCTCCACGAGCGGGGTGAGCCCGGGGGCGAGCCGGGGCTCGGGCGGGGGCTCGACGGGCAGGAGCGGGGCGTAGCGCCAGAGGGAGGCCGGGCCCGCCGCGATCCGCTCGCGGGTCAGCTCGCGGCGGAGCCGCTCCTTGTCGTAGACGGGGTCGAGCGGGCCGAAGCAGCGGCTGCAGACGCCCACCCCTTGGAGCGGGTACTCGTGCTCGCAGATCCGGCAACGAAGCGATACGGCTGGCACCGAAACCTCTCCTTTCCTCGCGTCGCACATCCGTCCGGGCTTGGCACCTTGCCCGGTCGGGAGGGCCCGTCCGGGTAGGTTGCCGAGGCGTCACAGGGCCGGTCCCTCAGCCTCTCTCGATGCGGAGCGAGGCGTGCCTCGCTGCCGGGGGCCACTATACCGGGGATAGCGTCGGCGCGTCGGCGGGTACGGGCGCGAGGCCCGGCGGGCGGGTGACCGCCCCCTCGGAGGCGGAGGAGACGAGCGCCGCGTACTTGGCGAACACCCCCTGCGCGTAGCGGGGCGGGGGCGGCTCCCAGGCCCGCAGGCGGGCGGCGAGCTCCTCCTCGGGGAGCTCCACCCGCAGCTCGCGCGCCTCCACGTCGATCACCACCGTGTCCCCGTCCCGGAGCGCCGCGAGCGGGCCCCCGCGGGCGGCCTCGGGCGCGACGTGCCCGACCATGAGCCCCCGCGTCGCCCCCGAGAAGCGCCCGTCGGTGACGAGGGCCACCGCGTCGCCGAGCCCCTCGCCCACGATCGCCGCCGTCACGTGCAGCATCTCGCGCATGCCGGGGCCGCCGGCCGGGCCCTCGTAGCGGATGACGACGACGTCGCCCGGCTGCAGACGCCGCGCCTTCACGGCGGCGAAGCACGCCTCCTCCGAGTCGAACACGCGCGCCGGGCCCCGGTGCAGGAGCCGCTCGTGGCCGGCGAGCTTGACCACGCACCCCTCGGGGGCGAGGTTGCCGCGGAGCACGGCCAGCCCGCCCGTCGGCTTGAAGGCGCGCTCCAGGGGGACGACAACCTCCTGGCCCGGCCGCTCCACCGCCGCCGCGGCGATCTCGGCGAGCGTGCGCCCGTCGACGTTCCGCGCCTCCGGGTGGAGGAGCCCTCCCGCGAGCAGCTCGCGGGCGACGAGCGCCACCCCGCCCGCCGCGTGCAGGTCGGTGGCGACGAAGCGGCCACCCGGCTTGAGGCTCGCGATCACCGGCGTCCGGGCCGCGATCCGGTCGAAGTCCTCGAGCTCGAAGGGGATCCCGAGCTCGCGCGCGATCGCGAGCAGGTGGAGCACGCCGTTCGTGGAGCCGCCCGTGGCCGCGACCGCGGCCGCCGCGTTCTCGAGCGCCGCCCGGGTCACGATCGCCGAGGGCCGCACGTCCGCGCGCACGAGCTCCATCGCGAGCTCCCCGCAGCGGCGCGCCGCCTCCTCTTTCGCCGGGTCGAGGGCGGGGATCCCGTTCAGCCCCGCCGGGCTCAGGCCGAGCAGCTCGAGCGCGGTCGCCATCGTGTTGGCCGTGAACTGGCCGCCGCAGGCGCCCGCGCCGGGGCAGGCGGCGCCCTCCAGCTCGTGCAGCTCGGCGGCCGACATCGTCCCCGCCGCGTAGGCGCCGACGGCCTCGAACACGTCTTGGATGGTCACGTCCCGGCCCCGGAAGCGGCCGGGGGCGATCGAGCCCGAGTAGAGCACGAGCCCGGGCAGGTCGAGGCGGCAGAGCGCCATCGCCGCCGCCGGGATCGTCTTGTCGCAGCCGACGAGGCAGACGAGGCCGTCGAACAGGTGCCCGCGCGCGGCCAGCTCGAGCGAGTCGGCGATCACCTCCCGGGAGACGAGCGAGGCGCGCATGCCCTCGGTGCCCATGGAGACGCCGTCGGAGATCGCGATCGTGTTCAGCTCGAGCGGCGTTCCCCCGGCGGCGCGGACGCCGCGCTTGACGTGCTCGGCGAGCGCCCGGTGGTTCAGGTTGCAGGGCATCGTCTCGATCCAGGAGCTGGCGACGCCGACGAGCGGCCGGGCGAGGTCGGCGTCGGTGAGGCCGACCGCCTTCAGCATCGCCCGCGCGGGGGCGCGGTCGGGGCCGTCGGTGAGGGCGGCGCTCCGGCGCTTGCCGGGGTCGGAGGGGAGGCTGTAGGGATCGCTGGTCACGTCCGGTGGGCTCCTTTCGGGGAGGCGGGGAGGGTGAGGACCTGCACGTCCGGGTGGCGCCGGCGCAGCTCGGCGGCGCAGCTCTCGGCCGCCTCCGCCCGCGCCCAGACGACGACGCTCGGCCCCGAGCCGGAGAGGGTGGCGCCGAGCGCGCCCGCGGGCAGCCGCTCCCGGACGGCCGCGAGCAGGGGCGCGCGCCGGGCG
>DATLYP010000159.1:0-13621 GCA_035574655.1 Gaiellaceae bacterium
GGCGAGCGGCCCCCGGGCGCCGGAGGCGAGCCCGGCGGCGTACGTCCAGAGCCCGGCGGCGATCGCGGCCTCGGCGGCCGGGAGGCGGCGGCGGGGAGCCGCCGCCGCCAGGCTCAGCATGGGGACGAGCGTCCTGCCGACGGCCGCGACGAGCACGGTGAGCCAGCCGACGAGCGCGACGGACAGGTGCAGGAGCAGGAAGCGCTCGTAGGGGACGCCGAGCGGCGCGGGCTGCCGGCCGAGCGCGACCGCGCCTAGGACGAACGCGGCGGCCGCGTGGGCCACGGCGAGGGCGACGGCGGGCCGGTTCACGACGAGCGTTCGCCCCCGGGGAGCGCCACGGACGAGCGCCGCGGCCTCGGCGAGGAGGAGGAGCAGACCGACGCCGAGCACGCCCGCCGCGGCGGCGGCCAAGGGGCCGACGTCGAGGGCGATGCCGGCCGCGAGCGGCGCTCCCGACGCGAGGAGAACGAGCGCGAGGGGACGGAGGGCCTCGGTCGGTGGATCGTTGCGGAGCATCACGGGGAGCAGCTGCCAGACCGCCGCGGCCACCGCGAAGGGGAAGAGGACGAGGCCGACCAGGTGCGCGGCCAGGACGACGCCCGCGTCGGAGATCGCGCCGGCTGCGAGCTCGTCGGCCGACGCGACGAGGGCGCAGGTCGCGGCCACCCAGCCGGCGGCGGCCGCTCCGTAGGCGGGGGCGGCGACCGCGAAGGGCGCGGGGCGGCCCGTGTGCGCGAGAGGGAGCGGGGACGCCCGACGGCTCATCGGCCCCGGCGCCTCGCGCGGTGGGCGCCGTCCGCCGGACGCGCGCTCCGGCGATGCTCCACCGTCCCGGAAGGGCGACGGGTCGCGCCGCGAACCCTGGTCCGAGCTGGCAGGCTGAAGGGGTGTCCTACGAGGCGGCGCTGTTCGCGCACTTGGTCGGCGCCCTGATCTTCGTCGCGGGCATGGCGGTCGCCGGCGCGGCGCTCCTCGCCGCCCGCAGGCGACGGCAGGCGGGGGAGATCGCCGCCCTTCTCCGCCTGGCGCGGTGGGGCGTCCTGCTCGTGGCGGCAGGGGCCGCGCTCCTCCTCGTCTTCGGCTTCTGGCTGGTCGAGCTGACTCCATGGTCGCTCGCGGACGGCTGGCTCGGCTGGGCGCTCGCGCTCTTCCTCGCCTCGGCCGTGCTCGGGGCGCTCGGCGGGCGGCGGCCCAAGCGGGCCCGGCTCGAGGCGGAGCGGCTCGCACCGGACGCGGAGGCGCCCGAGGAGCTGCTCCGTCTCCTGCGCGACCCCGTCTCGGACGCGCTCAACGCGGCGGCGGCGGCGCTCGCCGTGGTCGTGCTCGCGCTGATGGTCTGGAAGCCGTAGCGCGACCGCCCCCCGCGTCGCGGTCGAGGCGGCTCGCGCCGCGCCGATCGCCTGCACGGCGCGTCTCACGCGGCCGGCCCGGCGGTCTCGAGCGACACGTCGACGGGGACCGCCTCCGGCTCGCCCGGCGGCTCGGCAGGGACCGCCAGGCCGGCGTGCGCGGCGAGGAAGGGAGCGAGGTAGCGGCTCGCGATCTTCGTCGCAGGCCACCACAGCGGCTCCACGTCCACGGACGCGCCTTCCCCCTCCCAGTCGAGACTCGCCTCCAGGTACCGGGGAACCGCCCCGGTGACGAGCAGCCCCCGCAGCACCGGGCGGAAGGGCTCGGGCTCGACGGGAGCGCCCGCGAGGGCGGCGATCGTCCGCGCGGCGACCTCGGCCTGCTGGGCGGCGATCCCGCCCTGCTTGACCGGGAAGTCGGTGACGTCACCCGCGGCGAAGACGTCGGCGAGGCCCTTCACGCGGCCGAAGGCGTCCGTCCGGACGAACCCGTCGCGCGTCTGCGGGACGCCGGCGATGCGCGGCCCCACCAGGCGGGGAAGCGCGACGACGCGATCGGCGCGCACGCGACGTCCGGGAACGACGCGGAGCGCGCCCTCCTCGGCTGCGAGCGGGTGCACCCCCGCGACGAGCCGGATACCGCGCCGCTCCAAGAGGTCGCGCACGGCGGCGCTCGCAGCCGGGCCGAAGAGCTCGAGCGGCTCTCTCTCGGGAGTGACCACCGTCAGCTCCCTGTCCGTCGAGCGCGCGGCCAGGTAGGCATCCGTGAGCAGAGCGAGCTCGTAGATCGGAAGCGCCCAGGTGACGCCCGTGGGCACGGCGAAGGCGAGCCGCCGGGCACGGCCGCTCTGGCAGGCCTCCAAGACGGCCCGGACGGCGCCGGCGTCGCCGGCGCCTGCGAAGGTGACCGCGCCCGGCAGCGCGGGTTCCGGCCTCGCGCCGATGGCGAGCAGCAGGACGTCGTAGACGGCGAGAGCCTCGCCGTGCGAGGTGCGCACGATCCGCCGGCCGGGATCGACCGCGGTGAGCGAGCCGCCCCGGAAGCGCGCCCCGACGAGCTCGGCCAGCCCGGCGACGTCGAACCGCCGGGCCCTGCCGGCCCCGAAGGGCTCGGCCACCGCCAAGGGGCGGTAGGCGAGCTCGGCGGCGGGGGCGAGCAGCTCGAGCGACACCCGCTCCTCGGCGAGCGATCGGAGCGCCAGCAGCGCCTCCAAGCCCGCGACGCCCGCGCCGGCGACGAGGACGCGAAGCGGACGACCCCGACCTGGCATGGGCGGATCGTGCCCCGGTCGTCGCAGGCGGGCATCGGTGCCGGGCCGCACCCAGCGTCCGTAGTGCCCCGCAACGACCTGCGCCTCGCTCCCGATGGCGCCTTCGCCGAGCATGGCAATGATGGGCGCGTACGTTCCAGCGACGAAAGGAGGCCATGATGAAGAGGCTGTTCGCATACGGAGGCATCGCCGCCAGCGTGGTCTTGATCGCGTTCGGGATCGGCTCCATCGCGATCGGCGTCAGCGGGCTGAACGAGGTCCGCGACTCGATCGCGGAGCAGAAGATCACCGCGACGCCGGACGCGGCCGAGATCACCGACGGCAAGCTCCAGCCGGGCGAGCCGATCACCACCGGCGAGGAAGCGAAGGCGTTCGCCGACATCATGGAGTTCCACGCGCTCGAGGCGACGGGTGGCCGCCGCTACGCGGAGATGGGCCGCTTCCTCACCCCGAGCGGGGAGGAGACGAACGACGAGGCGAAGGCGGCGAAGACGCCCGAGGGGCGGCCGGTCGAGAACCCGGCCCGCAACCTGTGGGTGACCGAGACCGCGCTCGCGACCGCCCTGAACGTCGCGTTCTTCGCCGAGCGGGTGGCGGTCTTCGCGATCGCGATGGGGATCGCCCTGCTCTTGACCGGGATCGGGTTCCTCGTCCTCACCCTGGGCGGGGCGCTCGGCGCCGTCGGGCTCCCCTTCCACCACCGGCAGGAGAGGCTCTCGGCGAGGGCCGCGGCCTAGCGGCCCCCCGGCCGCCGGCCCGCGGCGTTCCCCGCCGACGCTGAAGAAAGGAGGGTTTGATGAAAGCGCTCGTGTACCACGGCCCCGGAGAGCGGGCCTGGGAGACCGTCTCCGACCCCCGGATCGAGAGGCCGACGGACGTCGTCGTCGAGATCGAGTCGACCACGATCTGCGGCACCGACCTGCACATCCTCAGGGGGGACGTTCCCGAGGTGCGACCCGGCACGGTGCTCGGACACGAGGCGGTCGGAACCGTCGTCGAGACGGGAACGGCTGTCTCGGACCTCGCCGAGGGCGACCGCGTGCTGGTCTCGTGCATCACCTCCTGCGGGCGCTGCCCCTCGTGCCGGGAGGGTCGCTACGGGCTCTGCACCGGCGGCGGCGGCTGGATCCTCGGCCACCTGATCGACGGCCTGCAAGCGGAGTACGCGCGTGTGCCCTTCGCGGAGACGTCCGTCTACAAGCTCCCCCCGGAGCTGGACGACGTGCATACGCTGTTCCTTGCCGACGTCCTGCCCACGGCGTTCGAGGTCGGCGTCCTCAAGGGAAACGTGCGCCCCGGCGACGTCGTCGCGATCGTGGGCGCGGGGCCGATCGGGTTGGCCGCGATCCTCACCGCCAAGCTGTACACGCCGGCCGCCGTGATCGCGATCGATGTGGCCGACGCCAGGCTGGCCAAGGCCCGCGAGTTCGGGGCCGACGTCGTCGTGAACAACGCGACCGACGACGCCGTCGCGCGGGTGCTCGAGGCGACCGGCGGTGCGGGCGCCGACGTCGCGATCGAGGCGGTGGGCGTGCCGGAGACCTTCGAGCTCTGCACCGAGATCGTCCGGCCGGGCGGCCGCGTCGCGAACGTCGGCGTGCACGGCAAGCCGGCAACGCTGCATCTCGAGAAGCTCTGGATCCGCGACGTCACCGTGACCACCGGTCTCGTGGACACGTTCAGCACCCCGCAGCTGCTGAAGCTGATCCAGGCGGGGCGGCTCGACCCGGCACCCTTCGCCAGCCACCGGTTCGAGCTGGGCGAGATCATGATCGCCTACGACGTGTTCGCCGACGCGGCGCACACGGACGCGCTCAAGATCGTGCTCAGCAAGCACCCGGTCAGCCTGCCTCCGATGCTGGCCGAAGCGCGAGCGGGGGTGTGACCGTCACGGCCCCGGGCGGGGGCGCGGGCGCAGCCGACGTCGTCCTGCGCGACGGGACGACGCTCCGGCTGCGCCCGCCGACGCGTGAGGACGCCGAGGCGCTGCGTCGCTTCTTCCGCTCCCTGTCGCCGCGCAGCCTCTACCTCCGCTTCCACGGCTTCCCGCGGCTCGACGCTCGCTTGGTGCAGCCGCTGCTCGAACCCGACTGGGAGGAGCGCGGCGCCCTCCTCGGGGAGCTCGAGGGCGAGGTGGTGGCGGTCGGCAACTACGTCCGGCTTCGAGACCGCGCCCGCGCCGAGGCCGCCTTCACGGTCGCGGACGCTTACCAGGGCCGAGGAATCGGCACGCGCCTCTTGGAACAGCTGGCTGCGAAGGCGGCGGAGAGAGGGATCGAGCGCTTCGTAGCCGAGGTGCTCCCCGACAACCGGGACATGCTCCGCGTCTTCGAGGGCGCGGGCTTCCAGCTCACCCGCGAGCTCGCGGGCGGCGAGATCGAGGTCGAGTTCCCGATCGCACCCACCGAGACGTACCGGGAACGCGTGGAGGAGCGCGACCACGTCGCCGTCACCGCGTCGCTGCGCCCGTTCTTCGAGCCGCGGAGCGTCGCGGTGATCGGGGCGTCTCGACGCCGCGGCTCGATCGGCGGCGAGCTGTTCCGCAACATCCTCGCGGGCGACTTCGCCGGCGCCGCCTACCCGGTCAACCGCGAGGGCGAGCCCGTCGCTGGGGTCCGCGGGTACCGCTCGGTCGAGGAGATCCCGGATGCCGTCGACCTGGCCGTGATCGCGCTCCCCGCCGAGGCCGTGCTCGCCGCCGCGGAGGAAGCCCTGCGCAAGGGAGTCCGCGCGCTCCTCGTCATCTCCGCGGGCTTCGCCGAGATCGGCAGCGCGGGCGCCGAGCGCCAAGAGCGGCTGCTCGCGCGCGTCCGCGACCACGGAGCGCGCCTGATCGGCCCCAACTGTCTCGGGATCGCGGTCGCCGGCGTGAGCCTGAACGCCACGTTCGCCGCGCGCGCCTTGCCGGGCGGCAACCTGGGCTTCTCCTCCCAGAGCGGGGCGCTCGGCGTCGCCCTGCTCGAGACGGCCGAGGCCCGTGGGCTCGGGCTGTCCGCGTTCGTCTCGATCGGGAACAAGGCGGACGTTTCCTCCAACGACCTGCTCGAGTGGTGGGAGGACGACCCGAGGACGCGGGTGATCCTGCTCTACATGGAGTCCTTCGGCAATCCGCGACGCTTCGGCCGCCTGGCGCGGCGCGTGGCCCGCCGGAAGCCCATCCTCGCGCTCAAGAGCGGCACCACCGCATCGGGCCGGCGCGCCGCGACCTCGCACACGGCCGCGCTCGCCGGCTCGGACGTGGCGGTGGACGCGCTCTTCCGGCAGGCGGGCGTGATCCGCGCCTCCTCGCTCGAGGAGCTCGTCGACATCGCCGCGCTCCTCTCCTCGCAGCCCGAGCCGAGGGGACGCCGCGTGGCCATCCTCACCAACGCCGGCGGGCTCGGCATCCTCTGCGCGGACGCCTGCGAGGCGGCGGGGCTCGAGCTACCCGAGCTCTCCCCGACCACGCGGGAGCAGCTTGCCGCCCTCCTCTCGCCCGAGGCGAGTCTCGCCAACCCGGTCGACATGCTCGGCGGAGCGACCTCCGCCGCCTACGCCTCGGCTCTCCCACTGCTCCTCGCCGACGCGCAGATCGACGCCGTGATCGTCCTCTCCGTGCCCACGGTCACGGCCGCCGCCGACGAGGTCGCCGCCGCCGTCGAGGGGGCCGCGCGCGGATCGGAGGCCGGGAAGCCGGTTCTGGCGGTGGTCATGTCGGCAAGCGGGATCCCGGGGCCGCTCCGACGCCCGGGCGCGTACGCGGCCGCCTTCTCGTACCCGGAGTCGGCCGCCCGTGCGCTCGGCCGGGCGGCGGAGCGCGCGGAGTGGCTGCGGCGCCCGCACGGCTCCGTGCCCACGCTCGAGAACATCGACCGGACGACGGCGGAGCGGATCGTCGAGCGGGCGCTCGCCGAGGCCGGCGAGGCCTGGCTCGACCCCGCCGCGCTGCGCGAGCTCCTCTCCGCCTACGGGATCCGCTTCGTCGCCGAGCAGGTCGCGGCCAGCGTGGACGAGGCCGTGGCCGCCGCCCGCGCGCTCGGGTATCCCGTCGTCGTCAAGACGGCGGCGGCTGGCGCCCACAAGACGGACGTCGGCGGGGTCGCGCTCGACCTCGCTACGGAGGACGAGGTTCGCGCCGCCGTCGAGAGGATCGGGGCGCCCGTCGTCGTGCAGCCGATGGTCCGGGCGTCGGCGGAGCTCCTGGCGGGCCTCGTCCAAGACCCGGTGTTCGGCCCGCTCGTCGGCTTCGGGCCGGGAGGGGTGCTCGCCGAGCTGATCGGGGAGGCGGCCTTCCGGATCGCCCCGCTCACCGACCTCGACGCGGAGGAGCTCGTCACGGGCGGCAAGGCGGGCCGCTTGGTGGCCGGCTTCCGGGGCGCGCCGCCTGCGGATCGCGCCGCCCTCATCGACTTGGTGCACCGGATCGCACGCCTCGGGGAGGATCTGCCCGCGCTCGCCGAGCTGGATCTCAACCCGGTGCTGGCGCTTCCCGACGGGTACGTCGCCGTCGACGCGCGCGCCCGCGTGCGCCGCCCCGAGCGTGTCGCCCGGGCGAAGACCTGGTAGGCGTGAGCGTGCTCCTCGCGGAGGCGGGCGCGGCGTCGGGTACTTGGACGCTCGTGCTCGCGGGGGCGCTGGTGACGGCCGCCGCCACCGGCCTTGGAGCCCTGCCGCTCCTCTTCGCCCGCCACCCGAGCCGGGCCGGGATCGGTCTCGCGAACGCGCTCGCGGCCGGCCTCATGTCCGGGGCGAGCGTAGGCCTGGTCTGGGAGGGGTGGCAGCGCGGGCCCGTCCGCACGCTCGCGGGTGTCGCGGTGGGCGCGCTCTGCGTCGCCGTCGCGCGGCGCCCGCTCGGGCGCAGGCGGGCGGCGCTCCACCTCGGCCGCTTCCAGGGCGCCGACGCCGCGAAGATGCTGCTCATCGTCGGGGTGATGACCGTCCACTCGTTCGCCGAGGGGATCGGCCTCGGCGTGTCGTTCGGCGGCGGACAGGCGCTCGGCGCCCTGATCGCGCTCGCGATCGCGGTGCACAACATCCCCGAGGGGCTGGCGATCAGCCTCGTGCTCGTCCCGCGCGGCGTCTCCGTCCGGCGCGCCGCCGCCTGGAGCGTCTTCTCCAGCCTGCCCCAGCCCCTGATGGCGCTCCCCGCGTTCCTGCTCGTGGAGGTGTTCACGCCGCTGCTCCCTGTCGGGCTCGGCTTCGCCGCCGGCGCGATGCTGTGGATGGTCGTCGCCGAGCTTCTCCCGGAGGCAGCGGAGGAGGCCTCCGTCGGCGCGGTGAGCGCCGTGGCGCTCGCCTCCACGCTGGCGATGGTCGGACTGCAGGCGGTCGTGCTGTGACGGCGCGCTCGGAGGAGCGGTCTAGGTGTCTCCGTCCCGCCGCCACGTGATCGCCGAGCGAACCTCGACGACCCCGGGCGTCCGGGCCACGAAGAGGCGGATCAGCTCGGCGTCCCGGCGCGTGTCCACAGTGCCGGTGAGCGTCACCTTCCCGTTCTCGACCGCGACGTTGACGGCATCGGCGTCGCGCAGCCACAGCGTCTTCACGAGCACGTCCTCCCGGATCTCGCGCTCGATCTCCGCGTCGGGGCGCACGAACGCGCGCACGAGATCGGCTCGGGTCACGATCCCTACGAGCCTGCCCTCGTCGTCCGCGACGGGAAGCCGGTTGATCCCGGCGTCCAGCATGATCTCGGCGGCGGCCCAGACCGGTCGCCAGGGAGCGATCGTCTTCGCCGGCGAGGTCATCGCCTCGCCTGCGGTCCGCGCCTCGAGCTTCAGCTTCTCCTCGCCCCCATATGCGTCCACGAGCCATGCGAGCACGCCTCTGCGTCGGGACGGGCCGCGCTCCTTGGCGAGGATGTCCGCCTCGGACACGACTCCGAGGATCTTGCCGTCCTCGTCCACGACAGGCATCCCGGAGATCCGGTGCTCCGCCAGCAGCCGAGCGACCTCCTTCAGCGTCGTCTCGGGCCGAGCCGTGACGACCTCCCGTGTCATGACGTCCTTGACCCGCATGGTTGCGCTCCTTCCTGTCGACGACCGGCAGCATCGCCCGGCTCGCCGCCGCCGGCATCGGCGGGGCGCCGCAGGCCGGCTTCGGAGAACTACGGAGCAGCGGCGCGTGCCGGGATCGTCCACCGGCGTGACGGGCCGCGAGCCCGCCAAGGCTGACGATAGTGGCGTCCGTCAAGGTGGTGTACGCGCTGGGCACGCCATCCTGCTCTACCGGCGGCTGGCCGTTCCCCGCATCCGGCGGGCGAGCATCCGGAGCGACCTCGTGCTCCACCCGCTGCTGACCGTGGTCGTCCTCTCCGGGCTGCTCGCGACCGCCCTGGGGACGGGCGAGAAGCGCTACGGCTACCGCGAGACCGTGAGCCCTTGGTCTCGCGGCATCATCTCCTTCGATCCCGACGCGTCGCTGATGGCGGAGGCGCCCTTCCTCTTCCAGGCCCATGCCGTCAGCGCGTGGCTCCTCTTCGCCGTCTGGCCCTTCACGCGCCTCGTCCACGCCTGGAGCGTGCCGCTCTCATACCTCGTGCAGGCCCCCATCGTCTCCCGCGCCCGACGCTCCTCGGCGCGCCGGCATCGCGAGCGGGAGAGGCTGAGGGCCGAGGCGCGCGAGCGACCGCGGCCGAGGGCGGGCGGGTGACGCAAGGCAGGCTCGGAGCCTGCGAAGGCCAGGCCCGAGCCCGCGGCGTCGCCCTCCGGACACGGGCGGGTCGGCCGAGGCCAACCGCGAGGCGTCGATCGGGGGAAACCCGCAGGCGAATCCGCGCGGGCGCGGAGGCGGGGGCGGGGTCGCCTCTCCGACACTCGAGAGGACACGAGACAAAGGAGGACGAACCGCGATGGCGAGCCATCTCACGACCTACCCCCAGCCGACGTACCACCCCCCCGCCGAGAGCGAGTCGGGCGCCTTCTACAAGGTCGCCGCGCTGCTCCTCGGGATCCTCGTCGGAGTCGCGGGCTTCCTCGCGCTGCTCGCCTGGGCTGACGCGCGGCAAGCGCGAGACGAGGCGAAGGCGGCTGCGGCCGAGGCGGAGGCCGGCGCCGCGGTGCACCGCGAGCACGCGACGGCCCTCCCCCTGGGGAGCTTCGCGGGCAGGGTCGGCGCGAACCCCGAGGCGCTCGCGAAGGCGCACAAGCCTTACGACGCCACCCTGCCGCCGCTGCAAGCGGGGGAGGTTGTGAAGGTGCACATGGTGATGAAGGACCGCACCGTGGAGATCGCCCCCGGGGTCAAGTACAACGTGTGGGCGTTCGACGGCAAGTACGGGGCGCCGGGGCCGATCGTCCACGTGCGCGAGGGGCAGATCGTCGAGTTCACGCTCACGAACGGGGGCGCGATCCCGCACTCCATGGACTTCCACGCCGCCCGGATCGCGCCGAACGTCGCCTTCCGCAACGTCGCCCCCGGGGAGTCGTTCACGTTCCGCTTCCGGGCGAACGACCCCGGCGTCTACATGTACCACTGCGGCACCAAGCCCGTGCTCGCGCACATCGCGAACGGGATGTACGGCGCGATCGTCGTCCGCCCCAAGAACCTCGCCCCCGCGGACAACGAGTACGTGCTCGTCGCGAGCGAGTGGTACCTGAACGGCGACGGCGTCGCCAAGCCCGCCTCGCTGGACATGCGGAAGGCGCGCGCGATGATGCCGGACTGGATGACCTTCAACGGCTACGCCAACCAGTACGTCACCCACCCGCTGACCGCGAAGCCGGGCGACACGACGCGCTTCTGGGTCGTCGCCGCCGGGCCGACCCTGGACACGAACTTCCACGTCGTCGGGACCGTGTTCGACCGCGTGTGGGTGAACGCCGACATGACGAGCCCGCCCCAGCGCGGCGTGCAGACCGTAGTCGTGCCCGCCGGCGGCGGGGCGGTCTTCGACGTGAAGATCGACGACCCGGGGCTGTACCCGTTCGTCTCGCACGCCTTCGCCCACGTCGACCTCGGCCAGGTGGGCCTGCTCAAGGTCGGCGAGCCGAAGGGGACGACGAGCCACTGAGCCCCGCGCGCGCGCCCGTCGCCTCGTGCGCGCCCCCGGCTGCCGCCGGGGGCGCGCCGTCGCCTCGGGGAGGGCGCGCTTCAGAGCTGGTCGAGCAGGCCTTGGGCGAGCGCGTGGCGGACGAGCTCGGCGCGCGTGTGCAAGCCGAGCTTGCGCATGATGTGCGCCCGGTGCGTCTCCACCGTGCGCACGGAGATGTAGAGCATGCGCGCGATCTCCTGGTTCGTGTGCCCGAGCGCGAGCAGCCGCAGCACCTCCCGCTCCCGCTCCGAGAGGGGCTCCTCCTCCGCCCGGCGCCGTTCCTCCGCCTCCGCCGCGACGAGGCGCGCGCCCAAGGCCGGGTGGAGGTAGCGCGCGCCCGCGGCGACGGCGCGCACCGCGTCCACGACCTCCGTGTCGGCGGCCTCCTTCATCACGTAGCCGCTCGCGCCGGCCTCGAACGCCTCGCGCACGTAGCGCGGGTCGTCCTGCATGGAGAGCACGAGCACCTTCGACTCGGGGACGTCCCGGCGCAGGGTGGGGAGGACGTCGATCCCGCTCTTCCCCGGCATGACCACGTCGAGCAGGATCACGTCGGGCCGGTGGTGCAGCGCCTCGAAGACGGCACGATCCGCGCTCTCGGCCTCGCCGACGGTCTCGATGTCCGGCTCCGCGTCCAGCACCCGGCGGAGACCGGCGCGCACGACGGCGTGGTCGTCCACGATGAGGACGCGGATGCTCACCGAAGCGGCACCTCCGCCACCAGCGTCGTGCCCTTGCCGGGGGCGGACTCGACCTGCAGACGGCCGCCGAGGAGGGCGAGGCGCTCCCGCATGCCGAGCAGGCCCAGGCCGCCGTCGCGCTCCACCCTCGGGTCGAAGCCGACGCCGTCGTCTTCGACCACCGCCATCACGCCCTGGGCCCTCCGGGTGAGGACGATGCTCACCCGATCCGCGCGCGCGTGCTTCGCGACGTTCGTGAGCGCCTCCTGGACGATGCGGTAGAGGACGGTCTCGACCTCGGGCGCGAGCCGCTCCTCGCCGAGGTTGGCCTGCAGCTCCACCTGCAGCCCGCTCTGCCCGCGGAACGTGTCCGCGAGCCGCTCCACGGCGGGGACGAGCCCGAAGTCGTCGAGCGCGGACGGTCGCAGCTCGACTGCGAGCCGCCGCACGTCCTGAAGCGTGGAGACCACGAGCTCGCGCACCGCCGCTACCGCCGCGCGGCCCTCCTCGTCGGAGAGAAGGCTCTCGAGCGGCTTCAGGGCGAGCAGGATGGAGGTGAGCGCCTGGCCCGTCTCGTCGTGCAGCTCGCGCGCGAGGCGGCGCCGCTCGAGCTCCTGCGCCTCGACGACCCGGCGCAGGACGTCGCGGCTCACCCGCTCGGAGAGGTCGACGGCGATCGCCGCCCGCCCGGCCAGCATCTCGGCGAGGCGCAGGTCCTCGTCGCCGAAGGCGGGGTTCGCCCCCGCCTTGTCGTGGGCGATCAGGACGCCGATCGCGCGGCCGCGGGCGACGAGCGGCACGTACAGCGCGGAGTGGACGCCGAGGCGGCGCGCGGCCTGCTGGTCGATCTCCGGGTCCTCGAGGACGGAGTCGACGCGCTCGCTGCGGGCGCGCTCGAGCACGCGGCCGGCCTTCGAGGTACCGACGTCGAGCCGCATCCCGGCGACGCCGAAGCTCGCCTCCCCCTCGGCGGCCACCACCCTGAGCGCGTCGCGCTCGGGCAGCGCGATTAGCACGAGCCGGGCGTCCACGAGCTCGCGCAGGCGGGCGGCGATCAGGGAGAGCAGCGGCTCGAGCTCGATCTCGGACGCGAGCGCGTTCCCGATCTCGTTCAGCGACTCGAGCTGGCGCAGCCAGCGGGTCGCGCTCTCGTACAGGCGGGCGTTCTCGATCGCGACCGCCGCCTGCGCGGCCAGGAGCTGGATCAGCTCCTCGTCCTCCTCGGTGAAGGGCCCGCCGCCCTCCTTCTCGGTCAGGTACAGGTTGCCGTAGGCGACGCCCCGCAGCAGGATCGGGACGCCCAGGAACGTCTTCATCGGCGGGTGGTGCGGCGGGAACCCGACGGAGCGGGGGTCGGCGGCGACGTCGTCGAGCCGCAGAGGTCGCGCCTCCCGGATGAGGACGCCGAGGATCCCCCGCCCGCGGGGAAGCTCGCCGATCTTCGCGTGCGTCTCCGGGTCGATGCCCGTGGTCAGGAACCGCTCGAGCCCCTTCCCGGAGCGGTCGATGACGCCGAGCGCGGCGTAGCGCGCGCCGGTCAGCTCGGCCGCCGTCTCGACGATCCGCTGGAGGAGCGCGTCGAGAGAGAGCTCGGAGCTGAGCGCGATCCCGGCGTCGATCAGGACGCGGAGGCGATCCGAGACCTCGGGCACGGCGCCATTATCGGGCCCGGGCGCCTCCGCCCCGGCGGCGGACGGGCGGACGCTCGCGGCGGCGGCGGCGCCGGCCTGCGGGGAGCGGCCGCCGGCGGGGTCGAAAACCCGCGCCGGGTGGCGCACAATCGGCCCGGGACGATGTCCGCGCCGGCGCTCATCGGCCGCGAGGAGGAGCTCGCCGCCATCGAGGCGTTCCTCGACGGCGCGGGCCGGGGCTCGCTGCTGATCACGGGCGAGCCCGGGATCGGCAAGACGGTCCTCTGGGAGGCGGGCGTGGAGGCGGCGCTCCGGCGCTCCCGCCGGGTGCTCGCGCACGGCGCGGTCGAGGCGGAGGCGAAGCTCGCCTTCACGGCGCTCTCCGATCTCGTCGGAGGGGCGATCGAGGAGGCGCTTCCGGCGCTGAGCCCGCCCCGGCGGCGGGCGCTCGAGGTCGCGCTCCTGCTCTCGGAGCCGGGGGTGGAGCCTCCCGACCCGCGCGCGATCGCGCTCGCCTTCCTCGACGTCCTCCGGGCGTTCGCCGCGTCGGCGCCGGTCCTGGTCGCGGTCGACGACCTGCAGTGGGTCGACTCCGCGTCGGCGCAGGCCCTCCACTTCGCGGCGCGCCGGCTCGGGGAGGCGCCGGTGGCGATGCTCGCCACCGCGCGCACCGGCG
>DATLYP010000160.1:0-4359 GCA_035574655.1 Gaiellaceae bacterium
GCTTGCGGCGGTCGCCGAAGCCCGGCGCCTTGACGGCGACGGCGGTGAAGACGCCGCGCAGCTTGTTGACGACGACGGTCGCGAGAGCCTCGCCCTCGACGTCCTCGGCGACGATCAGGAGCGGCTTGCCGGCCTGGATGACCTGCTCGAGCACGGGCAGCAGGTCCTTGACCGCGCCGATCTTCTGGTTTGCGATCAGGACGTACGGCTCGTCGAGCACCGCCTCCATGCGCTCGGCGTCGGTGATCATGTACGGCGACAGGTAGCCCTTGTCGAACTGCATGCCCTCCGTGAACTCGAGCTCGAGGCCGAAGGTCTGGCCCTCCTCGACGTTCACGACGCCGTCCTTGCCGACCTTCTCGATCGCGTCCGCGATCACGTCGCCGATCTCCCGCTCGCGCGCGGAGATGGTCGCGACGCGGGCGATGTCCTCCTTGCCCGAGACCTCCTTGGACTGCGCCTTGAGGTCCTCGACGACCGCGTCCACGGCCTTCTCGATGCCGCGCTTGAGCGCCATCGGGTTGGCGCCCGCAGCCACGTTCTTCAGACCCTCGCGCACGATCGCCTGCGCGAGCACGGTCGCCGTCGTCGTGCCGTCGCCCGCGACGTCGTTCGTCGAGGTCGCGACCTCGCGCACGAGCTGCGCGCCCTGGTTCTCGAAGACGTCCTCGACCTCGATCTCGCGGGCGATCGTGACGCCGTCGTTCGTGATGGTGGGCGCGCCGAACTTCTTGTCGAGCACGACGTAGCGGCCCTTGGGCCCGAGCGTGACCTTGACCGCGTCGGCGAGGATGTTCACGCCGCGCTCGAGCGCCCGGCGCGCGTCCTCGTTGAACTTCAGCTCCTTGTGAGCCATCCCTGTCTCAACCTCCGTTGTCGTTTCTCGGTCTCGACGCCTGCTAGGCCGCCGCGCCCGCAGGCTCGCGCGTGCCCACGACCTTCGCGAGGACGTCGCTCTCGCGGAGGATCAGGTACTCCTCCGTGCCGATCTTGACCTCGGTCCCGCCGTACTTGGAGAAGATGACCTCGTCGCCGGGCTCGAGGTCCATCTTGATGTAGTTCCCGTCCTCGTCCCGGGGGCCGGGGCCGACGGCGAGCACGCGGCCGCGCTGCGGCTTCTCCTTCGCCGTGTCCGGCAGCACGATGCCGCTCGACGTGACCTCCTCCTCCTCGAGGACCTCCACGATCAAGCGGTCGCCAAGAGGCTGCAGATCCATACGAACGTCCCTCCCTGTCGAACGCCTTGTGACATCGCTGGCACTCTCACCGAGAGAGTGCCAAGAGAAGAATAGCACCGGACGGGCCGACTCAAGCGGCTCCTTGAGTCGAGCGGACTCAGATTCTCGCCGGGCGCGCCGCTCCCCTGCTAGAACGCCCGCCGTGCCACGCGAGATCTCCGCGGGCCTCGTCCTCGTCCGGCGGATGCGCGGCCGCTACTGGCTCGCCGCCGTGCGGCCGGCGGGCAAGCCGCCCGGAACGTGGGTGCTCCCCAAGGGGCTCGTCGGCCGCGGCGAGCGGCCGGCGGAGGCGGCGCTGCGGGAAGGCTTCGAGGAGACCGGCGTCCGGGCGCGGCTGGGGGAGAAGCTCGGCGACGTGCGCTACGTCTACACGCGCGGCGGCGCGCGCGTCTTCAAGGCGGTGAGCTTCTACCTCGCGCACGCGGCCGGCGGCAGGATCGGCGAGCTGCCGCCGGATATGGAGGCGGAGGTCGCGGAGGCGCGCTGGCTCCCGCTCGAGGAGGCGCCCCGCCTGCTCGCCTACCGGGGCGAGCGGGAGATGGCGGAGCGTGCCCTCGCCGCCCTCGGGGAGCGGGAGCGAACGCGCCCCGGACGGCGCGCCTCGCCGGGGCGAAGCCGCTAGGCTGCGCCCGCCGGTGCCGACGTTCGCGTTGAACTTCTACAACCCCGCCGTCGCCGACCAGCTCCGCTCGGGGCGGAAGACGGCGACCATCCGCTTGGGGGACAAGTCGGCGAAGTACAAGAAGGGGATGATCGTGACCGTCCTCTGCGGCGCCCGCTACGGGCCCCGGGAGAAGATCTTCGACGCGGTCATCGACAAGGTCGACGTGAAGCAGCTGGGCGAGCTCTCCCCGCGCGAGATCGAGCACGACAACCCCGAGCTGCGGCGTGCGGACGAGCTCGGCCGCTTCCTCGGCCAGCTCTACAACCGCGAGGTGCGCGAGGACGACATCGTCACCGTGATCCGCTTCTCGCAGATCCTCGAGTCGTAGCGGCTCCGTCTCGAGCCGGGCCCGGGGCCGGGTCGGCGGCCCGCGCGCGGCTACCCGGCCGCTCCCGTCCTCCCCGCCCTCCGGATCGGCGCCCCGAAGAGCTCGCGCGGCCGCAGCTCGGCGCCGCACTCCTCGCACTCGACCGCGAAGGCGGAGGCGATCGGGGACGAGCACGCCGGGCAGCGGCGGCGGAGCTCGCCGCCGCACTGCGGGCAGGCGTCGGGCAGGAGGGCCTCGCTCTCGAGGAAGTAGCGCTGCACGTGCCCGCAGGCGAGGCAGAACGCCGCCCAGTCGCCGAGCGTCTTGCGCCGCTCCTCCTGGAGCCAGGTGCGGCGGGGCGGGCGGGGTGCGCTCACGAGAGCCACTCTAGAGCGGCGGCGCCGGCGGGCGCCCCGGCAGACCCAGCGGATAGAGTGGGGCGGCAACCCGACCAGGAGATCACCCGATGGCCGTACGCGAAGCCGAGCCTGTCGGCTCGCTGCAAGAGGTGAAGGAGGCGGGTCTCGACCGCGAGGACCTGCTCGGCATCTACCGCAACATGCTCATCACCCGCGGCATCGAGGAGCGCGGGCATATCCTCTACAAGCAGGGCAAGATCCCCGGCTCCTTCTACACCGGACGGGGCAACGAGGCCTCCTCGGTCGGGGTGGCGACGGCCATGGGGCCCGACGACGTCGGTACGCCGCTCCACCGGGACATGGGCGTCCACGTCGTCCGTGGCGTCGAGCCGTGGCGCATCTTCGCCCAGTACATGGGCCGCGCCGACGGACCGACGAAGGGGCGCGACGGCAACGTCCACATGGCCGACGCCAAGCTGGGCCTGATCGCCATGGTTAGCCACCTGCCGGCCATGCTGCCGGTGGCCGTGGGCTGCGCCCTCGCCTTCCGCATCCGGCGGGAGAAGCGGGTGGCGGTGGGCTGGTTCGGGGAGGGGGCCTCCGCCCGCGGCGACGCCCACGAGGCCATGAACCTGGCCGGCGTCCGCCGCCTCCCCGTCGTCTTCGTCTGCGACAACAACCAGTGGGCCTACTCCACCCCCACCTACCTCGAGTACGCCGTCGAGCACGTCGCCGACCGGGCCGCCGGCTACGGCTTCGAGGGCGTGGTGGTCGACGGCACCGACGTCCTGGCCGTCTACCGGGAGGCGAGGCGGGCGATCGAGAAGGCGCGTGAGGGAGGCGGCCCGACCCTGATCGAGTCGGTCACCCTGCGCATGGAGGGCCACGCCGTCCACGACGACGCCTTCTACGTACCCAAGGAGCTGTTCGAGGAGTGGGCGGCCAAGGACCCCCTCGAGCGCTTCCGCGCCTGGCTGCGCGAGAACGCCGAGCTGACCGACGAGGAGGAAGAGGAGATCTCCGCCGGGGTGAAGAAGCTGCTCAACGACGCCGTGCGCCGGGCCGAGGAGTCGCCGCTGCCCGACCCGGCTACGGTCGCCGAGGGGGTCTACGCCACCCCCGAGGACCTCATGCGCGCCCACCACTGATGGCCGAGAAGACGTACATCCAGGCCATCTCCGACGCCCTCCGCGAGGAGATGCGCCGGGACGAGCGCGTCTTCGTCATCGGCGAGGACGTGGGCGTGTACGGCGGGGCCTTCAAGGTCACCCTCGGCTTCCAGGAGGAGTTCGGGCCCTGGCGGGTGATCGACGCGCCGCTCTCGGAGACGGCCATCGTCGGCGCCTGCACCGGGGCGGCGATCGTGGGCCTGCGGCCGGTGGCGGAGATGCAGTTCGCCGACTTCGTCTCCTGCGCCTGGGACCACCTTGTCACCGTGGCCGCCAAGCAGTTCTACCGGGCGGGCACGGCGGTGCCCATCGTCGTCCGCCTGCCCTCGGGGGGCGGCTTCTCGGGCGGCCCATTCCACTCCCAGAACCCCGAGTCGTCCTTCGCCCATATCCCGGGCCTGAAGGTCGTCTGCCCGGCCACGCCGGCGGACGCCGCCGGGCTACTCGCCGCGGCGGTCGAGGACCCCAACCCGGTCCTGTACTTCGAGCACAAGCACCTCTACCGGCGCGTCAAGGGCGAGGTGGCGGACGGCCGCCACCCGATCCCGATCGGTAAGGCCCGCCTCCACCGGGAGGGCGAGGACGTGTCCGTCGTCACCTGGGGGGCGATGGTCTACACGGC
>DATLYP010000161.1:0-9964 GCA_035574655.1 Gaiellaceae bacterium
GTGCGGGCCTCGGAGGCGCGGGCGGACGCGATCGCCGCCTCCCCCGCCTGCCGGGAGGGGCGCCTGAGCGCCCGCTACCTGCGCCGCCTGGGCCATGCGCTCCGCTCCCGCCGGGACGCCTGGGGGCGCGCGCTCCTCGCCGCGCGCAGCGGGCCGACCTACGAGCGCGCGAGCCGCTTCCTGCCCCCGCTCTTCCTCGCACGCGCCGCCGACGGCCGCCCGCTCACCGAGTCGGGCGTCCACTACACGCACTTCTCGCAGCCGGAGAGCGCGCGCGGGGCGAGCTCGGTCGCCCTGCACGTGGCGGACGGGAGCCAGATCATCTCCCGGCGCGCGCACGGGCCGCGGCTGACGATCCGCGTCGGCCAGGGAGGAAGCGAGCGCTACGGGTCCTGCCTGCGCCGGCTCGAGCTGCCGCGGCTCGCTGACGGGTACCTGCCCATCCTGCAGACGCGGTACGTCGACGGGCACGGCGTCCGCTACGAGCAGGAGTCCTTCGCCGCGCACGTCCCGGAGACGGGCTCGCTCGTCAGCTTCCTGAAGCTGACCGCCGACGCCACCGCGTCGAGCGCCCGCAACCTGCGGCTCCGCTTCATCCCTTCGCCGCGCGGGCTCGGAAGCGACGGGTCGCGGCTCCTGCGGCGGGGGCGCACGTACCTCGTCTTCAGCGAGGGCGGCGCCTACCGCCCGCCCGCGCTCACGTACGCCGTGCCGCCGGGCGGCGTGCGCACGGTGGTCGTCGCCTGGCTGCACCGGCCGGCCCGCAGCCGCCCGCTCCTCCTCGACGAGCTCCGCTACGAGGAGGAGCGGGAGAACGTGCGCCGCTTCTGGGAGCGCAAGCTCGCGCACGGGGGGCTGATCGTCGTCCCCGAGCAGCGCGTGCTGGACGCCGAGCGCAACCTGCTCATCCAGAACCTGGGCCTCACCTGGCGCTACAGCGTCGGCAACCGCTACGAGCAGCTCTCCACCCCGGAGGCGGTGGACGTCGCGCGCGTGCTCGCCGCGTACGGCCACTACCGCGTCAGCCGGGCGATCCTGCGCACGGCCGTCCGCAAGAAGCCGCTGCGCCCCCTCCACCCGGAGGAGCGGCGGACGAGCTGGCGGATCGGGGCGCGCCTCGTCGGCTTCGCCGACTACGCCCGTCTCGCGGGCGACCGTGCGGAGATCGCGCGCGCCCTCCCCGACCTGCGCCGGTACGTGCGCCGGCTCGAGCGGCAGCTCCGCGCAAGCCGCACCGGCCTGCTCCCCAAGGAGCGCTTCTCCTCGGATGTTCCCGACCGCGTCTACGGCCTGCACGCGCAGGCGGCCGTCTGGCAGGGCTTGCGCTGGATCGGTCCCGTGCTGCGGGAGGCGGGCTACCCGCGCCTCGCCGCCACCTGCGCGCGGCTCGCCGCGCGGCTGGAGCGGGGGCTCCGCCGCGGCGTCCGCCGCTCGGAGCGGCGGCTGCCCGGGGGCGCCCTCTTCGTCCCCGTACGGCTGCTCGAGGACGTCCGCCCCTACCGCTCGGCGACGAGCTCCCGCGACGGCAGCTACTGGAACCTGGTCCTGCCGTACGCGCTCGCCTCCGGGCTCTTCCCGCCCCGGGGACGCCGGGCCGAAGGCGTCCTCCGCTACCTGGAGCGGCACGGGACGCGGCTGCTCGGCCTCGTCCGCGCCGGCGCGTACGGGCTGTACGGGACGGACGCGCGCGGGAAGTCGGGGTCGAGCCCCGTGTACGGGATCAACCTCTCCCGCTTCCTCGCCGACAACGACCGCCCCGACGAGCTCGTGCTCAGCCTCTACGGCCAGCTCGCCGCAGGGATGACGCCGGGGACGTTCGTCTCCGGGGAGAGCGTCTCCATCGCCCCGCTCGAAGGCCGGCTCTACCGCTCCGCCTACCTGCCCCCGAACGGGACGAGCAACGCCGCCTTCCTGGAGACGCTCCGGCTGCTCGTCGTCCACGAGCGCCGCGACCGGACGGGCCTCCCCCGCGGCCTCGAGCTCGCCTACGCGACGCCCCGCGGCTGGCTGCGGCCGGGGAGGCGGATCGAGGTGCGCCGGCTCGCGACGAGCTTCGGGCGGCTCTCCTACGCGATCGACGCCGGCGCGGAGACCGTGGAGGCGGTGGTGCAGGTGCCGGACCGGGCGCCCCTCGGCAGCCTCCGCCTCCGCCTGCGGCTCCCCGGCGGGAAGCGGGTCGCCGGCGTGCTCGTGAACGGCCAGCCGGGCCGCCTCCTCCCGGACGGGGAGACGGTCGAGCTCCCCACCCGCCCCGGCGAGCTCCGGGTGGAGGCGCGCGTCGGCTGAGCGCTCAGAAGACCTCGGGGCACCAGGGCGCGCGCGGCCAGGCGAAGAGCGCGTCCGCGCGGGCCGCCGCCCCGGGCGCGAGCTCCTCCGCCCGCCCCGCGCGGACGAGCTGCTCGAAGCGGAACCAGCCGAGGTAGACGGAGCCGAGGCCGCTCACGTCGCAGGCGAGCTCCGCCTCCTCGTCCGTGCGGCGCGCCTCCCCGTCCGCGAGCTTCCAGCGCCCCTCGTTCCAGGGGCAGAAGGCGTCCCGCACGTCGAGGACGACGGCGCCGTCGGCCGCGTACGCGCGCCGGCGGAGCGCCTCCCCCACGTCCACGAGCCGCACCCAGAGGCCATCCCCCACCCGCAGCCGCATCTGCCTGGGCTCGGCGAGCAGGAGGAGGAGCGTGTGGTCGAGCGGGAGGAGGCGCGCGGTGATCGTCGCCACCCACTCGATGTCGCACAGGTAGCGCCAGAGCTCCGCCTCCGCCTGCGCGCTCGTCGCGAGCACCTCGATCGCGTTCAGGGACCCCTGCGGCGCCCCCTCCTCCCACTTCGGCGCGTGCCGGTACACCGCGTACCCGGCCGTCTCGCCGTCGAGGTCGAGGACGGCGAAGCGCTTCGGCCCGGCGCCCGGGGGCCGCCAGGCGGGGTCGTCGCGGACGACGCGCTCCTCCCACCAGGCGCGCGTGCGGGAGAGCATCCCCGGGACGCGCGGGCGGAGCGCCTCCCAGACGGGCGGGAAGAGCTCCAAGGCCTGCTCGCCGGAGACGGTGCGCACGCGGCCGCGCCGCTCCAGCGGGCGGGCGAAGGCGCTCCGCTCCCGCGGCAGCCGCATCTCGGCCACGAGCTGGGCGAGCCCGTACCCGAAGCGCCCGTAGATGCGCTCGTCCGAGGCCCAGAGCGCGGCGAGCGGCTCGCCCCGCTCGCGCACGTCGTCGAGCTGCGCGCGCATCATCGCGGTCAGCACGCCCCGCCGCCGGTGGGTGGGAAGCACGCCGACCACGGTCACCCCCGCCGTCGGCACGACCGCGCCCGGCACCGTCAGCTCGAAGGCGAAGGAGCCGGCGCCGCCCACGATCGCCCCCTCGTCGAGGGCGGCGAGCATGCGGTCGAGCGGGTGGATGCGCAGCCACCGCTCGCCGTCCTCGCGCTCGAACGGCCAGGCGCCGTACTCGGCGATCGCGCCCACCGCGGCCACGACCTCGTCCACGTCGCGGCAGGGGCGAACCTCGATCGGGGTCGCGAGCTCGGTCAGATCCGCTCCAAGGGCGCGTACTCGATCATCAGGCGCCGCTCGCTGCCGTCCTCGGCGAACCGGACCACGACCACCCCGCCCGGCTCGAGCGCGGTCACGACGCCCTCGCCGAGCGAGGCGTGGCGGACGGCGTCGCCCGTGGAGAGCGCGATCCCCGGCCGCGGCTGCGGCGCAGAGGCCGCGGGCGCGCCGTAGGAGAGCCAGGAGGCGGGACGGAGGCGCTCGCGCTCCGCCTCCTCGGGAAGCTCGTCGAGGAAGCGGGAGGGGAGGTTGTACGTCCGCGAGCCGAAGAGCGTGCGCGCGCTCGCATGGGTGAGCGTGAGCCGCTCCCTGGCCCGCGTCATCCCCACGTAGCAGAGCCTGCGCTCCTCCTCCACCCCCTGCTCCTCGAGGGCGCGCGCGTGCGGGAAGACCCCCTCCTCCATCCCGACCATGAAGACTGCCCGGAACTCGAGGCCCTTCGCGTTGTGGAGGGTCATCAGGGTGACGAGGCCGCCCTCGTCGCGGATCGTGTCCTGGTCGGAGAGGAGCGCCACCTCCTGCAGGAAGCCGGCGGTGGTCGGCTCCTCCGCGCGCTGCCGGTACTCGCGGGCGACGCCGACGAGCTCCTGGAGGTTCTCGATGCGGCCCCGGGCCTCGATCGTGCGCTCCGCCTCGAGCGCCTCCAGGATGCCCGTCCGCTCGAGTACCCGCTCGAGCAGCTCGTCCACGGGCAGCTCGGGCGCCCGCGCCATGAGCGACTCCATCGTCGCGTGGAAGGCGCGCACCGCCCGGGCGGAGGCGGCGGCGACCCCCGCCGCCTCCGGGTCGGCGAGCGCCTGGAAGAGCGTGCGCCCGGTCGCCTCCGCGTGCGCGACGAGCCGGGCGAGCGAGGCGGCGCCGATCCCCCGCCGGGGGCGGTTCGCGATGCGGAGCAGGGAGCCCGCGTCGCTCGGGTTGACGAGGACGGCGAGGTAGGCGAGCGCGTCGCGGATCTCGGCCCGCTCGTAGAAGCGCGGCCCGCCGATCACCTGGTAGGGGATCTGCTGGCGGACGAGCACGTCCTCCAGCACCCGCGACTGGGCGTTCATCCGGTAGAAGACCGCGATCTCGCTCCCGGCGACGCCCTCCTTGAGCAGCGACGCCACCTCGGCGGCGACGAAGCGCGCCTCCGCGTGCTCGTCCTCCACCTCCACCACGCGCACCGCGAGCCCCTCCCCCAGCTCGGAGAAGAGCCGCTTCGGCTTCCGCTCCCGGTTGTGCTCGATGAGGGCGTTCGCGGCGCGCAGGATCCGGTTCGTGGAGCGGTAGTTCTGCTCGAGCGCGATCACCCGCGTGCCGGGGAAGTCGCGCTCGAACTCCATGATGTTGCGGATGTCGGCGCCCCGGAAGGCGTAGATCGACTGGTCCGGGTCGCCGACGACGCACAGGTTGCGGTGCTCGCCCGCGAGGAGCTGGAGGAGGCGGTACTGGGCGTGGTTCGTGTCCTGGTACTCGTCCACGAGCACGTACCGGAACGCCTTCCGCCAGCGCGCGAGCGCCTCCGGGAAGCGCTCGAAGACCTCCACCGTGAGCATGAGCAGGTCGTCGAAGTCGACCGCGTTCGAGGCGTGCAGACGCCGCTGGTAGAGCTCGTACACCTCGGCCACGGTCTGGTCCCAGAAGGAGGCGACGCGGGCCCGGTACTCGGCGGGGGAGACGAGCTCGTTCTTCGCGCGGGAGATCTGCGCGTGGATCCCGCGCGGGGAGAAGCGCTTGGGGTCCTTGCCGAGCTCCTCCAGGCAGGCCTTGACCAGGCGCACCTGGTCCTGGTCGTCGTAGATCGTGAACGTGGACGTGTATCCGAGCCGCTGCGCCTCCCGGCGCAGCATGCGGCCGCAGGCGGCGTGGAAGGTGAGGATCCAGATCGCGCGCGCGGTCGCCCCCAGCATGCGCTCCAAGCGCTCCCGCATCTCCCCCGCCGCCTTGTTCGTGAACGTGATCGCGAGGATCTCGTTCGGCTTCACGCCGCAGGCGCGGATCAGGTGGGCGACCCGGTAGGTGAGGACGCGCGTCTTGCCGGAGCCGGCGCCGGCGACGACGAGCAGCGGCCCTTCCGTGTGCAGGACGGCCGCCCGCTGCGCCTCGTTCAGGTCGGCGAGGTAGGTCTCGGGCGCGGCGACGGCCACCCGGCCGATGCTAGCGGCGGCCCTCCCGGCGGCTTGCCTTCCCGGCGCGAGTGCACGATGATCGTGCCGAACGACACGTCACCCGACTGCTGGAGGTCCGAGATGGACAAGGCGTTGTGGGACAAGCTGGCGGCGGCGGGCGGCATCGCGGGCGTTGTGCTCTTCGTGGTCGGCCTGCTCGTCATGGGTAGCCCGCCGGGGGTGGACGAGGACCCGGCGGCGGTCGCGGACTTCTTCGCCGACAACCGCGGCCAGGTGCTCTGGGGCACGTTCATCGGGGGTCTCGGCGCCCTCGCCATCATCTGGTTCGTCTCCGCCCTCGGCGCCGCCATGCGGAACGCCGGCGAGGGCCGGCTGGCGGCGGCGCTCGGGCTCGCCTTCGCGATCACGTTCGCGATCGGATCGGTGGCGGTGCTGCTGAGGGCGGGGCTCGCCTTCAACGTCGCGCCGGGCGGCGACGCCGAGGTCGCCTGGGCGCTCTACCAGACGAGCGTGACGCTGGACACGTTCTCCGCCGTGATCGCGGCCGGCGTCTACGCGTCGGTTGCGGGCGCGGCGCTGCGGACGGGGTTCCTGCCGAGGTGGTGGGGCTGGATCAGCGGGCTGACGGCGCTCTACTCGATCGTCGCCGCCACCGGCTGGGCGCGCGACGGCTTCTGGTCGCCGGACGGCATCGGCCTCGTCAGCTTCCTGGTCTTCCTCGCCTGGATCCTCGTCTCCAGCATCCTGCTGACGGCGAGGACGCGCGAGGCGCCGGCGGGGCAGCCGGCCCCCTCGCTCTAACGTCCCGCGCCGGCCGAGGACTCCCGGCGCGGGACGACGGCGATGCGCCCGTCGAGCGCGACCACATCGATCGCCGCCCCGTAGAGGGCGGCGATCGACGCCTCCGTCAGCACCTCCCGGGGCGGCCCCTCGGCGGCCACCCGCCCCCGCTCGAGGAGGACGACGCGGTCCGCATACTGGGCAGCGAGGGTGAGGTCGTGCATGGCGCTGACGAGGGTGAGCCCGGACTCGCGCCGGAGCAGGTCGAGCAGCTCGAGCGCCTGCTGCTGGTGCCCGAGGTCGAGCGCCGCGGTCGGCTCGTCGAGGAGCACGATCGGCGCCTCCTGGGCGAGCGCGCGCGCGACCACCGCGCGCTGCTTCTCCCCGCCCGAGAGCGTCCCCAGCGGCCGCTCGCGCAGCTCGAGCAGGTCGAGGCGCTCGAGCGCGCGGGCCGCCGCCTCCCGGTCGCGGCGCCCCTCCTTGGCGAGCGGGCCCAGGTGCGGCGTCCGGCCGAGGAGGACGTACTCGCCCACGGTCATCCAGGGCGGGAGCGAGGGCTCCTGGGGGACGAGGGCGAGCAGGCGCGCCCGCTCGCCCCGGCGCAGCGCGGCGGCCGGGCGGCCCGCGATCGAGATCGCGCCCCGGGCGGGGACGAGGCCGGCGACGGCGCGCAGAAGCGTCGTCTTGCCCGAGCCGTTCGGGCCGAGCAGGCCGAGCCACTCGCCCTCGGCGACGGCGAGGTCGACCCCGTCCACGACCGCCCTTCGGCCGAGCACGACGGTGACGCCCCGCAGCTCGAGCGCGTTCACCTCGCGCCTCCCCTCGAGGTCCAGAGGACGAGGGCGAAGAAGGGCGCCCCGAAGAAGGCGGTGACCACCCCGAGCGGGATCTCCGCGGGCGCGAGCAGCGTCCGCGCGAGCACGTCCGCGAGGACGAGAAAGCCGCCCCCCACGAGCGCGGAGAGGGGAAGGAGCGCCCGGTAGCCCGTCCCCGCGAGCAGGCGGACGGCGTGCGGGACGATGATCCCGACGAAGCCGATCAGCCCGCACACGGAGACCGCGGCGGCCGTCCCCGCCGTCGCCGCCGCGACCAGCGCGAGCCGCATGCGGCGCACGTCCACCCCCAGGCTCGCCGCCTCCTCGTCCCCGAGCGTGAGCACGTCCACCACCCGCCGCAGCGCGAGCACCGCCCCGGCCGCGAGCGCGGCGTAGGGCAGGACGAGGAGGACGTCCCCCCAGCCCGAGCTCGGGATCCCGCCCAGGATCCAGGAGACGACCTGCTGCAGCGTGTCCGTGTTCTGCTGCTGCACGAAGGTCTGCAGGGCGGTGAAGAAGGAGGCGACGGTGACCCCCGCGAGCACGAGCGTGGCCGCGTCGCGCTCCCGCCCGGCCGCCCGCCCGATCCCGTACGCGAGCGCGACCGCCGCCGCGCCGCCGAGGAAGGCGGCGAACGGGAGCGCGAGCTCGCCCGCGCGCAGCCCCTCCGGCAGGTAGGCGATGGCGAGGGTGGCGCCGAGGCCCGCGCCGGCCGCGACGCCGAGCAGGTAGGGGTCGGCGAGCGGGTTGCGGAAGACCCCCTGGTAGGTCGCCCCGGCGAGCGCGAGCACCGCCCCGGCGAGCGCCGCGAGCGCGACCCGCGGCATCCGGATCTCCCAGAGGATCGTCTCCTCCGTGGGCGAGAGCGGCGTCTCCACCCCCGGCAGGTGCAGCCGCGCGCCCAGGGAGGAGAGCACCCGTCCCAGCCCGAGCTCGATCGGCCCGGTGACCACGCCGAGGGCGAGCGCGGCGAGGAGGAAGGCGGCGGCCGCCGCCAGCCAGGCCGGCGCCGGCCCGCGGGCGCGGACCTGCGCCGCCGCCTCCGTCCTCGCGCTCACCGCACGGCTACGGGCGCAGCCGCTGGAGCGCGGCCGCCACCGCGCGGAAGAAGCTCACGAGCCGCGGCCCCCAGCGGGAGGCGATCGAGTCGTGGATGCGGACGATGGAGCCGGTGCGCACGGCGCTGATCCGGTCCCAGCCGGGGCGGGCGGCGACCGTGGACGGGGTCTGCCCGCAGCAGACGGTGTCCGCGAGCACGATCACGTCCGGGTCGGCGGCGATCACGTACTCGGAGGAGAGCTGGGGGAAGCCCGTCCCGGCCGTGTCGGCGGCGTCGGCGATGTTGCGCAGCCCGAAGGCCGCGTACACCTTGCCGACGAAGGAGCGCGAGGAGGCCGAGTAGAGGTCGGGGCTCACCTCGTGGTAGACGGAGAGCCCGCGGGCGCGCGCCCGGAAGGCGCCCACGATCCGCCCGATCCGCGCCTTCATGCGCGCGATCAGCGTCCGCGCGCCCCGCTCGTTGCCGGTGACGAGCCCGAGCTGGCGGATCTGCTGGTAGGCGCCCGCGAAGGTGGCGGGCGCGCCGTGGATCACCACCGGCACGCCCAGCCGGCGGAGGGCCTGGGAGAGCCCCTTCGGGTCGTAGGCGGCGACGACCAGGTCGGGCCGGTAGGAGGCGATCGCCTCCACGTTGGGGGTGAACCCGGAGAGCGCGGTGCGCGGGGCCTGCCGGGGGTAGTCGGACTGGTCGTCCACCGCCACGACCTGCGGGCCGGCGCCGATCGCGAAGAGGGTCTCCGTCGCGGTGGGCGAGAGGGAGACGATCCGGCGGGGCTTGGCCCGCACGGTGACCGTGCCCGCGGGGGTGGTGATCGTGACCGGGAAGCGGCCGGCCGCGGCCGGCCCCGCGGTCGCCTGGGGGCCGGTCCCGGCGGCGCCGGGGAGGGCGAGCGCGAGCGCCGCGAAGAGCGTCCCTGCGGCTGCGGCGAGAGAGCGAAGCACCTGAATCCTCCTTCCTCGAGGGGTTCGGTCGGCGAGGAACGCGGCAGGTCTTCTGACTCGGGGCGCCCCCTCCGCCGCCTTCCCAGCTCGCGCCAGTGGCCTCGTGGCGGAGGGCGTCTCCCCTCACAGCGGCGGGACCGTCCCGGACTCGCACCGGGTTCCCTCACCGCGCTCCGTTGTGGCGCCGAGCCTATCATCGGACGGTGCCCGGCAGCGGCTCCCGCGAGTACGCGTTGCGGCGCCCCGCGACGCTCCGCGCCACCCTCAGCCTGTGGCTTCCCGTCCTCGGCTGGGCGGCGCTGATCTTCGTCCTCTCCTCCGTGCCCGACCTGGGGACGGGCCTCGGCGGCTGGGACACGCTGCTCCGCAAGCTCGCCCACCTGACCGAGTACGCGGTGCTCGGCCTCCTGCTCGCCCGCGCCCTCGCCCAGCCCACGGCCGCCGCCGCGCTCGGAACCCTGTACGCGATCAGCGACGAGATCCACCAGGCCTTCGTCCCCGGCCGCTCGGGCGCGCCGCTCGACGTGGCGATCGACGCGGTGGGCGTCGTCGCCGGCGTCCTCCTCTGGCAGCGCGCCCGCGCGCGGGCGCTCGCCGCGTAGATGGCCGCGCCGCGGGCGCTCGCCCTCGACGTGGACGGGGTGCTCGCCGACACCCGTCCGCTCTGGGAGGCGTGGCTCGCGGGCGCGGCGCGCGTGCTCGGGGTCGCGCCCGAG